>CAYGMD010000130.1:0-13140 GCA_964350785.1 uncultured Acidobacterium sp. | reverse complement strand
CAAGGGGCACCCGCGGGCGCAGGCGTGGGACGATGCGCTGTCGAAGGCACGGTTCGAGTTCCGCTGGGAGGACCAGTTCAACCTGTCGATGGATCCGATCACGGCGCGCGCCTTCCACGACGAGACGCTGCCGGCCGACGGCGCCAAGGTCGCGCACTTCTGCTCGATGTGCGGGCCGAAGTTCTGCAGCATGGAGCTCACGCAGCAGGTGCGCGCCGAGGCGGCGAAGGGCATGGAAGAGAAGTCGGCCGAGTTCAGGAAGGCCGGCGAGATCTACGTGAAGGGCTGACAGGCAACCCTGAAGGGTTGCCTCCACCGTGGCGTCCTACTTCGGCGCCGGGACGATTTGAATCACCGTGGCAAATCGTTCCGGCTTCTCGCCGCGCCTGGGATTCGGGAAGCCCGCTGACCCGCCATAGGTGTAGTCCTTGAGCGTCACGCTGGGCGCAAACGCCATCGACTCGTCGCGAAAACGGCCGGTCTCGAACTGGTGCGTCGGCGGCGATTCGAACAGCTCGTCGCCCTTCTGCTTCAGCACCGTCTTGTAATACCCCACCAGCTCGGCGTACGGAACGTTGACCCCAAACAGGTAGAAGCGCTGGCCGCGGCCGGCATCGTAGGACGTCAGGTAGACCGCCGACGGATAGAGCGGCGCGCCCAACAACGCCTCGCTTGGAGCACCACTTGCCGCGCCCGCCGGTGCCTGGGGTGCCGGGGTGGGTGCCGGTGCTACGGGGGCTGGAGGTGTCTGCGGCTTCTGTGTCGACGGGGTATTAGGCCGTGGGAACGGCTGCGGGGTCTGTGCGAAGCCGCTCGTTGCGACCAGCACAACCGCAGTTGCCAACGCGCCACGGAAAAACAGGATCACGGAACTATTATAGGGCCCCAAGCCCCCAGGACCACATGCATTCCTTACTCGCCTATTGCACCGACCACCGTGACTGGCTGCTCGACTTCATCGAAGCCTTGGTAGCCATCGAATCGCCGAGCGATAACCCGGCAGCGGTGAATCGTTGTGGGGTTGAGCTGGCCTCTCGGCTGCAGGCAATCGGCGGCACGGTGTCGCGAGTGTCGTCAGCCGCCGCCCACCTCCGCCAAGGCTCTGGCGGGCAAGCGGGGGACCACTTGCGCGCCAGTTTTGGCCAGGGCCCGCGCCAGATCCTGATGCTTGGCCACTTCGACACCGTGTGGCCGCTGGGCCAGCTCGAGAGCATGCCGCTCAAGCGCGAGAACGGCCGCATCTACGGGCCTGGCATCTTCGACATGAAGGCCGGCATTGGCCTCGCCACGCTGGCCACCAGGGCCGTGCTGGAGGCGGGCGGGCTCGACCGGTGCCAGGTCGTGATGCTGTGGACCACCGATGAAGAGATCGGCAGCCCCACGTCGCGGGCGCTGATCGAAGCCGAGGCGCAACGAAGCGAGGCCGTGCTGGTGTTCGAGCCGTCGCTGCCCGGTGGCGCGCTCAAGACCAGCCGTAAGGGCGTGGGCCAGTTCGAGATGACCGCGCGCGGCGTCTCCGCCCATGCCGGCCTCGACCCGGGCAAGGGCATCAGCGCGGTGCGCGAGCTGGCGCGGCAGATCCTCGCCATCGACGACCTGCAGGATCCCGCGCGCGGCGTCACCGTGACCGTGGGCGTGATCGAAGGGGGCACCCGCGCCAACGTGGTGCCGGCCGAGGCGCGGGCCATCATCGACGCCAGGGCGGTCACGCGAGCCGACGCGGAGCGCGTTGAGCGAGCCATGAAGGCGTTGGTCCCGCAGATTGCCGGGGCGCAGCTGGCGGTGACGGGGGGCTTCGACCGTCCGCCCCTGGAGCGGAGCGAGGGCGTCGCGAAGCTGTTCGAGGCCGCCAGGGCCGTGGCAAGGGAACTTGGCATCGCGCTCGAGGAAGGCAGCGCGGGTGGCGGGTCGGACGGCAACTTCACGGCGGCGCTCGGTGTGCCCACGCTCGACGGCTTCGGCGCCATCGGCGACGGCGCGCACGCGGTTCACGAGCACGTCGAGATCGAGGCCCTGGTGCCGAGAGCCGCGACTATTGCCGGCCTACTTGTCCGCCTGGCGCGCCGAAGCTCGTAGAGCGAAGGCGGGCCGGTCTGTTGGCATCGCTCGCTTCCGCACGGTCGGCAGGTAGCGGGCCCGCATCATCCCGACCACCTCGTCCACCTGCTTCGTGTAGTCCTTCCGCGCGTACTTCCCGGCGTAGAGGTGTTCGTAGCGATCGACGAGATGCGGGTACTCGCGCGCCAGCAGGGCCATGAAGTGATCGCGCGTGCCGCCCTGCAGGTGCATCACCATGGCGCCCACCGACCGCGCGCCCGAGTCGGCAATTGCCTTGATCGTGCGCTCGATCTTGGCGGGCTGCGTCGAAAAGCCGGGGACGATCGGCGCCATCAGCACGCCGCAGTCGAGCCCGGCGTCCACCAGCTGGCGCACCGCGCGCAGCCGCCGCATGGGGTGCGCGACACCCGGCTCCAGTTGCTCCCAGGCGTCTTCATCCACCGTCGGCACGCTGATGTGGATGCGGCACGACGTGCGTCGCGACAGGTCCTGCAACACGTCGATGTCGCGCACGATCATCGGGCCCTTGGTGACGATGCCGACCGGCGACGCGGCGTCGCGCAGCGCCTCGAGCACGCCGCGCGACAGCTTGTAGGTGCCCTCGATCGGCTGGTACGGGTCGGTGGCCGTGCCGAAGCCAATCGTCTCCTTCGTCCAGGTGGGCTTGTCGAGCTCGCGCCGCAGCACCTCCACGAAGTTGGTCTTCACGAAGATCACCGACGCGAAGTCGTCGCCGGCATTGAGCTCGAGTTGCGTCTGGTATTTCCGCGCGAAGCAGTAGTGGCAGCCGTGGGTGCAGCCGCGATAGGGATTGAGGGTCCACTTGAAGAACGGCATGCCCTTCACGCGGTTGAGGGCCGAACGGCAGCGGATTTCCTGGTAAGTGGCGGCATCGCCCCGCCGCTGCGCGCCAGGCAGCGCCTCGAGGCCGCCGTCCTTGACGAGCCTGGCGACGTCGCGCGTCGTCGGCGAGCGACCGAGGTCGAAGAGCAGCGGAAAGCTCGCCATGGCGTCCCATTATTTCGCCTTTTCTTCGCATGTCAATGGCGATTAGGATGAATTGAAATATTAATAGAAATATTTTATCAAAAAATGAATCATCATGATTTACTTTAGTCCAATGGAAGCGAGTGACTTTGGCCCCGAAATCACGGGACGACTGGTTCCACTGCCTGACGGTCCCGCAGATGCCCGAGTGGCATTTGTTCCGAACCCGCTTCCGCCCGATTGGACCTGGCCGGAGCGATTGTGGCCTCTTCTGCTGGAGGCCAGGACGGCCCTCGCCAGCCTCAGTGGAATGGGGAAGCACCTGAAGAGCGCAGAGATCTTGCTGCGGCCGCTCCAACTCCGGGAAGCCCAGCTTTCTTCCCAACTGGAGGGGACCATCACAGATCCGCATCAGCAGGTGCTGTTCTATGCGGAACCATCGTATCCAACCTCTGAGAATGACCCCAAGAACGCCTTTCGAGAGATCTTCAACTACACAGAGGCTCTGCGGCTTCGGCTTGATCGAGAGCGTGAATGGCCGCTGTCGCTGGCTTTGATCCGGGAACTGCACAAGATCTTGATGGACGGGGTGCGCGGAAGCGATCAGAGTCCGGGACAGTTTCGGAAGATCCAGAACCAGATTCAGCGTCCAGCCCGGTTTGTACCCCCGCCGCCTCTCTATCTGGACGAGACACTTGGCGATCTGGAGACCTTTCTCAGGAACACCGACCTGACGACGTACGATCCCCTCGTGCGGGCATTTCTTGCTCACTATCAGTTCGAAGCCATACACCCCTTCCGGGATGGCAACGGTCGAGTGGGACGCCTGCTGCTTGCCCTTTGCATTTCAGAATGGTGCGACCTCTCGAATCAGTGGCTCTACATGAGCGCGTACTTCGAGCAACACAAGACGAGGTACATGGATCTGCTCCTGGCCGTCAGTACGCACGGAGCGTGGGAACCATGGATTGAATTCTGCCTGCGTGGTGTGATCAGCCAGTCGAAAGACACCGAGAAGCGCGCCGACAATCTGCTCGGCCTCCATCGTGAGTTTCAGGAGCGCCTCAAGGACGGAAGCGTCAGACTGGCGGCGTTAATCGACAAACTCTTTGAGTACCCTGTTGTCACCGTGACATGGGTTCAAAACCACTTCAGCGTCACTCATCCAACGGCACGGGCAGATCTACGACGACTCGAATCGATGGGGATCGTGAGGCCCCTCGCCGCGCCTCGACTCACCTATTACTGCGATCGGATCCTGAATATCACCTACGAAGGCGTGAGGTGAGCAGGGTCTATGCCGTGGTCCGCCAGTAGGCGATCAGGTCTTCGACGGTCTGGTCGAGTGAAATCTCGGTCACCCAGCCGGTGTCGCCGTGCAGCCGCGAGACATCACCCAGCAACAGGGGGGTGTCGTTCGGGCGGAAGCGGGACGGATCCTGTTCGATGCGGACCGGCACTTTCGCGTGCTGGACGAACAGGTTGATCAGCTCTTTCACCGGCACCGGGCGGCCGGAACAGACGTTGTAGGTCACGCCTGGCGTCGCTGACTGCATCATCGCGCGATAGGCACGGACGGTGTCGCGCACGTCCATGATGTCGCGCCGGGGGGCGAGGTTGCCGACCTTCAGCACGGGTTCGAGGCGGCCGGCCTCGATGGCCGCGATCTGCCGGGCCACGCTTGGCGCGAGGAACGACGGCGCCTGGCGCGGCCCCACGTGATTGAACGCCCGCGCAATCAACCCCGGAATCCCATCGTCCTGCCACGCGCGGCGCGCCACCATCTCCTGGGCGAGCTTGCTGGTGCCGTACGGGTTGTTCGGGCACACCGCGTCGTCCTCGCGCAGGGCGTGGTCGGCGGGCGTGTAGACGGTGGCGGAGCTGGTGATGAGCACGCGCGGCGCGAGGCCGGCGCGGCGCAAGGCTTCGAAGAGGTGATGCGTGGCCAGCACGTTGCCGGCGAACGTCTCGCGGGTGTGGCCCCAGGAATCGCCGACGTGGGGGACACCGGCCAGGTGATAGACGGCCGAGGGGCGCACTTCGGCGATCGCCGCCCGCACGGCCCCGCCGTCGTGCATTTCGACGACGGCCCAGCGCACGTCACGGCCGGCGACGAGCGGTTCGGTGCCCGGCCGCCGCCAGGCGACGATGTCGGCGCCGTCCTGGGCCAGCAACTCCAGCAAATGGCTGCCGACAAACCCCGCCGCGCCGGTGACGAGGATTGGTGCCGCCATCAGCCGCGCTTGCCGTACTGCGCTTCGATGTACGCCTTGTAGGCGGGGTCGCGTTCCTTGATCGGCCGCCACCACCACTCGTTGGCCTGGTACCAGGCCACGGTTTCGCGCAGGCCCTGCTCGAACGGCACTTGCGGCTTCCAGCCCATGCCTTCGAGCTTCCTGGTGCCGAGGCTGTAGCGGCGGTCGTGGCCCTTGCGGTCGGCGACCGGCTTGATCAGGTCGGTGCCCTTGCCCATCAGCTTCAGCACGGTGTGCGTGAGGTCGATGTTCCTGACCTCGTTGCCGCCGCCAATGTTGTAGACCTCGCCGTTGGTGCCGGTGTGCAGCAGCAGGTCGAGCGCGCGGCAGTGGTCGAGCACGTGCAGCCAGTCGCGGATGTTGCCGCCGTCGCCATAGAGCGGCACCGGGATGTTGTCGGTCAGGTTGGTGACGAACAGCGGCAGGATCTTCTCGGGGAACTGGTACGGTCCGTAGTTGTTGGACGCCCGGGTCACGATCACTGGCACGTCGTGGGTGGCCCAGTAGCTGTAGGCCAGGCGGTCCGCGCCCGCCTTGCTGGCCGCGTACGGATTGCGCGGCTTCAGTTCGTCGGTTTCGGTGCTCGAGCCTTCCGCGACGCTGCCGTACACCTCGTCGGTCGAAATCTGGATGAAGCGCTTCAGCCCCGGGTTGCGGCGCGCGGCCTCGAGCAGCACGAACGAGCCCTCGACGTCGGTCTTGATGAAGTCGCCGGCCGCCATGATCGAGCGGTCGACGTGGGTCTCGGCCGCGAAGTGCACCACGTAGTCGGCGGCTTCGACCAGCGGGCCGGCCACCGCGGCGTCGCAGATATCGCCGTGCACGAACGTGTGACGGGGACTGTCCATCACGTCGTGCAGGTTTTCCCTGCGCCCGGCGTAGGTCAGCTTGTCGAGATTGGTGACGTGCCAGTCCGCGTGCGTTTGCAGCGCGTAGCGCACGAAATTACTGCCGATGAAGCCGGCGCCGCCGGTGACGAGGACTTTGACCATGACAGCAGACGATCTTAATACGTTCCGCCGCCGAATGCCCCGAAGAAGTTGGAAAACGACCCGACGCCGGCGAGGGTGAACGACATGTTGAACCGGCGGTTCTTGTTGATCGGCAGGTTGGTGCTCTGGGCGTAGTTATAGGCCATGTACTCGAACGAGATGCCGCAGCACTGGGCGTTGTAGAAGGCGATGTAGCGGTGGTTGTTGAGCATCGACCGCGCGATGTCGTAGTAGAACGACACCGTGCCGCCGTATTTGCCGCCGGCGAAGCGCAACTGGGTGCTTTGCTGCAGGTTGTTGTTCGAGCGCCCGCCCCGGGCGTTGCCGTAGTTCTGCTTGCTCCAGCCCGCGGTGGTCTCGATCAGGTTGGAGCGGAACACGCCGTTCAGGCCGTAGCCCATCACCTTGATCTCGGCCGCGGTGCGGGGGTCGTAGTCGAGCCGGAAGTCGAGCGCCATCGGCTGCGTGGGCATGGCCTTGGCCGACAGCGTAATCGGCGAGAACGGGCTGGGCGGCCGGCCCTGGTTGTTGCCGTAGGCCGGGTCGAACTGGCTGGCGGTTTGGTCGCTGTAATAGCTCTGCCGAATCGAGACGTTGAGCAGTTCCTGCGGCGAGCCGGCCTGCGAGCCCTCGACCGCCCGCTTGCGGACCAGCAACCGGTTGGCCAGGCCGTAGGTGAGCTGCGTGGTCCCGCCGATGATGGTGTCGTAGGCGCCGCCCACCTGGGGCACCCGCCGCTGACCGTCGATGGTCGTCCGCCGCTGCACCGAGAACGCCGGCTCGATGATGTGCTTCATGCGTTCGGCAAACGCGTTGTTCGGGTTGAAGACGCGCGAGAACACGGGCCCGACGATGTCGGCGCGCAGGTCGGCGTACTGGCGCGTCACCGCCTCCTCGATCTGCGTCCGGCCGTCGGCCGCCAGGCTTTCGCTGAAGTAGGTGGTGCGATAGGCGGCCGTGGCGTTGACGGTCAGGAACGGCAGCGTGCTGAGCGGCGCCCGCAGCGCCGGCACGACGTCGACCTGGTTCAGGCTCTTGTCGACCGTCGCCTTGGTCGTCTTGCCGATGTACAGGATGTGCGCGGCATCGCCGGTGATCGAGAAATAGGCCGGCAGGTACGGCAGCTTGCGGCCGCTGTAGCTGACCGAGAGACCCGGGGCGCGGCCGTCGGTCTGCGAGTCGGTCGCGTTGTAGAAGTACTCGTTCCGCGTGTAGACCGAGTTCATGCTGAGGCCGGCCCAGGCGCCGGTGATGCCCCCCGTCAACGTTCGGCGGCTGGTGGTCGCGTCGTAGAAGTTGTTGCTGTACAGCTGCTGGGTCGTGACGTCGGTGGAGTAGTTGACGTTGGCGCGGGCCGCCAGGCCGAGCGGCAGGCCCTGGCTCAGGCCGCCGGTGAAGATCTGGCTCTTGCGCGCCGGCCGCGAGACGCCGTTGACGATCGCCTGTTTCTCGTCCAGCCAGTAGGCGCGGAAGTTGCCCTGCGCCGTCGGTCCGAGCAGGTAGCGATATTCGGTGCCCACGCCGGTGCTGCCGGTGACGAACCAGTCGTGGAGCATCGTCAGGTCGTGGCTGCGGTTGATGGCCCAGAAGAAGGCGTTGCTGATCGACGAGCCCGTGTAGGTGGCCGAGCTGTAGGTCGGCAGCAGGAAGCCGGTGGCGCGATCGTCCTCCTGGATCGGGTAGTACATGATTGGCAGGTAGAACACGGGCACGTTCTTGACGCGCACCACGGCGTTCTTCATCACGACGTAGTCGTTGAGGTTGACGGTGGCGCGGCCGCTGACGATTTCCCACCGCGGCGTCGGCTGCACGCAGGTGGTGAAGCCGCCCTTGACGATCCGGTACTTGTCGGCCCCGACCTTCTCGATCTCCGTGCCGTAGAAGTACACGTCGGGCTCCAGCGTGCCGAACATGCTCTGGTTCTGGCGCCCGCGTTCGCCCAGCTGCGCGATGCCCATGGCGTTGGTGAACGTGCCGAGCTTGGTCTTGGTGTTGAAGACCACCGTCTCGGAGGCAATACGCGACGTCGGCGTCTGGAACACGACGTTGCCGCGGGCGGTGAGCTCGCCCGTCTTCACGTTCATCTCGAGATCGTCGGCAAAGAACTTCTGCCCGGCGTTGGGGCCGCCGGGGTCGCCTTCGATCTCGACCTCGCGCATGAGCCGGACGCGATCGGCGTCAATCCGCTCGAGCGCGAACTGCCTGGTGTTCCAGCCGGGCACAATCTGGGCGTCGGCGGGCTGCGCCAGCAGGCCGACGACCGCGCATGCGAGAAGGATGTGAAGGCGGAACCGCACGAGTGGAGTCGAGAATATCAGATGGGCGACTTGAAACTGAAAGTTGAAAGTTGAAAGTTGGCAGTTGGTAGTTCCAGTTGAGAGTTTCAGTTTCAGTTACAAGTTCATGACCGTGGCCCCGCCGGCCAGCAGGCGGGCGCGCAGCGGGCCGATGAGGTAGATCGAGCCGGCGGCGACGGCGCGGTCCGCGTGGGCGAGGGCGTGGGCCACCGCCGCTTCGGGATCCGGCACCTCCGCCACCGTCAGCGCGGGCGCCAGCAGGCGAATCGCCGCCGCCAGCCCGTCGGCGGTGCGGGCGCGCGTGTGGGGCACCGTGGTCGCGACGAACGAGGCCGCCACCGGCACCAGCGGTTGCACCATGCCGGCCAGGTCCTTGTCTTCCATCACCGCCAGCACGATCGGGATCGGGGCCAGGTCCTGGTCGGCGAGATAGGTGGCCAGCGCCGACGCCCCGGCCGGGTTGTGCGCGGCGTCGATCAACAGGTCGCCGCCGGCCAGCCGCAGCCACTCGAGGCGCGCCGGCCACCGGCAGTCGGTGAGGCCGGTGACGATGGCCGGCGTGGGCACCGGCGAGACGCGCGCCGACCAGATCTCGAGAATCGCGACCGCGACGGCGGCGTTCTCCAGCTGGTGGCGGCCGGGCAACGCGAGCTTCAGCGGCGGATAGACGCGGTCGGTGGCGGTCGCGTGCGCATCGATGAGCGGCGCGTTGACGGCCGCCGCCACCGCGGCAATGCGCCGCGCCGCCTCGCCCGGCAGCCGGCCAACCACCAGCGGCGTGTCGGGCTTGGCAATCCCGGCCTTCTCGAAGGCAATCTCCGAGAGCGTGGTGCCCAGGTGCCGTTCGTGGTCGAACGCGATCGACGTGATGGCGGTGATGTCGGGCGACAACACGTTGGTGGCGTCGAAACGGCCGCCCAGCCCGACCTCGACCACCGCGACGTCCACCCTGGCCTGGCGGAAGATCTCGAAGGCCACCGCCGTCGAGACCTCGAAGAAGGTCGGCACGACCGTGAGCGTGCCGTGGCGGGTGGCGCGATCGACCGCGTCGAAGACCCGCGCCGTGGCGGCGGTAAACGTCTCTCGATCGACGTGCTCGCCGTTGATGGCAACCCGTTCCTCGATGACCTCGAGGTGCGGTGAGGTGTAGCGGCCGGTCTTGAGCCCCGCGGCGCGCAGGCCGCGCTCGACCATGGCCGCCACCGACCCCTTGCCGTTGGTGCCGGCGATGTGCACCGATCGCCACGCGCGCTCGGGGTTGCCCAGCGCGGCGAGGAGGGCGCGGATGTTGTCGAGGCCGAGCTTGATCCCGAACTGTTCGAGCGCGAACAGCCGTTCGAGAGGGGTCATCCACCGTCGCCCGGCGGGCTTTGGTGGACAAGTCCGCCGTCGCGCTGCGCGCTATGGCTGACAGGCTCTCCGGCTTGGGGCTTGAGGCTTGGGGCTTGGGGCAGACTCGAGCTCATGAACCGCAGCGTCTTTTCGAGCGTGGTCTTCAGCTCGCGCCGGTCGACGACCAGGTCGAGCATGCCGCGTTCGAGCAGGAACTCGCTGCGCTGGAAGCCGTCGGGCAGTTTCTGGCGGATGGTCTGCTCGATCACGCGCGGGCCGGCAAAGCCGATCAGCGCCTTGGGTTCGGCGATGTTGAGGTCGCCCAGCATGGCGAAGCTCGCCGTCACGCCGCCGGTGGTCGGGTCGGTCAGCAGCGAGATGTAGGGCAGCCTGGCCCGATCCAGCCGCGCCAGCGCCGCCGAGATCTTGGCCATCTGCATCAGCGACAGCGCGCCCTCCATCATGCGCGCGCCACCCGAGCACGACACGATGATCACGGGCGCCTTGCGCTCGAGCGCCAGCTCGATGCCGCGGACGATCTTCTCGCCGACGACTACCCCCATCGACCCGCCGATGAAGCTGTACTCCATCGAGGCGACGACCGTCTCGAGGCCGTTGATGCGGCCGACGCCGACGATCACGGCATCTTTCTGGCCGGTGGACTTCTGGGTGTTGGCCAGCCGCGACTTGTACGGCTTGGTGTCGGTGAACTTGAGCGGGTCGTTCGACGTCAGGTTCGGCGCCAGCTCTTCCCAGCGCTCGTCGTCAAACAGCGACTTGAGGCGTTCGGTGGCCGACAGCCGGAAGTGGTGGGCGCACTTGCCGCAGACGTGGAGGTTCTTGACCAGGTCCTTGGTGTAGATGATGGTGTCGCACGCCGGGCACTTCACCCACAGGCCTTCGGGCACGCGGCTGGACTTTTCGGGCGTGGCAATGGGCTTGCGGGCCTTCTTGAACCAAGCCATATCGGATCAGCTTAGCTCACTTCCGGGCGACGTAGTAGCGCGTCCCCTTGCCCATCCCCTTGATTTGCCTGACCAACTCATCCAGCGCCTCGTCGTCCGATTCGGGGTCGAACTCCGAGGTTTCGACCACGAGCAGCGGGGTCGCCGAGTAATGGAAGAAGAAGTGCTGGTAGGCCTCGTTCAGCTCGCGCAGGTAATCCTCGTCGGGCAGGGGCAGCGGCTCGCGGTCCGGGTCCACGTCCCGGGTCTTGATCCGCTTCATCAGCAGCTCGGTCGGCGCCTGGAGATAGACGACCAGGTCGGGCGGCGGCACGTCCTTGGCCAGCAGGTCGAACAGGCGCTGGTAGATGAACAGCTCGTTGTCGTCGAGGTTCAGGTAGGCGAAAATCTTGTCCTTGTCGAATACGTAGTCGCAGACGAAGGTCTGCAGGAACAAGTCGGCCTGGCGCTTGCCGGTCAGCTGGCGGTGGCGGTTGAGCAGATAGAAGAGCTGGGCCTGGAGCGCCGAGCCCGGCCGATCGGCATAGAAGTCGGCGAGAAAGGGGTTCTCGGTGTCTTCCAGGATGGTCGTCGCCTCGAGCCGCGCCGCCAGCCGCTCGGCCAGCCGCGTCTTGCCAACCCCGATCGGGCCTTCGATGGCGAGATAGTGAAAGGCCACTGCGCTGGCGAGTATAGTTTGTAGGCGTGAAGATCGAAAAGATCGAGTTGTTCCTGTGCCGGCTGCCCCTCGTTCATTTCTTCGAGACGAGCTTCGGCCGCAGCTACGACCGCACGTTCGTCCTGGTCCGCGTCGAGGGCGACGGCCACGAAGGCTGGGGCGAGTCGGTGGCCGAGGCCAATCCCTACTACAGCAGCGAGACCACCGAAACGGTCTGGCACATCATCGAAGGCTTCATCGCGCCGCTGGTCGTGGGCCAGACCTTCGCGCACCCGCGCGACGTGTTCCCGGCGCTCGCCCGTATTCGCGGCCACAACATGGCCAAGGCCGGCGTCGAAATGGCGGCGTGGGACCTCTACGCGCGCAGCCTCGGGCAGCCGCTGGCGCAGGTGCTGGGCGGCACCCGCGACCGCATTGCCTCGGGGGTATCGATTGGCATCCAGGACTCGTTCGACCAGCTGCTCGAGAAGGTGGCCAAGGAGCTGGCCGCCGGCTACCAGCGCATCAAGATCAAGATCAAGCCGGGCTGGGACATCGAGGCGGTCGAACGCATCCGCGCGAAGTTCGGCAACATCCCGCTGCAGGTCGACGCCAACGCCGCCTACACGCTCGACGACAGCGACCTGCTCGCGCGGCTGGACCCGTTCCACCTCCTGCTGATCGAGCAGCCGCTCGATTATGACGATGTGATGGACCACGCGGTGCTGCAGCGGCGCATCACCACGCCGGTGTGCCTGGACGAGTCGATTCACACGGTGCGCATTGCCCGCGACGCCATCGCGGCGAAGGCGTGCCGGATCATCAACATCAAGCCCGGCCGCGTCGGCGGCCATCGCGCGTCGATCGAGCTGCACGACCTGTGCGCCGCCAACGGCATCCCGGTGTGGCACGGCGGCATGCTCGAAAGCGGCATTGGCCGCGCCCATAACATCCACCTGGCCAGCCTGCCGAACTTCACCCTGCCGGGTGACATCGCCGCCAGCAAGCGGTACTACCAGCCGGACCTGATCGAGCCGGCCATCGACATTGGCGCCGACGGCACCATCGCGGTGCCGACGGCCCCGGGCATTGGCGTGAACATCGTTCGCGACCGGATTGACCGGGCGACGTTGCGGCACATTTCCTTATGACCCGATCGCAATCTCCACGCGCGCTTGTCGCGCTTGTCGTGTTGCTCGCCGCCGGCGCGTGCGGGCCCAAGGTGGCGCCGCAGCTCACCGCGACGCCGCCGGTGGCGGCGTTCGACCAGAAGATGCGATGGATCCTGCAGCTCGAGGACGAGCGCCAGCTGGCTGGCGGCGGCGGCGACCTGCTGGCGTTGCTGCAAGACCCCGAGGCGCGCGTCCGCCGCCGCGCGGCGCTGGCCGCCGGCCGCGTCCGCCTGCCGGCCGCCATTCCCCCGCTGGCCACGCTGCTCGAGGGCGACCAGGATTCCGAAGTGCGGCAGATGGCCGCCTTTGCCCTGGGCCTGATTGGCGACGCGGCGGCGGCGCCGGCGTTGACCACCGCGCTGGCCGACCCGGACCCGACCATCCAGGGCCGCGCCGCCGAAGCCCTGGGCCTGATCGGCCACCAGCCGGCGGCCCCGGCCGTCGC
>CAYGMD010000129.1:0-13230 GCA_964350785.1 uncultured Acidobacterium sp. | reverse complement strand
TTGCCGATCTCGTCGAAGAAGATGGTGCCCTTGTCGGCGAGGTCGAACATGCCCTTCTTGGGGTACACGGCGCCGGTAAACGCGCCCTTGACGTGGCCGAAGAGGGTCGATTCCAGCAGGTCGGGCGGCAGGTTGCCCGAATTGACCGCGACGAACGAGCGTTCGCTGCGGGCCGAGTTCTGGTGAATGGCGCGGGCCACCAGTTCCTTGCCGGTGCCGCTCTCGCCGGTGATCAGGATGGTCGAGCGGCTGGGGGCGGCCTGGATGATCAGGTCGAACACCTGCTTCATCCGGCTGCTCTTGCCGATGATGCCCGAGAACTTGTGGTAGCGGGCCTGCAGGTTCTGCTTGAGCGCGACGTTCTCGGCGACCAGCTGGCGGCGCTCGACGGCGTTGCGCAGCACGACCAGCACCTCGTCGTTCTTGAACGGCTTGGTGATGTAGTCGAACGCGCCCTTCTTCATGGCCGCGATCGCGCTTTCCATCGAGGCGTAGGCGGTGACCATCAGCACCGGCAGGTCGTCGTCCAGCTTCTTGAGCTCGTCGAGCACCTGCATGCCGTCGATGCCCGGCATCATGACGTCGACAATCACGGCGTCGAACGGCAGCGACCTGGCCAGTTCGAGGCCTTCGTGGCCGCCGGCGGCCAGCCGCACGCTGTAGCCCTCGCGCTCGAGGAGCGTGCCGAGGATGTCGCGCATCACCTCTTCGTCGTCGATGACCAGTACGGAGGCATGACGTCGCATGGCTAGTGTCCTGCCCGCTGCTGCAAGGCGGGGGCGGCCGCCGCCGCGCCCGCCGCGGGGGCCGCGGCAAAACGAATCTCGAAACGCGTGCCCGCGCCCGGGGCGCTGTCACACTGAATCGTGGCCTCGTGCTCGCGCACGATGCCGTAGGTGATCGACAGGCCGAGACCGGTGCCCTGGCCCATGGCCTTGGTCGTGAAGAACGGATCGTAGATCCGCGCCAGGTGCTCGGGGGCGATGCCGTTGCCGGTGTCGGCCACCTCGGCCACCATCTCGCGGCCGTCGGCCCGGGTCGAAATGGTCAGCCAGCCGCCGCTTGCCATGGCGTCGCGGGCGTTGAGGAAGAGGTTGAGGAACACCTGCTGCAGCTTGAACTCGAAGCCAATCACGCGGACCGGCTCGGGATTGAGCTCGCGGCGCACCTTGACGCTGCCCTTCTCGAACTGGTGCTCGAGCAGCGAGAGCACGTCGGTGATGACCACATTGAGATCGACGACTGTCCGCTCGGATTGTTCCGCGGCATTGGGCCGCGACAGGTTGAGCAGGCCGTTGACGATGCGGGCGGCGCGGAAGGTCTGCTTCTCGATCTTTTCCAGCATCGGCGTGCGCGGATCGGCAGGATCGGCGTTCTCGAGCAGCATCTGCGTGTAGCTGGAGATGCCGGTCAGCGGCGTGTTGACCTCGTGCGCCACGCCCGCGGCCAGCAGGCCGAGCGACGCCATTTTTTCCGAGATCCGCAGCTGTTCTTCCATCTGCGAGCGCTCGGTGATGTCCTCGAAGATCACGATGGTGCCGGCCTGGGCGCCGCCGGCCAGGGTCTGCAGCGGCACGGTGGTGATGTTGACCAGCAGGCGGGCGCCGTCGACGCCGTTGCGGGCCATCAGCGGCACGCGGAAGATGGTGGTGCCGTCGGGCTGGTCGCGGCGCGCGGCGTTCAGCAGGTCGACGACATGCGCGTCGAACAGGCGAGCGACGTGCTGGCCGAGCACGGCCGCCCGCTGCGGGCCATAGAGCCGCTCGAGCGCCGCGTTCCAGCGCACGACCTGGTCGCCCGGGCCCAGCACCAGCAGGCCATCGTCCAGCGACTCGAGGATGTTCTCGTTGAAGGCGTGGAGCCGATCCAGTTCCGACGCCTTGAGGTGCAACTGGCGGTAGAGGCGCCCGTTCTCGATGGCGGTCGCGGCCTGGGCGGCCACCGCCGTCACGAGGGCCGTGTCTTCGCTGCTGAGCGGCTCGCCGCTGGCGCGCCGGCCGAGCGCCAGCACGGCAATCGCGGCATCCTTGGTGATGCAGGGGACGAAGTAGAAGAGGCCGGCGTCGCGCCAGAACTCCACCTCTTCCGCCGTGAACCGGGTCGCCGCCAGCGGGTCGTCGAGCCGCACGGTGTGCGCGCCGCCGAGGCGCGTGCCGATGCCCGAGGCGCCGGTCAGCCGCGGCGGCGCCGACTCGAAGCCGGCGTGACTGATGACGTCGAAGTCGCCCGCGTCGTTGGCCAGCAGGAACGCCATCCGGTCCAGCTCGATGGTCTCGCGGACCCGCGTGACGAGGCGTTCCGCCAGGCGGTTGAGATCGAGATCGCTGTTCAGCTCGCCGGCAAAGCTCACCAGCGCGCGGCGATAGTCGTAACGATCGCGGTAGAAGGCGCGGTCGATGGCGCGCTGCAGCCCGTCCTTCACCGGCTTGGCCAGCAGGATGACGACCACCGTGGCGAGAAACGCGATGATCCAGCGGTGTTGCGACTCGCCGCCGTCCAGCATTTCGTTGCCGGAGGCGCGCAGAATCAGCACGTAGATGGCCACGATGGCGGCCACGGCCGAGGTGTAGACGAGCAGGCGCTTGAGGATGATCTCCACGTCCATCAGGCGGTAGCGAATGATGGCCGAGGCAAACGCCAGCGGGATGAACCCGAGCGGAATCGCCGACAACTCCATGGGAATGGACGGGTCGGCGCCGAGCGCAAACGGCATGGCGTAGCCCAGCGCGAACGGCACGGCGCCGAGGGCCGTGCCCCACACGATCCAGCGCAACTGGCGCTTCACCGTCACCGACCGCGCCCGCGACAGGGCGCGCAGCAGCACGGCCAGGCCGGCCGCGCCAAACCCGACGAGGTAGACGTACTCGAGGCGATCGAGCAGCGAGACCACGCGGATGAAATATTCGGGATCGACACTCGACCGCAGCACCGCGAGCGTGCGCGTGGAGCCCAGCACCGCGCCCGGCAGGTAGATGGCCGGCAGCCAGCGCTCGAGCGTCGCCGAATAGCCGGGCATGTGCGGACGCTCGGGGAACACCAGCGTGAAGTGCAGGAAGAGCGGCGGCAGCACGCTCAACGCAATCACGTCGCCCCAATAGAAAATCCAGTCCACCCGATCGAGCCGGCCGCTGAACGAGAAGGTAAAGACGCCGAAGAACGCCACCGACAGCCAGAAGAAATGCAGCGTCGCTTGATCGGTGGGACGGCGCGCGCGCACCGCCGCGCCCACCAGCAGCGTGAAGATGCCGACCGCGGCCAGCACGTAGTAGAACAGCCCGGTGCCGGCCGGCATGGGCGCCAGCGACACGGTCGCAATCTGCTGCGAGCCGAGCCGCAGCAGCGTGTACGAATGGCGCTCGCCCGCCTTGCCCTGCTGCTGCAGCGACAGCACGTCCTGGCGGCCGTCGACCGGATGATTGTTGATGGCGAGCAGGATGTCGCCGGGCCGCACGCCGGCGCGGCTCGCGGCGGAAGGCGACGCCACTTCGGCGGCCACCACGCCCACCGCGCGCTCGACCCAGAGCACGCCGTCTTCAACTTCGGTGGAGGTCGCGCGCGAGACGACGTTGGCCAGGCCAAGCGCCAACAGGCCGAGCGTGACCGCAACCGGCAAGGCGGTTTGCCGCCACTCGCGCCACCAGGATCCAGGGTCAGAAACAGACATGGCCGTCGTTGGTTCAGTGTTACCTAACAAGGCAGAACAATCCGGCGAATTCAGAGCAAACCCCATACCACGAGCTCGGCCGGAAACGATTGGCTAAACTATTGGTAAATAAGGCATTTCTCGCTCGGAGACCACCTCGTCGATCACGCTTATCCAACCGACTGGTGGATCGATCCAAAACTTAGTATGTGCTGAAATTCGCCGGAAATGCTGAACTGTTGTTCAGGAGGGCCACCATGCTCATGCTGTACGGCGCCAACGGGTTCGTCGGCGAAGCTATCGCGCGGCTGGCCGTGCAAACCGGCTTGCTCCCGATCCTCGCCGGCCGCAACGCGAGCCGGCTCGCCGCGCTCGCGTCGGAACTGGGCGTCGAACATCGCGTGTTCGAGCTCGGCCCCGGCATCGACCGCTGGCTTGCGGATGTGACGGTGGTGCTGCACTGCGCGGGTCCGTACATCCACACCTTCGAGCCCATGGTGGAGGCGTGCCTGCGCACGCGCACGCACTATCTCGATCTCACCGGCGAGATCCCCGTGTACGAAGGCGTGGCCGCGCATGATGCCGAAGCGCTGCGACAAGGCGTCATGCTCCTGCCCGGTGCCGGCTTCGACGTCGTCCCGACCGATTGCCTGGCCCTGCACCTGAAACAACGCCTGCCCTCGGCCACCCGCCTCACGCTTGCCTTCCGCTCGCAAGGCCCCGGCGGGCTGCCACCCGGCACCCAGCGCACCATGATCGAGCTCATCCCGTACGGCAACCGCGTGCGCCGCAACGGCCGGCTCGAGGTGCCGGATCGCGGCGTGAAGACCCGCATGATTGACTTCGGCGACGGTGCCGTGCTCGCCACGCGGATGACCTGGGGCGATGTGTTCATGGCCTACTACAGCACCGGCATCCCGAACATCGAAGACTACCTGGTGCTGGCGGAGTCAACACGCCGGCAGATGGCGAAGCTCGATTACTTTCGGCCGCTCTTCAGGATCCCCATGCTGCGCAACCAGTTGAAGCGCGCCGTGAGGCCGGGCCCGAGCGCGGAGGCGCGGGCGCGAACCGTCACGCACGTCTGGGGCGAAGTGGCAGACGACCAGGGCCGCCGCGCCACCGCCCGCCTTCACGGTCCCGAGGCCGGCGTCGTCTGGACCGGGCACGCCGCGCTGGCCGCCGCGCGACAGGTCTTGAGCGGCCATGCGCCGCCCGGTTTTCAAACCCCGGCCAGGGCCTACGGCGCGGACTTCGTCTTGGAGTGCGAGGGTGTGACCCGTGAAGATGTTGATTGAGGCCTCGGGTTCGCAGCACAGCCCGTCCCCACGAGCGCCGCAGGCGCGAGCCCCACGCCGAGCGTGAGCGAGGCGCCCTACGAGGCGCGACTTGTCCGCCGTAGCGCGAGAGCGCGGAGGTGGAAGCGCCGAGCCCCACCGAGGGCGAAGCCCGAGGCCCTTCAGAATTTGATGGTGAGGCCGCCGACCACGCGCTTGGGCGGGCGCACGACGAGCAGCTCGTCGTAGACCGAGGCGTTGGCCAGGGATTCGTGGAACAGGTTGCGGACGCCGACCAGCATCTCCCACTGCGACGCGCGGAAATTCATGAACGGGAGCGCCTGGTTCACCTGCACGTCGAAGCGCGCGTCGAAGCCCGGGCCGTCGGCGATGACGCGCGAGGCAAACGCGGTGTTCAGCTTGTAGAGCACCACGACGCGCGTGGCCGTCATGGGAATCTCGGTCTGCAGCGACGTGGTGACGTCGTGAATGCGCTCGTCGTTCCGCACGGCCGACGGCACCCAGCGCGTCAGCACGGCGTACTCCACCGGCGTGGCGCGCGATTGCCAGGTGGCGTCGGCCAACGAGTAGTCGACCGAGCCGCGGAGGTTGTCGAACAGCGCGTGCGTGAACGTGACGCCGACGCCCCGCACGCTGGCATCGCCGGCGGCGCCCACATAGTAGTGGCCGAGCGAGGCGGCGCTGTCGTCCTGAGGCAGGCCGAAGACGGTGACGGTCTGATCGCTGATGCGCTGCTCGAAGGCGCGCACGCCGACCGTGACGCCGTTGAACACGCGGTCCACGCCGGCCTCGTAGTTCTGCAGCTCTTGCGGCCGCATGCCGGCGGCCGAGATGGTCGAGAAGGTGCGCTGCGGCGGCAGGTAGGCGGCGCTGGTCGGCGGCAGGAATTCTTCCGCGCCCGGCGCGCTGAACTCGCGCGCCGCCGAGAAGCGCAGGCGCAGGTGGCGGGTGGGCGACACGGTCGCCGACAGGCGCGGGCTGAACAGCACCGGCCCGACGGGCAGGTAATCGTAGCTGGCGTAGCTGGCGCCGTAGCCGACCGACAGGTAGCGCGACACTTCCCACTCGTCGTACGCGAAGACCGAGCCGACGTTGCGGGCGGTGTCGGTCAGCGCCATCAGCGCGGCTGTGTTGCCGCCTTCGTAGCGCTGCAGGCTGTACGACATGCCCACCTGGTAGCGGTGCGCGACCGGGGCGGTGACGACGTAGCTGCCGGCGAGCATCCACGAGCTCAAGTCGTTCTGGTTCATCGCCGCGCGCACCGACCAGTCGCCGTGGGTGCCGACCGGCGCGCCCAGCGAGAAGAAGGCCACGCTGCTGGTGCGGTCGAGTTGCAGCAACTGCAGCGGGTTGTCGAAGGCGCCGGTCGTCAGCAGGTTGACCTGGCCGCCGAGCGACAGGTCCGAGAAGAGCGCGGTCGCGGCCTTCGCCGACGAGCCGACGGCGCGGCCGAGGAACTGGAACGAATCGGTGATGAACCAGTCATCGTCTTGCGGGATGCCGGCCATGGTTTCGGCGTCGCGCAACACGCCGCGCTTCAAGTGGCGCAGCCGCCAGGCGAAGTCCCCCTCATTGCGGCCTTCCTTGGCCGGGTCGCTGGGCGCGGCGATGGTGGTGCCGACGCCGGCGCCGGCCACGCGCGGCGCGCCGGCGGTGGCCTCGCGGCGTAACGTGAAGGTGGACGCACTGCGCGCGGCGGGCCGCACGTTGACTATCGTGCTGCGCGGCGCCAGGAACCCCTGCAAGTGCGCGCGGAGAAGGTACGGTCCCGGCGGCAACTGGCGCAGCGTGAACTGGCCGGCCTTGTCGGACACGGCAAACGCGGTGGTGTTGCCGAGCGCCGAAATCACGACGCCGTCGAGCGGCTTGCCGGCTTCGTCCACGACCGAGCCTTCGATGTGGCCGGTGCTGGCGGCAGCGAGCTTGGCGACGCGTTCGATCTGGGGTTGGGCCGAGGCAGGGGTCGAGTGCAATGCCAACAGGCAGAGCAGCGAGACGGGGGCGAGCAGGCGACGGGGGGTGCCCATCTGGACATGGCCGCCCGCCCCCGACAGAAGGGGCGGGCAGTCTGTTTAGTCTACGCCTTCGCCGGAACCCTGTATAGGCTCCCGGCGGGCAGGCCGTCCCTACCCTTTGACGGTGAACTTCACGTCGCGGGTAATGGTCTTTTGGGCCGCTTTATCGGTGATCTTGATGGCGAGGCGGTATTGGCCCTCGCCAAACGACGCCAACGGAACCGACACGCCACCGGGGACCGGGAACTTGGCCGGGTCGAACTGGGGCGGCAGCATGGAGGCGTTGACCACCTGCGGGTTGGTCTTGTTGAAGAACTTCTCGGCGCCCGCCTCGGTCTTGTGGAACTCGTAATCCAGGGTCAGGTCGGGCTTGCCGCCGGCGTCGAGGCCGGCGTTGTAGACCTGGAAGAAGACCGAGAGCTCCTCCGACTTCTTGAATTCCATGTCGGGCGCGGGCAGCAGTTCCTGGGCGCCGAACACGAACGGACGCTCGCGCGCCTCGTCCGGGCCGAGCGCGCCCGTCAGGATGTTGACCTTGTCCGCGATTAGGATGGTGCTGGTGTTCAGCTCGGCGTTGTAGAAGTCGGGCACCGTGACCTGCGTCTTGAGCACGCCCACCTTGGCAACCGTGTTCTTCGGCGCCTTCTCGGGCAGGCGCTCCTTGAACGCGATGTAGACGTCGTAGGTGCCGGCGACAGCCATGAACACGCGGTTCAGCTTGGGCGCGTCACCCGCGAGCTGCGCCGCGGGCACGAAGTGAATGTCGTCCCACGGGTACTCGACCTTCTTGGCTTTCGGGTCGGGCACGGCCGACGGGTTGACCACGCGGACGTACAGCGCGGAATCCGTCTTGGGCGCGTTGTTGATGCTCAGCACGAAAGGCACGAACGTGCGCAATTCCTGCGACTTCATGAAGAACGGCTCGATCGACATCGTGATGTCGCCTGGTGCCGGCTGGCCGGCCATCACGCCGTCCACCGTCTTCACCAACTGCTCGATCTCTGCCTGCTCTTGCTTGCTGCGCTTCTTCTCGTCCTTCTTTGTCGGAGCCTGCTGAGCCACGGCAAAAGTTGCCGACACTACCAGCGCGACTGCCACGGCCGTTGCACGCCGAAATACCATCATCAGTTCCCCCTCAAAACTTAAGTTCCCGGCGCCTTCGCGCAATCCATCGGCGCGCGAGGCGCCACCGATCACCCGATCATAGGGGGGCCAACGTTGCCAAGTCAACCACGCTAAAGCGTTGTCACAGTAGAGGTTTAGCGCCAATCCGGAGACATCCGGTGATATGGTGCAGAGGGCTGCCACCATGTTGCGCGACGACGTCCTGGTAATTGTTCTGGCGGGCGGGGCCGGCGAACGGCTCGCCCCGCTCACGAGGGATCGGGCCAAGCCCGCCGTGTACTTCGGCGGACCGTACCGGATCATCGACTTCGTCCTCAGCAACTGCATCAATTCGGGCCTGCGCCACGTCTTCATCGCCACCCAGTACAAGTCGCTCTCGCTCAACCGCCACATCCGGCAGGGCTGGACCGTCGTCTCCGAGGAGCTGGGCGAGTTCATCGAGATCCTGCCGCCGCAGAAACGGGTCGGCGAGCACTGGTACCAAGGCACCGCCGACGCGGTTTACCAGAACCTCTACTCCATCATTCGCGAGGCGCCGAAGTACGTCGTGGTCCTGGCCGGCGACCACGTCTACAAGATGGACTACCAGAAGATGCTGCGGTTCCACATGGATTCGGCGGCCGAGGTCACCCTCGCGGCCATCGAGGTGCCGATCGAGGACGGCCCGCGGTTCGGCATCGTCGCGGTCGACGAACACGACAAGGTCACCGGGTTCCTCGAGAAACCCGCGAACGCGCCGGCCATGCCCGGCCAGCCCGGCATGACCCTGGCGTCGATGGGCATCTACGTCTTCGACAGCGCCGTGCTGATTCGCGCGCTCGAGGAAGACGCCGGCCGGCCGCACAGCCATCACGATTTCGGCAAGGACATCATCCCGTCGCTGATTGGCGAGGGCCGCACCTACGCCTACGCGTTCTACGACGAGAACAAGAAGACCGCCAAGTACTGGCGCGACGTCGGGACCCTGGACGCGTACTACGAGGCGCAGATGGACCTGTGCCACGTCAACCCCGAGTTCAACATGTACGACCCGGAGTGGCCGCTGCGCACCTACATGCCGCAGGCGCCGCCGGCCAAGTTCGTGTTCGCCGAAGACTGGCGCCGCGGCGAGGCCCAGGACTCGCTGATCTCCCAGGGCTGCATCGTCTCGGGCAGCCGCATTCACGGCAGCATCCTGTGCCCGAACGTGCGGGTGCACAGCTTCTGCAGCATCGAGCAGGCCATTCTCATGCCGGGCGTGCGGGTGGGCCGCCACGCGCGCATCCGGAAGGCGATCATCGACCGCGACGTCGACATCCCGCGCGGCGCGATGATCGGGTTCAACGCAGAGGAAGACCGCCGGCGCCATACGGTGTCGGAGGGCGGCGTCGTGGTGGTGGCGCCGGGCGAGGAGCCCTACGTGGCCCCGATCACCGAAGAAGCGCTGCGGCTGGAAGCAGAAGCCGACCGGCGCGGATAGAATCTGCACATGACGATAGCCGACGCTCGTGGCCGCGAGGTCCTGGGCTCGCGCGGCAATCCAACCGTGGAAGTGGACGTGACCCTCGAGGGCGGCGGGCGCGGGCGGGCCGCGGTGCCATCGGGCGCGTCGACCGGCGAGCGCGAGGCGCTCGAGCTGCGCGACGGCGACAAGACGCGCTACCTCGGCAAGGGCGTCCGCAAGGCGGTGGCCAACATCAACGGCGAGATTCGCGCGGCCGTCGTCGGCAAGTCGTTCACCCAGCGGTCGCTGGACGAAGCGATGATCGCGCTCGACGCCACCGCCACCAAGAGCCGGCTCGGCGCCAACGCGCTGCTTGGTGTGTCGATGGCGGCGCTCAAGGCGGAGGCCGCGCAGGCAGGCAAGCCGCTCTACGCCCACATTGCCGACCTGGCCGGCAAGACCGGCGGTCCTTCGACAGGCGCAGGACCGTCCCGAGCGCAGTCGAGGGACGGCTACACGCTGCCCGTGCCGATGATGAACATCCTGAACGGCGGCGCGCATGCCGACTCGAACGTGGACTTCCAGGAGTTCATGGTCATGCCGGTCGGATTCGGGTCGTTCAGCGAGGGCCTGCGCGTCGGCGCGGAGATCTTCCACGCCCTGCGCTCGATCCTGAAGAGCCGGGGCCTCGCCACCGGCGTCGGCGACGAAGGCGGCTTCGCGCCCAGCCTCAACTCGAACCGGGAAGCGCTGGAACTGGTGCTCGAAGCCGTCGGCAAGGCGGGCGCCAAGGCCGGCGACAACGTCTACCTGGCGCTCGACGTCGCGGCGAGCGAGTTCTGGTCCCCTTCGACTCACTCGAGTCCGCGAACGGACTCGAGTTCGCTCAGGGCAAGCGGCGGCCACTACGAATTCAAGAAGTCCGGCGAGCCGGCGCGCGATTCGCAGGGCATGGTCGACTTGTACGTCGACTGGTGCCGCCAGTACCCGATCATCTCGATCGAGGACGGCTGCGCCGAGCAGGACTGGCACGGCTGGAAGCTGCTGACCGGCGCGCTCGGCGCCAAGGTCCAGCTGGTGGGCGACGATGTGTTCGTGACCAACCCGGCGATTCTGAAGCAGGGCATTGCCGAGGGCGTCGGCAACGCCCTGCTGGTCAAGGTCAACCAGATCGGCACCGTCACCGAAACGCTCGACGCCATGGCCATGGCCGCGGCCGCCGGCTATCGGTGCGTCGTCTCGCACCGCTCGGGCGAGACCGAGGACTCCACCATTGCCGACCTCGCGGTCGGCACCGCCGCCGGCCAGATCAAGACAGGTTCGGCGTCGCGTAGCGATCGGGTCGCGAAGTACAACCAGCTGCTCCGCATCGAAGAAGAGCTCGGCAGCGCCGCCAGATATGCCGGCCGCGCCGCGATCAAGCAACTCAAAGGCTAACCACGAAGGACAAAGGACACGAAGAACTCTGAATTAAGGCCTTCGTAGCCATCGTGAGCTTCGTGGTTGCATTTTCTTATGCATAAACTCGTTCTCATCCGTCACGGCGAATCGACCTGGAACAAGGAGAACCGCTTCACCGGGTGGACCGACGTCGACCTGAGCGACAAGGGCCGCGAAGAAGCGCGGGCGGCCGGGCAGTTGCTGAAGCACGAGGGCTACGGGTTCGACCTGGTGTTCACGTCGCTGCTGAAGCGCGCCATCCGCACCGCCAACATCGTGCTCGACGAGCTCGACGAGCTGTGGCTGCCGGTGCAGCGCAGCTGGCGGCTCAACGAACGGCACTACGGGGCGCTGCAGGGCCTGAACAAGGCCGAGACCGCGGCCAGGCACGGCGAGGCGCAGGTGAAGATCTGGCGCCGGGCCTACGACATCCCGCCGCCGCCGCTCACGGCCGACGACCCGCGCCACCCGTCGCGCGACCCGCGCTACAGGAACCTTCCGGCGTCGGACCTGCCGCTCACCGAATCGCTCAAGGACACGGTGGCGCGCTTCCTGCCTTATTGGCACGAGCCGATTGCCCCGGCCATCACCGCCGGCCACCGGGTGCTCATCGTCGCCCACGGCAACTCGCTGCGCGCGCTCGTGAAGTACCTCGACCACGTGTCGGACACCGACATCGTCGAGCTGAACATCCCGACGGGGATTCCGCTGGTCTATGAGCTGGATGCGGCGCTGAAGCCGCTCAAGAGTTACTACCTGGGCGACGCCGAAGCGGCCCGGAAGGCGGCTGCCGCGGTCGCCAATCAGGCGTCGCGACAGCCGTAGCCGTCTAGTTCGTTTCCTCGACCTTGAGCTCTTCCGCGGCAATGCGGAGGGAGCGGAGAAACCGGCGGTCGTTCACGGTCATGTCGAAGGGTTTGCGCGGCGCGAGCGCCTTCGCGGTCGTGACCTTGGCCTGCACCGCGGCACCCACGTTCTGAGGCTGCCCGCGATTCACGAACCCGACGACGGCCTCGAGATTCACCTTCATCTCGTAGCCGGCCGCGCGCGCCCGCTCGCGGCACGCTTCGACCTCGGCACTTTCGGAAACAGCGGCGGCAATGGAGTCGGCCAGCTCTCGTGCGAACCGGTTTACCACGTCATCCATAGGACGGCTCCCTCCTGTTGGGGCAAACCTCCAGGTTCACCCGAAGTACGCCAATCGGCTGGGACCGTCGGCACTGGCCGATGCAAAACCCACCGGGCGGGGGCGGGCATCGGCGAAAAGTCGTCATCAGGTGGGACGATTCAGTTGGGAAATTCCCGGACATTCTATGAAGGGGTTGGGGGACTGTCAAGGGAAGAACACTATAAGTTGTGTTTTTGCCGCGACTTGGGCGGATGACCGAGGGCCGGGCGGCCGAGCCCCTTTTCCCATCTACCCCACGAAGGGCGCAGAGCGCCCGAGCCCCACGCGGCGCGAAAGCGCCGCGCCCCAAACTACAATCGCTGCATGCGTAACTACGCCGACCCAACCGACTTGGGAGGCTTCGACCCCGAAACCGAGCTCGGATACCCCGGCGAGTTCCCGTTCACACGCGGCATCCAGCCGACCATGTACCGCGGCCGCCTGTGGACCATGCGGCAGTACGCCGGGTTCGGGACGGCGGCCGAGTCGAACCAGCGGTATCGCTACCTGCTGTCGCAGGGCGTCAGCGGCCTGAGCGTCGCCTTCGACCTGCCGACCCAGATTGGCTACGATTCGGACCACCCGTTGGCGGCCGGCGAAGTGGGCCGTGTCGGCGTGGCCATCGACTCGATCGAGGACATGGCGACGCTGTTCGACGGCATCCCGCTCGACCAGGTGTCGACGTCCATGACCATCAACGCGACGGCGATCATCCTGCTGGCGCTGTACGTCGCCGTCGGCAAGCGCCAGGGCGTGGCCCCGAAGCAGCTGTCGGGCACGATCCAGAACGACATCCTCAAGGAATACATCGCGCGCGGCACCTACATCTACCCGCCGCACCAGTCCCTGCGCATCGTCACCGACATCTTCGCGTATTGCGAGCGCGAGGTGCCGCAGTGGAACACGATCTCGATCAGCGGGTACCACATCCGCGAGGCGGGCTCGACGGCGGTGCAGGAGGTCGCGTTCACGTTTGCCAACGCCATTGCCTACGTGCAGGCGGCGATCGACGCGGGCCTCGACGTCAACGCGTTCGGCCAGCGGCTGTCGTTCTTCTTCAACGCGCACAACGACTTTCTCGAGGAGGTCGCGAAGTTCCGCGCCGCGCGGCGGCTGTG
>CAYGMD010000128.1:0-13242 GCA_964350785.1 uncultured Acidobacterium sp. | reverse complement strand
ACGTTGCGTGGCGACGCCTTGATGACGGCGGTCAAGGTCAGGATCGCCGCCTCGAAGTGGCCACGTGTGACGGCGGCCGCCGCGCACTCGTATGTAGGCTGTCGACAGTCGGCGGTCTGATCGGCGGCGGCCCGGACGGTCGCCGGGCCCGCGGTGACGGCCAGCGCCACGAGCAGCCGCGCCCACGTGTTCATGAGGGCGCCATTCTGGCACCCTGGGGAGAAGCGATGCAACCGGCGCGGTCTCGTCTTCTGCTGGTCGTGCTGCTCGCCTTTGGTCTGGCGTCGCCGCTCGCCATGACTCAACAGGCGGACTTGCACCCCCCGCGCCGGTCGGTGCGGCGCGGCCCGGTCGTCAAGACGGATCTGCCGCCGATCAAGGCAGAGTTCCATGATCTCGCCGAGGCGGCCGGACTGGTGGCCACCAACGAGTCGGGCGGCCGCGAGGCGAAGAAGTACCTGTTTGAAACCACCGGCAGCGGTGTGGCGCTCTTTGATTTTGACAACGATGGCCTTCTGGACATCTACCTGGCCAATGGGACGACGCTTGCTGGCGCCCGTGGGACCCGCGAACCGACGGGACACCTGTATCGCAATCGAGGCGGGCTGCGCTTCGACGATGTGACCGAACGTGTCAACCTCACGCGAACCGGCTGGGGCCAAGGGGTGTGCGTGGCCGATTACAACAACGATGGGTTCCGCGACCTGTTCGTGACCTATTACGGCCAGAGCGTGCTCTATCGGAACGACGGCCGCGGTCGGTTCCAGGATGTCACGACGAGCGCCGGCCTCGCGCGTGCCGGTACGCGATGGGACACCGGCTGCACGTTTGTTGACTACGACCGCGACGGCCACCTCGATCTGTTCATCGCCAACTATGTGGCGTTCGACCCCGCCAAAGTTCCGGAGCCCGGCAGTCGCGACACGTGTCGGCACAAGGGCATCGCCGTGCCCTGCGGGCCGCCAGGCCTGCCGTACGCGCAGCATTACTTGTTTCGCAACCGGGGTGACGGGACGTTCGCTGATGTCTCCGCGACGAGCGGCGTGCGCGCGGCGGCCGGCTGCTACGGCCTGACCGCCTCCGCGTCTGACTTCGACAACGACGGCTTTCCGGACCTTTACGTCGCCTGCGACCTCAGTCCGAGCCAGCTGTTTCGCAATCTGAGGAATGGCCGGTTCGAGGAAACGGGCTTGCTGGCCGGCGTCGCGCTCAATGAGGACGGACAGACGCAGGCGGGCATGGGCCTGGCCATTGCCGACTACGACGAGAATGGCACCTACGACATCGCCAAAACCAACTTCAGCGACGATGTGCCCAACCTCTATCACAACCTCGGGCAATTGACGTTCGAAGACCGCGTGTTCGAGGCGGGCATCGGCGTCCACATGAACGTCGTCGGCTGGGGGGTGCACCTGCTTGACGTCGACCATGACGGTCGCCGGGATCTGTTGATGGTGAACGGCCATGTCTACCCGCAGGCCGAACAGCGGCCGGGCATGTCGTTCAAGCAGCCGAAGCTGCTCTATTGGAACATCGGCGGGCGCTTCGTCGACATCTCGGACCGTGCGGGACCCGCGATGACCGAGCGGTGGTCGTCGCGCGGCTCGGCCGCCGGCGACCTGGACAACGACGGCAGCCTCGAGGTGGTCGTCAGCAACCTGCACGATCGCCCGAGCCTCCTTCGCAACATCGGTCAGAAGAAGAACTGGCTGCTGGTCGAGTGTGTCGGCACGACGATGAACCGCGATGCGATGGGTGCCCGGGTCTGGGTGGAGGTGGCGGGCCGGCGGTTGTCCGCGGAAATCCAGGGGGGTGGCAGCTACCTCTCCCAGAACGACCCTCGGGCTCACTTCGGTCTGGGCGATGCCGCGAGCTTCGATCGTATCGAGGTCCAGTGGCTCGGCGGGCGACGCGAGGTGTTTCCAGGCGGTGGCGGCAATCGTCTCGTGACGCTGCGCCAGGGCACCGGCAAGGCACCTTGACACCGACCCGGCTGCCCCAGACCGCGCCGGCACCGCGGGGGCGGGCTGGGTCGGTGCCGCGGCTACACCAGCAGCAACCATGGCTGTTCGATCAGCTTGCGGAATTCCGCCAGCCACTGCGCGCCTTCAGCGCCATCGATCACGCGATGGTCCGCCGACAGGGTGCAGGTCATCATGGTACCGGTCGTCACGAGGCCGTCGCGTACGACGGGCTGAATCCTCGTCGCGCCGATGCCGAGTATTGCACTCTGCGGCGGATTGACGATCGCGTAGAGGCTCGTCACGCCGAACATTCCGAGGTTGGAGATCGTAAACGTGCCGCCGGCGTACTCGTCCGGCCGCAATTGTCCGGCGCGGGCTCTGGCGGCGAGCGTCCTGATCTCTGCCGAGATCGCACCCAGGGTCTTGCGATCGGCCGACCGGACGATGGGTGCGATCAAGCCTGACGGGGTGTTGACCGCCACGCAAATGTCCGCGGCTTCGTGACGGCGCACGGCCTCGCCCGCCCACGAGGCATTGACCGCCGGAACCTTCCGCAGCGCGAGCGCGGCGGCGCGCACGGCGAAGTCGGTCAGGGTCAGGTTGATCGGCGGGTCGCTCGCCGCTAAACGCTGGCGAACCCCCATCAGCTCGTCAACGACACATTCGACCTCGAGGTAGAAATGCGGAATGGTCTGCTTCGACTGCAGCAGACGGGCGGCGGTGACGCGTCGCATCGCGCTCAACGGCTGATCGGCGAACGCCGCGTCAGGGGCGACGTTCTCGGTGCCGGCAGGTCGCCGGCCCGTATCGGCCCGGGCGGCGAGCGGTGGAATCGTTGGCGGGACTGGCGCGATCAGGCGCTCCACGTCGGCTTTGACAATGCGCCCACCTGTTCCGGTTCCCGCGATGCCGTTGAGGTCGAGTCCCAGGACCACGGCCATTCGCCGCGCCAGTGGCGTGGCGAGAACGGGTTCGTCCGGCCGTCCCTTGCGGTCGGCCGGCGGCTCCGCCGAAGGCGCGGCCGGCGTGGCGATTGGCACCGCGGCGGCTTTCGGCGCAGTCACGGCCGGCGCCGGTGGCGCATGCGCGGGTGCCGGGGGCGCGCCTGGGACGACGGCTTGAATCGTCGACAGCACTTGGCCGGCCGCCAGGCCGCCGGCGCCGGCTGTCACGAGGATCCGGCCGAGCCGGCCCGAGGCCGGCGCCTCGACTTCCACGGTCGTCTTGTCGGTCTCGATCTCGAGCAGTGGTTCGCCGGCCGTGACCAGGTCGCCCTCCCGTTTCAGCCACTGCGCGATTCGCGCCGATGCCATCGACTCGGAGACTTCGGGGAGGCGGAACTCGATGGTCATGACGTCGGTCCTCCGGCGTGACGCTCGACATACCACCGGGCCGCGACGTCGAGGATGGCTTCGGCGTCAAGCCCGTAGGCGTGGTACAGGTCGGGCAGGTCGCCAGACTGGCCAAAGCGGTCGACGCCGAGCGGGAATGTGCGATGGCCGCAAACGGCACCGAGCCAAGACAGGGTCGCCGGATGGCCGTCGAGTACCGTGACGAGGGCGGCATCCGAGGACAGGGGCGCGAGCAATTGATGGGCGTACGACTCGCCGGCCAGCTTGCCGACCTGATGGTGAGACCAGTCGCGATAGAGGCGATCAGCCGACGTGACAACCAGCAGACCGGCTCCCGGCAGGTCTTCGGTCATCGCCTGGTGCGCTTCAAGCGCGTCCGGTACCAAGGCGCCGCCACAAACGATGGCCAGGCTGGCCCCAGCCGAAGGCGACTTGAGCCAATAGCCGCCCGCCATGATCTGCCGGCTCAGATCCGGAGTCATTTCGCGCGCGGGCTGGTCGACGGGTCGCGTCGACAGGCGCAGGTAGACGGAACTTCCCGATGGCTCTTGCAGGTGCTGGAGGCTCCAGCGCACCATCTCGCACGTCTCGTCGGCGTAAGCGGGCTCGAGAGCCAGTAAGCCGGGCTGGCCGATGCCGATGAGCGGTGTCGAGATCGACTGGTGCGCGCCGCCTTCTGGAGCCAGGGCCAGACCCGATGGCGTCGCGACCAGCAGGAACCTGGCATCCTGATAGCACGCGTAGTTGAGCGCGTCGAGCCCGCGGCAGACGAAGGGGTCGTAGACGGTGCCGATGGGGAGCAGTCGGGTGCCAAACAGCGGCGCCGACAACCCGAGTGCCGCCAACATCAGGAACAGGTTGTTCTCGGCAATGCCCAACTCGACGTGCTGGCCCGCGGGGGAGGCCATCCACTGCTGTGCCGAGGCGACGCCGGCGTCACGAAACGGATCGCAGCGCTCGCGCCGGTCGAACAGGCCGCGACGGTTGACCCAGGTCCCGAGGTTCGTCGACACCGTGACATCGGCCGATGTGGTGACGATGCGGTTGGCCAGGTCGGGGTGATTCCGCGCGATCTCGCCGAGCACCCGCCCGAAAGTCTCCTGGGTGGACATGCGTGCCGCCCGCGGCAGCTCGATGCGGGGGGGCACCGGTACCGGCTCGGCCTCGCACTCGCGAGCACCGGACTGTACGAACGGCACAGCGTCCAGAAACGCCTGGAGGCGTGGCGCGGGAATCGAGAGGCCCGCGAACTTCTCCCACTCGGCACCCTCGGGAATGGCCAGGTCCGCCTGCCAGGCCCGAATCTGCTCGGGCGTCATGAGGCCGGAGTGGTTGTCCTTGTGCGCGGCAAATGGCAGCCGGTATCCCTTGATCGTATAAGCGATGAACGCCGTGGGGTGGTCGTCGGTGATGCCGTGGAAGCACTCAGTCAGGCTGTGCAGGTCGTGCCCGGCGAGATTGGTCATCAGGTCATGCAGGTCCCCATCGTTGTGCCGATCGAGCAGGTGCCTGATGCCGTGGGTGTCGCCCAGGTCAGCCTGCAGGCGCTCGCGCCACGCGGCACCGCCCTTGAAAGTCAGCACCGAGTAGAGTCCGTTCGGACACTGTTCGAGCCACTGGCGGAGCGCGTCGCCGCCCTCTTCGCGGAAGGCGCGCTCGAGCCGGGTGCCGTATTTGAGGGTGACCACCCGCCAGTTCATGTTGCGGAAGACAGCCTCGATGCGGTCGTAGATGCGGTCGGCGACGACGCCGTCAAGACTGTGGCGGTTGTAGTCGACGATCCACCAGACATTGCGGACGTCGTGCTTCCAGGACTCGAACAACGCTTCGAAGACGTTGCCCTCGTCGAATTCCGCATCGCCGGCCACGGCCACCATGCGGCCGGGGGGATGCTCACGGTTCCCCAATTCCTTGAGCCGCAGGTAGTCCTGGGTCAGGGCGGCGAACGCCGTGATGGCCACCCCCAGGCCGACTGAGCCGGTCGAGAAGTCGACCGCACTCGTGTCTTTGGTACGCGATGGATAGGCCTGCGCGCCGCCGAACGCGCGGAAGCGTTCCAGTTTCTCCCGGGTCTGACGACCGAGCAGATATTGAATCGCGTGGTAGACGGGGCTGGCGTGCGGCTTGACCGCGACCCGGTCAGCCGGCTGCAGGACATCGAAGTAGAGCGCCGTGAGCAGCGTGACGGCCGAACTCGACGACGCTTGGTGGCCACCGACCTTCAGGCCATCGCGCTTGGGCCGGACGTGGTTGGCATGATGAATGAGCCAGGTTGCCAGCCACAGCGTTTTCTTCTCGAGAGCTTCGAGCAGTGCCAGTCGATCAGAGGCTGACGGTGCGCGAGACGGCTCGTGAAATGGCTCAGCGACGGCGCCACTCGGCTTGGCAACTGACATGGTGAGGATGCTAGCAGAGGCGTTGCCGGCGAGAATTGCGTGTTTCGAGAACCGGCGCGGCATCTCGCAACAATATTGCCGTCGCCGGCATCGATCCTGCAGCCGCCGCGGCGACGGCGGCGACGGCTGCCGGTCCGTTCCGGCAGGTTGGCGCAGCAGCGAGCAATTCGCGGGAAGCGAGGGGCGTTGCCTCGCAATAAACGTGCATTCGGCGAGGCAATGTCCACTGCAATCGCAATTCAGCGCGGCCCAGCTTCGGCTACCATCCCGGCGTTGAGTAAATCGGAGAAGCCAGCGGCATCGCGGAGCAACCGTTGGAACTGTCTTGTCCGGGCATTGCCCCAGGTGTTGTCACGAGGTCATGCGGGGAGGCGTTCGAAGATGGGTCCTACTTTCATCGCAAGCAGTATGTGGGCTAGATCCGCTGTGGTGACGGGCCGCCTCGCCCTGCTCTTGGTGCTGGTGCTGGTGCTGGTGCTGGTGGCACGCGATGCGGCCGGGCAGACGGCGGCGAGCATTGTCGGGCGCGTTACCGACGAGAGTGGCGGAGTGCTCCCCGGAGTGACCGTCACCGCCACCAGCCCGGCCCTCCAAGTCCCGTCAGTGACAGATGTCACCGACGCGGATGGTCAATATCGATTAACGCCCTTGCCGATCGGCATCTATTCAGTTGAGTACTCGCTCAGCGGGTTCCAACCCATCAAGCAGGAAGGTATCCGCCTGACGGCGGGCTTCGTCGCGCGAGTCGATGTCGGTCTAAAGGTGGGCACTCTGCAGGAAACGATCACCGTGTCGGGCGCCGCCCCGGTGGTCGACGCGTCCTCCACGGCCGCGACGACACAGTTGACGAGGGAGGAGTTGGAGCTGATCCCGACCAATCGCAACGGCATCAACAGCCTGTTGGTGATGGCCCCTGGCGTGCGGGGGACCGCTGAAGTCGGCGGGCGCATCTCGTTTAGCCCGCCACAGATTCGGTCGTTCGGCCAGGGGGCCGAGCCCTGGTTCGTCGTCGAGGGGGTGTATTCGCCTTCGCCCGACGCGACCGGGAGCCTTGGCAACTATTGGGATTACAACTCGCTCGAAGAGGCCGTGGTTCAGACCGTCGGCACCAACGCCGAGGTTGGCGGCCGGGGCGCCTATTTGAACCTGCTGGTACGAGGTGGTGGCAACGAGTTTCACGGTTCCAGTGCCTTCTCGTACATGAGCAGCGAGTTGCAGGGGAACAACCTTACGCCCGAACTGATTGCCCAGGGGATTACGTCGGGCGACCGCATTCTGGGGCGTTACGATCTCTCCGGCGACTTGGGCGGGTACCTCGTTCGCGACAAGGTGTGGTTCTACGCGGCGGTCCGCGATCGCCAGAACTATTTTGAAACCCTGGGGGCGACGCCCCCGCCAGGCAAACGTAACTTTCAGAACCAGCGCGGCAACGTCACAGGCAAAGCGTCGTACCAGATGAACTCGACGAACAAGTTCATCGGGTGGTTCGCGTCAAACCGCCGCAGCCAGGAAAGCATCAATCGGTTCACGCCGTGGGAGTCGCGAACCGACTCGCCGCTGTGGCCCAAGACGTGGAAGGCCGAGTGGCAGAGCACGTTCGGGGACTCGATGGCAGTCTCCGCACAATGGGGACGCTGGGGCTACGTTTCGCCGCCGCGTGCCACCTCTGCCCGCGGTGACTGGAGCACGGAGGCTCCAACGTTTGACCGTATCACCCAGATGGTGTCTGGCGCCAACACCGCACATGGGCGGGCCTGGGACCATCGCCGTCACAATCCGAAGGCGACCCTCAGCTGGTACCGGCCGAACTGGTTCCTGGGCGATCACGAATTGAAAGCGGGCCTCGAATACCTGGTCGACCGCGCCAGCACGCCGTTCATGCCCCGTGAGGCTCCGAATTACCGGTTGATCTTCGTTAGCGGTGTCGCGACCGAGATCGAAACGCAGAACACGCCCGTGATCGACCTCCAGGAGATGAACAACGTGGTCGGCTACCTGCAGGACAACTGGCAGATTCATCGGCGCGTTTCGCTCAACCTGGGCCTTCGTTACGATTACCTGAACCCGTACGTGCCGCCGTCGTGCCGCGACGCCGCCGAATATCCGGCAGCGGCGTTGTTTCCGGCCCAGTGCTTCGAAAAGGTCCAGTTCAACACGTTCAACAAGATCGCGCCGCGCATTCGGCTCGCGTACGACATCCTGGGCAACGGCCGCACCCTAATCAAGGGCGGCTGGGGCCGCTATTACTACCGGCCGACACTGGGCGGCGACATTTCGCCGGCCGATCCCAACGCCACGGCGACCGCCAGGTTCCGGTGGAACGACCCGAACCGCAACCGTGCCTTCGATCCCGGCGAAATCAACCTCGATCCGAACGGCCCGGCCTTCATCGGCATCACCGGCGGCAGCAACACGATTCCAAACCCCGACGAGAAGCTGCCGACCGACGATCAGGTCTCGTTGTCGCTCGAGCGGCAGCTCGGGGCTACCACCGGTATTCGGGCGACTGCCGTCTACAACCGCCGCGCGAATCCGTATCGCGTCACCAATCTTCTGCGGCCGCGGAGCGTCTACACCAATGCCGTCACCCGACCCGATCCGGGTCCGGACGGTGTGGTCGGCAACGCGGACGACCCGGGCAAGACCATTACCTTCTATGAGTATCCGGCGACTCTCCGCGGCCGAGACTTCGAGCGGTTCACTCGCATCAACGACCCCGACGGCGAACAGACGTATAAGGGTATCGACGTCGCATTTGACAAGAACCTGGCGAATGGCTGGATGCTGTCGACCTCGTTCTCGGCAACCAAGACGCATAACCCGTACATGAACGCCCTGGCGATCAACGAGTTCACCACGAGTTCCCGGTCCGCCAATGACGATCCGAACGCGGAAATCAACACGGCCAACGACACGTGGGAGTGGCTGGGTCGGGTGACCGGGTCGTATGTGCTGCCATGGGATATCGCCGTCTCCGGCGTGATGGAGCACCGCAGCGGTGTGGCGTGGGCTCGTCAGGCGGTCTTTGCCAGCACGGTGCTGGGATCGCTCACGCTCAACGTGGAACCCATCGGCAGCCGGCGCCTGCCCAACACCACGGTCATCGATGTCCGCTTGGAAAAGACGGTGCGCTTCCCTAAGTCACACTTGGCCAAGGTGCAGTTCAATCTCTACAACCTGATGAACTCGAACACGATTCTGGCGGTCGTGACGACGTCCGGATCCAGGTTCAACCAGCCATCCTCGATCTTGACTCCGCGAGTCGCCGAATTGGGGATCTCGTACCGTTTCTAGGGGAGTCCGCGGCATCCGGTCGCCCGCCGCTACTTCGCGAGTCGCACGATCGTCAGCGGGTCGCGTGGAGCCGCCTTCTGCAATCGCTTGACTTGGCGCATCGCGACGCTTGACTTGGTCGCCCGGACACCGGGCAGCTTGCGAAGACGGCCGTCGAGGAAACGGTGGTACTCCTTGACACCCAGGGCGACGACCCTCAGCAGGTAGTCGCAGTCTCCGGTCATCAAATAGCACTCAGCCACTTCGGGAAATCGCCCGATCGCCTGCTCGAAGTGGCGGAGTTGCTCGTCATCGTGACCGCTCAGGCGGACCTCGACGAAGACCGTGATGGCTTGAGGTATTTTCTTGGTCGTTCGCGGCACGCAACTTCTCCAGCGCAATGGGCGTGAACAGGCTATCAGGTGAACTGCCGGTGCGACAGGTCAAATCTCCGTCCCGTCCCTGGCGGCGATCAGCCGCGGCCGAACAGATGCCTCCGCCGCGCTGGAGCCTCGCGCTTGACAGGGGTGATGGCCTTGGGCGACAGCGGTTGCAGCGGCTGCAGCGGCAAGCCGGTCGAGTACTTGGCCTCCTTCAAGGCGAACGTGGAGTTAAACGACGCCACGTTCTCGATCCGGGTCAGCACCTGTTTGAGGAACTGCTCGTATTCCTCGACGTCGGCCACGACCACGCGGAGCAAATAGTCGGCGCCGCCAGCCATCATGTAGCAGTCCATGACTTCGGGTCTTTGGCGAATGGTGTCCTCGAAGGTGTCGAGCCGCCCTTCGACTTGGAGATTCAGTGTGACCTGGACAAACACGGTCACGCCGAGGTTGACGGCGTGAGGATTGACCAGGGCCACGTACTTGCGAATGACGCCCGCGGCTTCCAGGGCACGGACGCGCCGCAGACACGGCGCGGGCGACAGGCCGACTCGGCTGGCCAGAGCCACGTTGGGGAGGCGGCCGTCCTCCTGCAATTCCTTCAGGATGTTGAGGTCGATGGAATCGAGCGCGACACGTTTCATGGACATGCCTCCGGGCGTTTCGCCTCCTTCGCTGGACCGGCGCGCGGGAGTATAACATCGCCGCCGCGGGGGCGGGCGGTTTGGCCGGCGGGCGGTCGAGGGCCGCCGGCCCGCACCGCGTCGCCGCCGCCCAGTGGAGCCCCGGGTGGGCGCGCAACAAAATTGCGCTGGGTCTTGGTATTGCGCCGAAGAACGCAACGCCTGCGCGAAAGTCCTCATTCTAGAATTGGCCCACTCTGGTGGCCAGTGCTATCGACACGACGGCCGGTCGGCCGGAGCCCGTCAGATCTCGTAGGTCCGTAAGGAGGAACCATGCGTCGTTTGCAGCTATTGGCCGGGTGTGTTGCCCTCACCGCCGCAGTGTCGGTTGCCGTCTTCGCCCAGACACGGGCCACCGCCGGCCCGGTCCTCTATGAGGGGGCGCGGCTGGTGCTCGGTACGGATGCGGCGCCGATTGAGAACGGCGCGTTTGTGGTTCAGAACGGACGCATTGCGGCGATTGGACCGCGGGCGTCGGTGCGTGCGCCGTCGGGGGCGACGCGAGTCGACCTGACCGGCAAGACCGTGATGCCCGCGATCGTGAACATTCACGCGCATGTCGGCTATGAGAAGTGGATCACGGCCGCAGGCGAATCGCGCGCCGAGAATCACACGCCCGAGAACATCCACGACCATCTGCAGCGCCAAGCCTTTTACGGTGTGGGCACGGTGAACGATGCCGGCTCGGTGAATCTCGACATCGGCAAGGAGTATCTCGTGGCCCGCGACGCCGGGAAGTTCTCGAGCGACGCCTCGCGATTCACCCTGATGGGGGGCGTCGTGCCGGTCAATGGCGGTCCGGACCACATTCTCATCAAGGCCACTCGGCCGCTGCGCGCTAATTACGAGGTCACGCTGTCGGGAGAGGCGCGGGCGGCGGTGCAGGCCATTGCGGCAAAAGGGGTCAAGCACCTCAAGATCTGGCTGGGCGACCGTCGCGGCACCTACCCGGCGATGCCGCACGAAACCTACGACGCGGTCATCGACGAGGCCAAGAAGGCCGGGATCCTGGTTCATGCCCATGCGACGTCGAACCGCGACCAGATCGATGCGTTAAAGGCGGGCGTTGGGCTGATCGTGCACACGATTCAGAACGAGAAGCTCAGTCCTGAACTGGTGGCCCTGTATAAGGAGAAGCGCCCGTACTACACCACGGTGTTCGGTTTGGGCGACCGGAGCGAGCTGTGTGACCCGGATCCGTTTGCCCACCAGTTGCACTCGGCCCGCGTGATCGCCGAGGTGCGAGCCGCCGACTGCAAGCCCAATGCAAGCACCGCGGCACGCGAAGCGCAGCTGAAGGAAAACTTCATCACTGCCGTGCGGGCTGGGGCGCAGCTGGTGCTCGGCACCGACGCCGGGGTGTTTCCGCGCTATTCGTTCGGATGGGCGGATCACCACGAACTCGGCCGCTACGTCGAGCTGGGCTTGACCCCCAACGAAGCCATCATCGCCGCGACCTCCCGCCCGGCCGAAGCGATCGGGCTGAAGGATGTTGGTAAGCTGAGCTCGGGCTATGTCGCGGATTTCCTGGTGCTTGATGCCAATCCGGTCGAAAACATCCGGGCGACGCGGCAGATCTCGGCCGTGTACCTGGGCGGAGCCAAGTTGGATCGCGAGGCCATGCTGGCCAAGTGGAAGCAATCCAACGCGTCGGACACCGTCCGCTAGGGAGGCTTATGCGCCTGGGGTGCGCCGGTCTTCTGGTGACGACGGCGGTGCTGGCTGCCGCCCCGGCCTTCGGGCAGGGGGCGGCACCGACGGGCGAGTGGCGCACCTATGGGCGCGATCTGGCCAGCACCCGCTACTCGCCGCTCGGACCAACGCCTGAGTTCAACCTCCAGGTCACGCCGCTGATGGTCGGTGGCGTGGTGTACGGCGTCGGCGGCACGCGGCGTGCCGCCTTCGCTCTGGACGCCGCGACCGGCGAGCTTCTCTGGATGCATTCGGAACCATCCCAAGCTGAAAGGACTCGAGATTCCGAGGACCGGGAAGCAGGGGCGGATTGGCACGTTGACGACCAAGTCGTTGCTCATCGCCGGCGAGGCCGGCGTGGTGACCACGCGACAGCCGAACTGGTAGCCTTCGCCCTGCCCGATACCGCACTCCGGGGCTCCGCCGCAAGGCCATAGCGCGACCACTCAGCCGGGCTGCGCGTCGCCGGGGGACCGGTCGGACCGTCGCGTCCGTGTGATAACCTTTTGAGTTCTGGCCGGCATCGATTTCACCCAAGTCCTCATCCAACTCGCCGTGCTGATCGCCTCGCTGTCGGTGCACGAGGCGGCGCACGCCTGGGCGGCGTTTCGATTGGGTGATCGCACGGCCGAGCGGCTCGGGCGGCTGTCCCTGAACCCTGCCGTCCACGTCGATCCCGTGGGCACCTTGCTGTTCCCGCTGATCGCGATCCTGACCAGCCTGCCGTTGATCGGCTGGGCCAAACCGGTCCCCGTCGATATCCGGTTCCTGAAGCACCCGAAGCGCGATTTCGCCCTGATCGCCGCGGCCGGCCCGGCCAGCAACGTCCTGATGGCCATCACAGGCGCCATCCTGCTGTTCCTGATCCCCGGCGTGGCGCCGGGCGATATCGCCGGGCGGGCGGTGATGACGCCGCTGTTCCAATTCCTGGACATGTTCGTCATCATCAACGTGCTGCTGGCGCTGTTCAACATGATCCCGGTGCCGCCCCTGGACGGCGGCAATGTGCTGCTGGGCGTGCTGCCGCTGGCCGGGGCCCGCCTGGTGGAACAGATCCGGCCGTATGGCTTCATGATTTTGTATGCTTTGATGCTGACCGGCGCCCTCAGCACGCTGCTTGGGCCGGTCGCGTATTTTCTGCTGACCTTGCTAGGAGTGCGGTGACGAAGCAACGCGTGTTGTCGGGGATGCGCCCGACGGGAAAACTCCATCTCGGCCACCTTGTGGGCGCGCTCCAGAACTGGGTCGAACTGCAGGCCAAGTACGACTCGTACCACTGCATCGTCGACTGGCATGCGCTGACGACCAACTACGCCGACACGTCGGAAATCGTCGCCAACGGCCTCGACAACGCCGCCGACTGGATCGGTTGCGGCCTCGACCCGGAGAAGAGCACGTTCTTTGTCCAGTCGCTGGTGCCCGAGCACGCCGAGTTGTACCTGCTGTTCCAGATGATCACGCCCATCCCCTGGCTCGAGCGGGTGCCGACCTACAAGGAG
>CAYGMD010000127.1:0-13243 GCA_964350785.1 uncultured Acidobacterium sp. | reverse complement strand
AAACCAAACAGCGGCGCAGCCAGGTTGGCCCGAACGAACCAGGAGTGGATCCGGACATCGCGGGCATCGTCCCCGGTCCGCAGCCCAATCCATGGCTCGATGACCTGGTCGACGAGCCAACCGAGGACTCAGACACTTCCGACAACGACGAAGGCCGGGGCTAACCCCCGGCCTTCGTTTTTTCGTGGGGACAAACCTTTAGGTTTGTCCTTACTTCAAGCGCGCATTCGTCAGCTGCGCGACGCCCGCGAGCGTGGTCTGCGCCGCGTTCAATCCCAACCGGAAATCCTTGTCCGAATAGGTCGCGAACACGTCGGTCGGCTGGTGCCAGTGCGGGTTCCAGCCGTTGCCGGTGTGGATGCCGCGCTCGTTCTCGCGCAGGCTGATCGACGGCACGTGGTCCATGAAGGCGGTGGAGTCGGTGTTGGTCATGTGTTCGCCGACGTTCGACGGGTAGTCGGTCGCGTACTTCTCGTTGGCGCCGTGCAGCGCGAACGCCAGCTCCCGCGCGCCGGCCATGAACTTCGAGCTGACCTGGAACTCGATGTTGACGTCGGCCTCGGGCCGCTGCTCGGGGGCGAGCGTGCCATCGGCGCGCGGCATGCCGTGGTCGAACATCATCATGTCGTGCTGGATCATGCCGAGCCACTTCGGTTCCGGGTAGCGGCCCGATCCCGGCGGATCTTCCTTGCCCTGCAAATCCTTGCGCTGCTCGGCATAGGCGTAGGCGCCGTTCAGCCCGGTCTCCTCGTTGTTCCACAACGCGAAGCGAATCGAGCGATCGGTGACGACGTCGGGTGAGCTGAAGACGCGGGCCAGTTCCATGACCAGCGCGGTGCCCGAACCGTTGTCGTTGGCCGCCTCGCCCCAGCCGTGGCCGTCCATGTGCGCGCCGATGATGTACATCTCGTCGGGCCGCGTTGCGCCGATCTTGGTGCAGTAGACCTGTTCGCGCGGGCCATCGGTGGCGGGCTCGGCGTTGAGCGCGCGCAGCTTCTCGTCGGGCTGCTTCAGCGGATCGCTGTTGACGCCGGTGCGGGCGCGGATGCCGCGCGGGCGGCCGCCGCCCTGGGCCACGGGAATGGCGTGGGGATCGGCCGCCGGGCGCTGGCCGGCGGCGTTCGGGGTGCGCGGCGGGGGCGTCGTGTAGGTGTACTTGATGCGCTCGGTGTTGGTGCAGCCATAGCTCTTGAGCTGCGCCTCGATCCAGTCCACCGCCTTGCGATTGCGCTCGGTGCCCTGGCGGCGATCGCCGAACTGCGTGAGCCCCTTGACGGTGGCCTTGTACTTCTCGAGATCGAGGCGGCCAACCAACGTCCGAATCGGATCGGGCGCCGATGCCGGCGCCGCCGGTTGTTGGCCATGCAGACCGGTGGCAACGACCGCGGTCGTCAGAAGGGCGAGCAACACACGCGACATCACATCAATCTCCTTTGACACCCTTGGCACCCTTGGCACCCTTGGCACCTTAAGCCCCCTATTCTGCCCGAATTGACATCCCATCGGTAAGAGGAGCACAGTCGAGGTGGGAGGCGTCCCTGATGCCTGTGCATTTGATCAACCCAAGTGACGTGTCATTTGGGGCTGCGGTTATCACTCCTCGCTGGTTGTATGTTCTTGCGGCAGCCACTCCTTCCCAATGGGGTGATCCCCACATCGTCGACGAAACCCTCGAGCAATTCGACCTGGCAACGGTCGCCGCGGGTGACGTGGTCGGCATTGGCATTCACACGCTCAATGCCTTGCGCGGCTACGAAGTGGGCCGGGCGGCGCGGGCGCGCGGCGCCCAGGTCGTGTACGGCGGCATTCACGCGACGTTGTTTCCGGACGAGCCGTTCGCCGAGGGCGGCGCCCACGCGGTGGTCACCGGCGACGGCGATCGGGTGTGGGCGCAGGTGATTGCCGATTGCCGTGCCGGCACGCCGCAGCGGGTCTACGACGGCGGCCAGATCGAGGGGGGCGCCATGCTGCCGGCGCGCTGGGACCTGCTGCCGCGCGACAAGTACATGATCGCGTCGGTGCAGACGGTGCGCGGCTGCCCGAAGCACTGTTCGTTCTGCTCGGTGTGGCGCACCGACGGCCAGCACCCGCGGGTGCGGGCGGCGGCCGAGGTGATCGAGGAAGTCGTCCAGTTGCGACGCATGGGTTTTCGCTTCGTCGCGCTCGCCGACGACAACTTTTACCCGGTGACGCTGGCCGACTTGCGGATGGCCGATCGGCGCGTCGACAAGAGCGGCTACCGGCGCCTCAAGGCCACCCGCGACGAGCGCTTCGCGTTGATGGCGCAACTGGCGAAGCTGCCGTCCGACATGGTGTTCTTCACGCAGATCACGATGGAGGCGGCGGAGGATCCCGAGTACCTGGACGCCATGGGCCGCGCGCACATCCGCGGCGCGCTGGTCGGCATCGAAGCCGTCACGCCGGAAGGCCTGAAGGACATCTACAAGGACTTCAACCTGTCGGGCGACGCGCTGGCGGCGCGGCTGCAGGAGTTCAAGAAGCGCGGCGTGCACGTGCTCGGCTCGTTCATCTTCGGGCTGCCGAGCGACCGGCCGCAGACCTTCGATGCCACCGCGGCGCTGGCCCGCCAGGCCGACATCACCCTGGCGCAGTTCGTCATGCTGACGCCGTTCCCGGGCACGCTGGATTTCCAGAAGTGGGAGGCGTCGCTGGCCGGCGAGGCGCCGCGGATTGACGGCGTGCCGGTGACGCGCCACTGGCTGATCCCGAAGCACTTGCGGCCGAAGATCTACACGCCGCACGCGGTGATGTCGGCCGACGAGATTCGTCAGCGCACGCAGCGCGTGTGGGACGAGTTCTACCGCCTGCCGCTCGTGTGGCAGCGCGCCAAGTGCGTCAAGTCGCTCAAGTCGCGGGTCGCCTTCGTGATGATCTCGAAACTTTACCGGCAGATGTACGCCAACACCGGGATCTCCACCGACAGCGCGCGCTCCGACCGGGCGCGGCGCATGACGCGCCTGATTGCGCGGCCGCTGGTGAGGCTGCTGGCGGGCGAACCGATGCCCTCGCTCCAGGTGCCCACGTGGGGTGACGGGACGGCGTCCTGACCTGAAGGAGTTACATGGTTGGTGTCCCCGGGGAGCGACGCGGTCCCGCGGGTTTGGGGTTTTCCGGCCATTTTTCGATCGGCATGAGGGTTGCTATGGCTGAGCTCGTCATGAAGAACATCCGGTTTTCCGTCATTGCTCTCGTCCTTCTATCCGTCGCCGCGGCGGCCTGTTCCGAAACGCCCACTTCGCCGACGCCAGCTTCATTGGCGGGTGGATCCCTGGCCCTAACGTCGGGTCAGTTGACCGGCACGTGGACGCTGACCGCGCTGCAGCCCGCCGGCCAGGCCAGCCAGCCGTCGCCGGCCACCTACACCATCTCGTTCGTCGACGGCCGGGTGTCGACGCGCGTTGACTGCAACACGTGCGGCGGGACCTTCTCGGTCGCCGGGCAGACCCTGACCGTGGGACCGAACCTGGCCTGCACCCGGGCGGCTTGCCCCACCATGGCGTTCGAAACGCTCTACACCTCGATCTTGAGCGGCGATCACAGCGTGGAGACGTCGGGCAACACCCTCGTGCTTTCCTCGGCCCGCGGCCGCCTGGCGTTCACGCAGTAGCATCAGCCTTCGGCCTGGACACTGGCGTGCGAGTCTGCCTGGGCGGCGGCAAGCGGCACTACCTGCGCACCAAGGCCGGCGCGGAGGTGGATTTCATCGTCGCGCGTGGCCGCGACCTGATTCCGATCGAGGTCAAGTGGACCGATAACCCTTTTATCCGATCAGATTCGACAGATACGACACAGATCGGACTCAAGGCGATGGGCCCTTACCGGATCCCGTCGTCGACGAAGCGGCGCCACGTCATGGCGCGGACGCCGGGCGCGACGGCCTCGGTCCCGCTGGCCACCTTTGCTGCCTGGTGCACCAGTGACATCGTCACCGCCGTGCCCCGCCGGTGATGTTTCTGAAGGGCGTCACGGAGGCGGCGCATCGGCGCGGCCATCGCCGGTGTGACGGTGCGGGTGTCCCTGCACTCGACCAGCGCCAGGCTGCCGCGCCGCCCCGGCACGACAAAGTCCACTTCGAGTCCCTGCTCGTCGCGGAAGTGATAGATCGCCCGTCGCCCGCCAGCGTTGACTTGAGCCTTGACGATTTCCGACGCGATGAATCCCTCGAACAGGCTGCCGGCAAACGGCGACTTGGCCAGGTCGGCTGCGGTATCAACGCCCAGCAGGTGACAAGCGAGGCCGGAATCGGCGAGATAGACCTTGGGAGACTTGATCAGGCGCTTGCCCAGATTCTCGTAAAACGGCGGGACGATGAGGACCTGCGCGGTGGTTTCAAGCACGCCGAGCCACTGGTTGATGGTCGGCACGCTGACGCCGAGCGGCGCCGCCAGGTCGCTGCGATTGAGGACCTGGCCATGGCGGCTCGCGACCAGGGCGAGGAAGCGGCGGAAGGTGGCGAGGTCGCGGACGGCGGTCACGGCCCGCACGTCGCGCTCGAGATAGGTCTGGAGGTATGAGGCAAACCACAGGCGGGCCGCCGCCGGTCGCGCCAGCACCTCCGGATAGCCACCTCGCAACAGCGTCACCTTGGCCGACTCCCGGGCCGACAGCGGGTAGAGCTGCAGCACCGCGGCGCGGCCGGCCATCGATTCGCTCACGCCCTGCATCAGTGGCGCCTCCTGCGAGCCCGTCAGCAGCCACTGGCCGGCGCGCCGCGGCTGGCGGTCGATGCGCGTCCGCACCAGGGCAAATACCTCGGGCACGTTCTGCACTTCATCGAGGATGACGGGGGGCTTGACCGCGTCAAGAAAGCCCTGCGGGTCGGCGCGCAGGCGCGCGACGAGGTCGGGATCCTCGAGCAGGAAGTAGGCGGCGTCTGGAAACAGCCGCCGCAGCAGCCAGGTCTTGCCGGCGCGGCGAGGACCGGTGAGGACCACCGCTGGAAAATGGCGCGCCGCCGCGAGCAACTGCGGCGCGAGGGCGCGGGCGACGTGACGCATATGAGTATTTTAAAGTATTACTTTAAAATACTCAAGACTGGGCGCGGCTTGAGCGACATAGCTCAATAGCAGCCGCCGCTCACCCCGTATCTCCTATACTTACAGCCATGAGAAAGCTCTTTCTTGCCCTGCAGAGGACGGCGGCTGCCGGGCCGACGCCCGACATCCTCAAGCAGTTTTCGCCGACGAAGAAATAGGCCCGCCGTTGAAACACCTCGCGCTGGTCGTCGTGTTGGCGCTCGTGGCCGCTGGCAGCGGCGAGGCGCAGCGCCGTGGCGGCGGGCGGGGCTTCTCCCTCGAGTTTGCGACCGCCGACGACTTCGACGGCCGCTTCCAGTTTTGCCGCGCCGCCTTCCGGCAGAACCGCGCCGGCGACGGCGGCAACTGGGCGGTCGACTATCCCCGCGCCGACATCAACCTGTCGATCCGCTTGTCGGAGCTGACCAAGACCACGGTGGCGTTCGACGGTCCACAGGATCCCAGGCACGCCGTCGTCCGGCTCACCGACGAAGCGCTGTTCCAGTGTCCGTTCGTGATGATGACCGAGGTCGGCGCCGCGTACCTGGATCAAGCCGAGGCCGACGCGCTGCGCACCTATGTCGACAAGGGCGGCTTCCTGTGGGCGGATGATTTCTGGGGCGAGTACGCGTGGGAGGTGTGGGCGGAGCAGCTGGCCAAGGCGCTACCGCCGGCGCAGTATCCGATTACCGACCTGCCGCCCGATCACCCGTTGTTCCGCGCGCAGTTCATCCTGGCCGGCGTGCCGCAGATTGCCTCGATCGGTTACTGGTTCAACAGTGGCGGCGGCACGTCCGAGCGCGGCGCCGACAGCGCCGTGCCGCATGCGCGCGCCATTACCGACGGCCAGGGACGCATCCTGGTCCTGATGACGCACAACACCGACATTGGCGATTCGTGGGAAGAGGAAGCGTCGAACCCGCAGTACTTCTACGAGATGTCGAGCAAGGGCTACGCGTTCGGGGTCAACGTGCTGGTCCACGCGATGTCGCACTAAGCAGAATTCACAGGAGTTCAAGAGATCAAGAGAAACCATTTGGTTCCTTCTGATCTCTTGCGCTCCTGTTTACCTATTCAATCCCGCTCTGCAGCGCCCGCAACCACACCAGCAGCGCCTCGGTATGGGCCGGACCCATGCGCACCAGCTGCTTCTGCGTCGGCGTCAGCGCTTCGAGGGCGGGGTCGGCGTAGGCCCACCGCGCTCCGGCCCCTTCCACCAACACCACCGGCCCCTTCACGACCGGCGTGTCGAGCAGCATGTCGAGCGCCTGTTGCACGGCGGCGTCGACGTTGCCGCCCGGGTGGCCCATGTTCTGGTACGCCTCGTTGAGGCGCGGCCGGATGGTCTTGTAGATGCGCGCCACGGCTGACGCGTCGATGGTCGTGACCGTGGTGACCAGCCCGTCGTAGCGGCGGTAGCCCGCGGGATCCATGATGCGGCGATTGCCGCTGCGCGTGACGGCCAGGCGCGTGCGCGGCGCCAACTCCATGAATCCCCCCGCCGGGTTGTCGCCCTGTGACGCCTTGTCGATGGCGGCGGCGAGCTGCCGCACCAGGTCGTCAGTCGCCAGCCACCGAACCAGCTCGGGCCGTGTCGAGAGCGCCTGCAGCAGCGGCCGCAGGAAGCCGTCCATCTCGTCGAGCGGTGGCAGCGCCACCGGCGGTGGCGGCGCCGTGATCGGCGCCTCGGTCGCCGTCACCGCGGCCGGCGTGGTGTTGGCCGGCGGCGGCGGCGTCCGCCGCATCCACCACACGCCACCCGCGAGCAGCGCGACAATCGCGACCACGCCGACGGCGATGGGCAAGAGCGGCGGGCCGTCGCCGGACGAGCGGCCGCCATCTCCCGGTGCGGGCGCGCGCTCTAGCGGCTGTTCGTCCGGTTCAAATTCCATATTGGTCCTGCCTTAAAGGCAACCACGAAGAGCACGAAGGCCACGAAGTCATCCTCTTGAAAAACTATGCTTCGTGTTCTTCGCGTCCTTCGCGGTTGCATTATGGAGCGCTCGGCGGCGGCACGCGTTTCTTCGACGCCTGCTCGAACGCGTATGCCAGTTCGATCAGCCGCGGCTCGCTGCACGCCATGCCCGTAAAGCTCACGCCATACGGCGCGGGCGCGAGCACGAAGCCGTCGGGATAGGGGCCGGGCGCAGGACCGGCACCAGTCGTGGGCCGCGCGGCCGCCGCGCCGGGTGGCGGCTGCGGCACGAACAGGCCGAACGGCACGATCACGGTGGGGTAGCCCGGCTTGGCCGCGATCCCGGCGCCGCTCGCGCCCGGGAACAGCAGCGCGTCGAGCTTCTGCGCCTTCATGACTTCATCGATGCCATGGGTGGCGGCCAGGCGGATGTCTTTCTCGCGATCGGCCTGCCACTTCGCGCGGTCCTTCTCGAGGTCGAGCAGGTCCGAGTTGTCGAGATTGACCTGCGCGTACTTGATCGCATTGCGACTGGCGTGCGCGGTATTGAAGGCCCGCAGTTCGGCGAGCGTCTTCACCGGCGCAGCCGGGCCGAGCGAGGCGAGCCACGCGTTGAAGTCGCGCTTCATGCCGTACCACAGCACCGATGAACAATTCGGCTCGCGCGGCCCCTTGTCGCACGAGCCTCCCCACAAGAGGAAGTTGTTCTTCGGATCCTGATCGACGACGCTCGGGATGTCGGCGTCGACGATCGTCGCGCCTTCCTTCTTGAGGATTTCGATGGCGTCGGCCATGGACCTGGCCTGCGGCTCGTTGAGACCGCCGCGCGGGCTCTTCTCGCCCGGAGGCGTGAGGCGATCGTAGTAATTCGCGCGCGGAATGCCGATGCGCGCGCCCTTCAAGCCCTCGCGCTTCAGGAACGGCGTGTAATCGCGGTTCGGTGGGGCCTGGCACGTGCTCGTCGCGGCATCGTTGGCATCGGGCGCGGCGCTTTCGAGCGCGCCCAGCAGGATCGCCGCGTCGGTCACCGACTTGGCCATCGGCCCGGCCGTGTCCTGATCGGCGGTGATTGGAATCACCCCGTAACGGCTGATGCGGCCCACGGTGGGCTTGATGCCGGCCAGCATGTTCTGGTTCGCCGGGCTCAAGATCGATCCCGACGTCTCTGTTCCGACGTTCGCGGCCCAGAAATTGGCGGCCGTGCCGCCGCCGGAGCTCGAGCCGCCGGTGTTGAGCACGGGGCGGCCGTCATTAATCCCGGGCCGCGGCTCGCGCCGGGCGTCGTAGGGATTCATCGCGTACCCGGCCACGGCGTTGTAGTTGCCGGGCATGCCGTTGGTCACGAAGTTGGCCAGCTCGGTGAGCGTCGTCTTGGCGATGATCACGGCGCCCGCCTCGCGCAGGTTCGTCGCCAGCGTGGCCTCGTACGGCGGCACCAGGGTCTCGAACGCGATCGCACCGCCCGTCGTGCGCATGTCGGTGGTGTGAATATTGTCCTTGAGGGCGATCGGGATCCCGTGGAGCGGGCCGCGGACCTTCCCCGACTTACGCTCCTGGTCGAGCCGGTCGGCTTCCTGCAGCGCTCTCGGGTTCACCGTAATGACCGCATTGAGCTTGTCGTTGTAGAGCCCGATGCGCACCAGGTACTGCTCGACGATTTGGCGGGAGGTGACGCGCCCCTCCTGCATTGCCTTCTGCATGTCGGGAATCGTCGCTTCGACGACGGAGAACGGCGCGGCCGGCGGCGGCGCTGGGGCGGGCGCGCAGGCGCCGAGCAGACCGGTGGCGAGAACAAGGACGGCAAGAGACGGTTTCATGCCCGGCATCATGTTGCCGATCGACGGCCCCGTCAAGCCGTGCCGCCCCGTCAAGAGGTGTGACCCCGTCCAGGAGCGCAACCCCGTCAAGATTCAGAAGGCGAACATCTGCGTGTACTTGACGACGACTCCCCGCCCCGCGGTGGTGGTGGCGTCGGTGAACTGCGACTCGTTGTAGACGATGAAAAAGTCGCTCAGGGGGTGGTGAATCAGGTTGAAGCGGACGTTGGCCGAGAACTGGTGGACGTCGTTGCGGTACTGGACCAGCGTGTCCAGGAACATGTTCGAGCTGAACGAATACCCCACCCGCAAGTTCGCCAGCGTCGTCGTGAACGCCGCCTCGGGCAGGTGCAGCGCGATGTCGCTGATCTGCATGCCGAAGTCGAACAGCAGGCGGTAAGTCGGCCGGTAGAGCAGGCTGATCTGGGCGGTGCGCTGGCGGCCGCTCCAGAAGTTGCCGACCGTGAGGCGCCCCGACCCGGAGAAGGCCTTCGAGTGGTCGCCTTCGTAGACGAACAGGTGCTGCGTCCACTCGTAGCGCCCGGCCGGGATCGCCACGCCCGGGTAGATCATGAACGGCTTGCTGGTGGCCTCGACGCGCGGCTCGATGGCGTACTCGACGAAGGCGCCGGTGTTCCAGGTCACCTGCATCGCGGCATGCGCGTTGCGGGTGACGAGCTCGCCGCCCGGGTCGTAGTAGTTGAACATGCGCGCGTGCGGCTGCAACTGGCGGATGCCCCGCTGGCGCAGCGACTCGGGCTGCGGCATGAAGGCGATGTCGAAGAAGTGGCGCGTCACGCCAACGCGGCGGACGAAGCCGATGTCGTCCTTGAAGCCTTCGCCGATCGTCATGAACGACATGCCCATGCGCTTGAGGCTGTCTTCCCAGCCGATCGCGACCTTGGCCGAATCCTGGTCGCGGGTTTCCCCCGGCGTGCTCGAACGGGCGGCAAAGGAATTGATGCTCAGGTTCTTGAAGAACCGGAAATTGGCGTCGACGCCGGCCACGTGGTTGAAGTCGCTGCTGTCGCCGGCCGGCTCGCGCGACAGGACGATGGCGCCGATGTCGGAGCTCTTGAAGATGTCACGCCGCACGCGCGCCACCGTGTAGTTGTTGCCGGGGCGCCCGCCATCCTCCTCGCTCTGCATGGTCATGAAGCCGAGGCCGTAGGCGCCGGCGCGGCCGGTCAGGCGCACGCCGCCGTAGAGCGGCTGCTGCGCGCCGGTCGCGGTGAGGCCGATGCGGCGGCTGAAAAAGAGGAGCAGGTCCTCTTCGGGCGGGCTGAAGCGGCTCGACTGGCGCTTGTTGCGCGGGATGTCGCCGAAATAGAAGATGCCGGAGTTCTCGAGGAAGAATTCGCGCTTTTCGGGGAAGAACAGGCTGAACCGCGTGAGGTTGACCTGCTGCTCGTCGGCCTCGACCTGCGCGAAGTCGGGATTGACCGTGGCATCGAACGTGAGCGACGGGGTGATGCCGGCCTTGAAGTCGACCCCGCCGCTGAAGTCGCCGCCGAACTCCGGCTCGCCCACGGCGCGCACGGCGCCGCCGACCAGGAACGGCTTGATGCGCAGGTTGCGGCCCGGACGCAGCGGCGGCAGTCCCGTGAGCGTGCCCGCGGCCGACGCCCGGTAGATGTTGAAGGCGCGCGCCACCGGCGACCAGTAGCTGATCTCGTTCTTGCGGCGCACGCGCCGCGCGAAGTTCACGCCCCACGTGTGGCTGTCGCCGGCCTCGAAGCGCAGGGTCTTGAACGGGATGCGGAACTCCGCCGTCCAGCCCTCGGCGGTGGTCTTCGCCGCGACCCACCACACCGCGTCCCAGTTGGTGTTGACGTCGCGGCCCTCGTTGGCCATTTGCGTGTCGGCCTTGGCGCCCTCGGCGTTGGTGGAGAAGACGAACCCGTTGCGGTGATCGCCAAACGTGTCGAGCAGCACGTCGAAGGTGTCCTGGCTGCCGGTGGCGAAGTCCTTGCGGATGTCGTTGACGACGATGCCGGCGGGGATGGTATCGCGGCAGAGCACGCCGATGTAGAGGTAGTCGGCGTCGTAGGCGAGGCGCACTTCGGTGGCCTCGCTCGCCGGCTGGCCTTCGAGCGGGTCGGCCTGGATGAAGCTGGCGGCCGGCGTGGCGCGGGTCCACACTTCGTCATCGAGCGTGCCATCGACGGTGACCGGCGCCGGCGCGGGCACGGCGGTGACCTGCCGGCGGCCGTCCGGGGACGAGATGATCGCTTGCGCGAATACCGGCGAGGAGGAGATCAGGAATAAGAGGCCAAGAACCAGCTGACGCGGCGCGAACATCAGGAAATTGTATCGCGTTGCCGGCCTGGCTATCGCCTGGGCCGGAGTTTCTTCAGGATCTCCTCGAAGTCCGGGGGCAAGGGCGCTTCCACCGCGATCATCGTGCCGGTGAGTGGATGGGGAAAGGCCAGCGTCCAGGCATGGAGCATGTTGCGTTTCGCATCCACTTTGACCGGCGCCATCTTCGAACGACGGGCATCGCCTTCGGCATAGACGCGCTCGCCGAGGAGCGGATGACCGAGCTGCTCGAGGTGCAGGCGAATCTGGTGCTGGCGGCCGGTGTGCAGCCGCAGCTCGAGCAGCGCGGCATTCTTCAGCCGCTCTTTCACGCGGTAATCGGTCGCCGACTTGAGTCCCTCCTCGTCATCATCCACCAGCTTGCGGCGGCCGCTGCGATAGCCGGTGGAGATCTTGGCTTCGATCGTCCCCTGCGGCGGGTCGGGAACGCCCTGGACAATGGCCAGGTAGTGGCGCTCGAACGCGTGGCGCTTGAACATCTCGCGGCCGGCGGCGTGCGCGTCCTTGGAGAGCGCCACGGCCAGGGCACCGGACGTATCGCGATCGAGGCGATGCAGCATGCCGACGTAGGTCTTGTGTCCCAGCTTGAAGGCCATGTACTCGCGCACGCGCTTGAGCACGGTGTCTTCGGAACTGCCCGCGTCCGGACTCGAGGGGATGGAGAGCAGTCCGGCCGGCTTGTTGAGCACGATGATGTGCTCGTCTTCGTGGAGGATCTCGAAGTTGGCCCGCGCCCGTGATTGCGCCGGCCGGTTGCGATTGAGTTCGATAGCGGCGCCGGGGCCGGCCTCGAACGCCTCGTCGCGCTGGATGGCGTCGTCGACCGTAACCTGGCCTTTGGCGATGGCCTCGCGGATCTGGCGCCAGGAGAGGTCGGGATGCGCCTCCTTGAGGCGCTTGTCGAGGCGCATCCCCCCATGTTAACTGCGCGGAGCGCGTAGCGGCACGAAGAACGAACCATCGCCGCGCGCAATCAGCAGGACGACCGGCTTGTCCGTCGCCGCTGCCAATCCTGCCCGAACCTGCTCGATCGAGCGCACGGCGCGCCCGTTGACCTGCTGGATCACGTCGCCTTCCCGCAGGCCGGCGGCAGCCGCCGCGCCCGACGGGTCGATGTCCGTGATCACCACGCCCTCGACGTCGCGGGGCAGTTCCAGCCGGTCCGCGATTTGGGGCGTCAGCGGCTCGATGGCCAAGCCGAACTTGCCAGCACCGCTGGGGCCGGCGCCCTCGCCGCGATTGGCCGCGGTCTTCGCCGCCGCCATCTCCTCGAGGGTCGCCTTCACCTCGCTCGACTTGCCTTCGCGCAGCACCTGCAGCGTCACCGTGCTGCCGGGCCTGGTCGCGGCAATCTCGTTGCGGAACGCGTTCGTGTCGACCACCGGACGACCCTGGTAACTCAGGATGACGTCGCCCCGCTTGAGACCCGCGCGAGCCGCCGGCCCGCCGGGATTTACGTCACTGACCAGCGCGCCCTCGGCCTTGTCGAGGCCCAGCCCCGCCGCCAGGTCGCTGGTCACGCCCTGCACCGTGACGCCCAGCCGGCCGCGCTGCACGCGCCCGTTGCTGATCAGCTGCTCCATGACGTTCTTCGCCATGTTCGACGGCACGGCGAAGCCAATGCCGATGTTGCCGCCCGACGGCGACAGGATCTGCGAGTTGATCCCCACCAACTCGCCGGCCGTGTTCACCAGCGCGCCGCCCGAGTTGCCCTGATTGATGGGCGCATCGGTCTGCAGGAAGTCCTCGTAACTGCCGCCGCCAAAGCCGGTCGCCCGGCCCTTCGCGCTGACAATGCCCATGGTCACCGTCTGGCCGACGCCCAGCGGATTGCCCACCGCGAGCACCAGGTCGCCAACGCGCATGGCCGACGAATCGCCCACCGGCACCACCGGCAGGTTGGCCGCGTCGATCTTGATCACCGCGAGATCGCTCGGTTCGTCGGCGCCAATCAGCTTTGCCTCGAGGACGCGCCGATCCGACAGCTCCACCTGGATGCGCGCCGACTGCTCGACGACGTGGTTGTTGGTCAGGATGTAGCCGTCCTTGCTCACGATGAACCCCGAGCCGCTGGACTCGGACGGCCCCTGCTGCTGCGGGCGCGGGTCGAGCTGGTTGAAGAACTCCTCGAAGCCCGGCGGGACGTTGCGGCGTTG
>CAYGMD010000126.1:0-13253 GCA_964350785.1 uncultured Acidobacterium sp. | reverse complement strand
TCAACCTGACGCGGTTCAGCCTGTTCTTCCCGGAAAAGCGCGACTTCTTCCTCGAAAATTCCGGGGTATTCCAGTTCGGCGCGGGCAGCCAGGGTGGCGGTGGGGGGGCAAACAGCGGGAGACAGAACCAGTCGCAGGACATGGTGTTTTTCTTCAGCCGTCAGATTGGCCTGTCGCCGACTGGTGACTCCATTCCTTTGCTGGCGGGCACGCGGCTGACCGGCCGCGTCGGCGGCTGGTCGGTGGGTGCGCTGAACATCCAGCAACGCGAGAAGAACCTCAGCCCGTCAACCAACTTCACCGCGCTCCGCCTGCGCCGGAACATCCTCGCCAACTCCGACGTCGGCGTGATGATGCTGAACAAGGAGCCGCAGGGTGCGAGCTATAACCGGGCGTTCGGCGGCGACGCCAACTTCCGCTTCTTCCGCGACTTGACGTTGAACTTCGCCGGTGCGCGCAGCAGCTCACCCCAGGCGCGCGTGCCGGGCACTGCCGACGACTGGTATTCGAAAAGCAGCTTCGGCTATCGCGACAGCTTCTGGGAAACGCGCGGCGCGTTCCAGACGATCGGATCCCGGTTCAACGACGAGATGGGGTTCGTGCCGCGGGTCGGGGTCGACAATGCCGAGTTCTACCTCGGCACGCACATCCGGCCGAAGCGCTTCCAGAGCTGGCTGCGCGAGACGTTTCCGCACTTCCAGCTGGAAAATTTTGCCGGGCGCCATGGCGGCGGACTGCAGTCACGTTACATGGACTGGCATTGGCCGGTCACGCTGCAGAACAGCACGTTCGTCGAGGTCGGCACCAACCCCAACGTCGAGGTCATCGACGAGCGGTTCTACATCAACGCCCGCCGCGGCATCTACGTCGACCCCGGGCGTTACGAGTTCAAGGAGCACTTCTTGCTCGCCAACACCAACAGCGCGGCGCCGTTCTCGCTGAACCTGCGCTACGGCATCGGCGACTTCTACGACGGCTACAAGCGCAGCTATACCCTTGGCGGCACGTTCCGCCTGAACGAACACCTGAACCTGTCGCTCAGCGACTCGATCAACGACATCGATTTGTCATCCGGGGGCTACGTCACGAACCTGGTGACAGGACGCGTGAACTACTACTTCAGCACCAAGGTGTTCGTGAACGCGCTGGTGCAGTACAACACCGACACCCACCAGTGGAGTTCGAACGTGCGGCTCGACATCATCCACCGCCCGCTAAGCGACATCTACCTGGTCTACAACGAGCGCCACGACTCGCGCAGCGGAGCGATGCTGAGCCGCGCCGTGATCGCGAAGATGACTTACTTACTCGCCTTCTGACGGGGTGACACCACCTGACGGGGGCGGCACTGCTTGACGGGGTGGCACTGCTTGGCGGGGACACCTCCCAACCCCGTCTACCTCAGGACGGGCGCAAAGATTCGGACCGGGCCGGTCAGCTTCACGCCGGTCATCACGCGGTCCTTCCAGCGCACGATCAGGTAGAGCAACCCGCACAACAGGGCGGTGCCAATCAACGACGCCTCGATGGGGAGTTGCCGGCGAACCGGCCGGCCGAGCAGGCCGTAGACCATCTCCACGTGAATCCAGTAGACGAACAGCGACGACCGCCCCAGCGTCGCGATCACGCGGCCTGGCGTGTCGGGCGAGAAGGCGCGCGGGAAACGCGCGCGCACGGCGCCGTGGAAGGCGTCGACCGCGCTCGCGACCGGCACCATCGCCGTGCAGATGCCCAGCCGGATGAAGAAGAACGTCGGCGAGCTCGTCCAGAAATTCGCCACCGGGTAGATCGAGGGCTGGAACGAGGCCGCGTATGCGATCGCGATGCCGGCCAGCCCCGACACTGCCAGACCGGCCTGCAGCCAGAGCTCTTGCGAGCGGGAGCGGGCGGCGTCGATTAATTCCCCGGCGATCGCCCCGGCCAGCAGGAACCCGGCCCACGGGAACAGCGCAAAGGTCGAGCGTCCGGGCAGCGGGCGAATGTACGCCTCGATCGGATCCGGCATCGCCGCCAGCACGCCCGCCTCGCGAACCAGCGGCGTGCTCATCGTGACCACGGTCGTCGCCACGGCGAAGAGCACCACGCGGACCGTGCGCGAGCCCGAACCTCGCCACAGCAGGGCCGCGGCCATCATCGCCAGGCCCATGACGTTGAGGATATCGACCTTCAGGAAGTTGCTGAGGGCGCCCCAGCCGAGCAGCTGCGACTGCAGCCGGAACAGAAACGCGAGGGCAAAGACCTGCGCGCCGCGCTTGAAAGCCAGATTCGCCGCACCGACGCGGCCGACGGCCACCGACCGCGCCGAGGCGGCCATGGTCACCGTCAGCCCGGCGAGGAACAGAAACAGCGGCGCCGCCAGGCCAGCCACGAATACCGTCTGCATGTAGAAGGGGCCCTGGCGGTCGGCATCGCGGGTCCAGGCATCGTTCACGTGCGCCATGACCATCACGATCACGGCGACCCCGCGCAGCCAGTCGAGATAGACCTTGCGATCCGGTGCGCTCAGGATCGGACCTCGAAAGACGTGTCGAGCGCGATGTCCGGGCGAAGCGAGTGCCACACGGAACAGTACTTCTCGCGCGACAGCGCGATCGCACGCTCCACGGCGTGGCCGGGAACGGCACCGGTGATGATGAAGTGCAGCGTGAAGCTGACGAAGTGCCGCGGCGGCTCCTCGCGGCGCTGCCCGACGATGGTCGCTTCGAGCGCGGTGAAGCGATGGCGGCCCTTGGTGACGATGTCGGCGACGTCGATGGCCATGCAGCCGGCCAGGGCCATGGCCAGGGCCTGGGGCGGCGAGGGCCCCGCGGTGCCGTCGCTATCGAGGACGACCTCGGCCGCCCCGGCGCGGGCGGCAAAACGCAGATCGCCCTGCCAGGTGAGCGTGGCTGAAATTGGCGGCTTCACGCCAGCAGTATAGGCGCTAGGCGGGGTGTTCAGAGGCGGCCGGACGCACCCGCGGCCGGCCCACGCCCGTCAACATCGCGACCAGCAGCCAGCCAAGCGGCACGGCGACCAGCATGTAGGTGAGGTACTGGCCATAGACGCCGTCGGGGCCGTACGGCTCGGTGGCCCAGTGCAGGGTTTCGCTACCCGGGAAGATGTTGGCTTCGGTCAGTTCGTGGAAGCCGTAGATCAGCAACTGCGCCACGAACACCAGCAGGAACACCGCGGTGACCTGGAAGAAGAGGGCGAGGTTGACCCGGTGCCCATATCGCGACCACAACGCCGCCACCCCGGCCGCGGCCAGCGTCCCGGCCAGCGCTCCGCCGAGGATCGACATCGTCTGCACCTGCGTCAGCAAGGTGCCCATGAGCAGCGCGGTTTCCATGCCTTCGCGCGAAATCATCAACAGGGTGAACAGGAACACGCCCAGCCACGCCGCGGTGCCGGTCTTGCCGGCCGAGGTGCGCAGGCGGCCCTCGATCTCGGCCTTGATCTTCCGGGCCGTGCGCCACATGTGGACGGTGAGCGTGGCGACCGAGGCGGCCGCCGCGAGCGCGAGCACGCCTTCCCACAGGGCCTGGTTCGACGCCCGCTGGAATAGGTAGGCGGCGCCGACGCTGAGCAGCACCGACACGGCGATGCCCCAGTGGACGGCGGAGATCAGCTCGCGTCGTCCGCTCTTGCGCAGGTAGGCCAAGCTGATGGCAACGATCAGGAAGGCTTCGAGGCCCTCACGCAGGGTGATCACGAACGCTGGAAACATGCGAGGCAACCCATCCTGAGACTTAATCTCAACTTAGAGTCCAGCATATCCGACCAGACCGATCGCCGGCAACGTGGTCGCGCCACCCGGCCCTCCGTGCTAAATAATCCACAAGTGCAGTATTTTTAGCATGATCACCACCGCCCCCCCTTTCGCGGCGTGAACGGCAGATTCTCGACATCCTGTATGCGAAAGGAACGGCCACCGCAGCCGAAGTCTTCGCGGCGCTTCCCGATCCGCCCAGCTACTCGGCGGTCCGTGCGTTGCTGCGGATCCTCGAAGACGAGGGCCACGCCCGCCACGAGGCCCAGGGCACGCGCTACCTGTACCTGCCGATGGTGCCGCGCGAGCGCGCCCGTAACTCTGCGCTCAGCCGAATCGTCAAAACGTTTTTCGATGGTTCGGCGGCACAAGCCGCCGCCGCGCTGGTCGACTCGGGTTCGCTGTCCGATGCCGAGCTCGAGAAGTTGTCGTCGCTGATCGAGCGCGCGCGAACGGAAGGCCGAGTAAGCGCCTACTCCGAGTAGACGACGGTGCGAACGCTGCGGTGGCGCCGGGCCAGTTCGGCCGGAAGCAACTTGCTCAGGTACACCTTCGATTCCGCGCAGTCGGTGGGGTTGGGCTCGTGCTTGACGACGTTGAAGTGCAGCTGCGCCAGCACGGCGCGCATGTCGTAGTAGCGGTTCTTGGTCTTGACGACGACTTCCTCGAAGCCGGCGGAGAGCGCCCACACTTCGCTTTCCTCGGTCAGGGCCCGGAAGTGGCCCTGGCCGCGCCAGTCGCGCCGCGTGCCGCCAATCCACGAATACAGGATGCGGCGGCCGTCGAACGTGACCGGCCCCGTGAGCCGGTCCACCAGGTCGCGAAGCTTGGGCACCGACTCGTCGTGCCGGATCTCGTGGACGATCTTGTAGGACACCGGCACCAGCGCGCCGGAGGGATCCTCGGGCAGCGGCGCCTCGGCCATCAGGATCAACGACTCACGGTCGCTCAGGCGGTCGATGATCTCGGCCGCGGTCTTGCGGCGGGGGAATTCCCCGAAGTACTCCTCGATGTACTGGATCTCCAACGCGCCGGGCTCGAGCGCGTACTGCTTGATGAGGTATTCCACGGGTGCGACGATTATACGAGATGCGTCAGCCGTGAGCTCAGCCAGCGTTGCTCGGGGGGCGAGCGCGCCAGGGTGAGCGCCACCCGGTAGCAGGCCGCGGCCCGCGCCTGGTCGCCGGCCCCCCGCCACAGTTCGGCTTCCACGGCCGGCAGCAGCGGATAGCGCAGGCGATCTCGCCGACGCTGAGGCCGCCGACCAGTTTCAACGCCAGCGCCACCCTGGCCACGGCGAGGTGGCGCGGACCGTGGACGCGGGTGAGCCTTGGAGGCGGGAGTCGGGAATCGACCCCGCTCTCTCGGCTATTTGCTCAGAAGACGAACGACGCGTCAAACATCGACACGCGCGCGTTCCCGACTCCCGACTCCCGGCAGCTTCAGTAGTCCATGCCGATCACGGCGCCCTGGTCGTCGACGTCCAGCTTCTGGGCTTGCGGCACCTTGCCGAGGCCGGGCATCAGCATCATGCTGCCGGCAATCGCCACCACGAAGCCGGCGCCGGCCGACAGCGAGACGTCGCTCACGTTCAGCGTCCATCCGGCCGGCGCGCCCATCTGCTTGGGATCGTCGGTGAACGAGTACTGCGTCTTGGCGATGCAGACCGGCAGCTCGCCGAACCCGAGCGCGGCGAGCTTGGCCAGCCGCGACTTGGCGGCGGACTTGAACGACACGCGGGCGGCGCCATAGACGGCCGTGGCCACGACGGTGATCTTGTCTTCGAGGGACTGCGACGCCGAGTAGATCGGCTTCACGGCCGCCGGGTCGGAGGCGGCGGCCGCGGCGACCAGCTTGGCCGCCAGCGCCGTCATGCCGGCGCCGCCCCTGGTGTAGCCCTCGGCCAGCGCGATGTCGGCGCCGATCGATTGGCAGTACTTCATCACCGCATCGAGATCGGCGTCGCTGTCGCCGGGAAAGCGATTCAAGGCAATCACCGCCGGCACGCCCCAGCGCTTCAGGTTGTCGAGGTGACGGGCCAGGTTGGGGAAACCCGGCTCGAGCGGGCCACCGGGGGCGCCGCCCTGCGCGCGCAGGGCCTTGAGCGTGACGATCACGGCGGCCGCCGCCGGCACGTGCCCGCACATCGGCATCACGAGGTCGAAGAACTTCTCGGCGCCGAGGTCGGCGGCAAAGCCGGTTTCGTTGACGACGTAGTCGGCGAGGTGGAGGCCGAGGCGCTGGGCCAGCACGCTGCTGGTGCCGTGCGCGATGTTGGCAAACGGTCCGCAGTGCACGATGGCGGGCGCGCCCTCGGTGGTTTGCACCAGGTTGGGCAGGATCGCGTCGTTCAGCAACACCATCATCGGCCCGACCGCCTTGAGGTCGGCGGCGGTGACGGGGCCGCCGTCGTAGTTGAAGGCGACGACGATGCGCCCCAGGCGACGGCGCAAGTCGGCGCGGCCTTCCGACAGCGCCAGGATCGCCATGATCTCCGACGCCGCGGTGATCACGAAGCCGGTCTCGCGGGCCGGCCCGTTCTCGCGGCCGCCGAGGCCGGTGGCAATGCGCCGCAACGAGCGGTCGTTCATGTCCATGCAGCGCGGCCACAGGATTTCCTGCGCGTTGATGCGCAGGTCGTTGCCGAAGTGCAGGTGCGCGTCGAGCAGCGCCGCCAGCAGGTTATGGGCGGCGGTGATGGCGTGGAAGTCGCCGGTGAAATGGAGGTTGATCTTGTCGAGCGGCGCGAGCGAGGCCTGGCCGCCGCCGGTGGCGCCGCCCTTCATACCGAACACCGGCCCCAGCGACGGCTCGCGCAGCGCGGCGATCGCATGGTGGCCCAGCTTCACCAGGCCCTGGGTGATACCGATGGTGTTGACGGTCTTGCCCTCACCGCTGGTGGTGGGGGTGATGGCGGTGACCAGGATCAGCTTGCCGCGCCGCCGCGGAAAGCGGTCGAAGGCTTCGAGCCGGATCTTGGCAATGCCGCGGCCATATGGTTCGAGCAGATCCTCGGTCAGGCCGAGGCGAGACGCAATCTCTGTGATGGGAAGCATAGGGGCATCTTCATATTACCCGGGGCCGGATTGCTACGGTCCGGCTAAGCCGGACACACATCGGCGCCTCAGCCGAGCAGGACCGGGAGGGCCGTGGACGGCCACTCGCCGTCCCAGCGCTCGGCGGGGTTCTCGAACAGCCACGCCCGCGATTGCGCCAGCGCGGAGGCGGGATCGGCCGCCCGCGAAGCCACGGCCACGAGCAGGCCGGCCAGATCGCCCGGGTCGCGAAACGTCAGGCCCTCGCGCCCCGGCGTGAGCGCTTCACCAAGCACGGGGGCGTAATCGAAGGCGGCCACCGGCACGCCGGCGCCGCGGAAGTCGGCCACCTTCATCGGCAGATCCAGGCCCGACGACGACTGGTGCAGGCATAGCCCGAGGTCGGCCATGCCGATCACCACGGGATAGTCGGCGGGCTCGAGCCAGTGCGTCCTGACCGCGATGCGGGTAAACGAGCGCCGCGCGACGCGCGCTTCGAACGCCTCGCGCAAGGCGCCGCGGCCGGTGAGGACCACCGCGAGCACGGGCCCCGCCGGCGCGCCCCCCTGCGTGAGCTGGCGCTCGGCGCGCTCCAGCGCCTCGAGCAGGAGATCGAAATCCTCGTCGGGCGTCCAGCTGGTGGGACACACGACCAGCGGGATGCGCTCGGCGCTGAGCAAGGCGGCGTTGGCGAGCTTCGTCCACATTGCGGCCGCCGCTGACGGCGCGGTGCGGCTGAAGGCCGCCGGCGGCCGATCGTAGACGACGGCCGCGCTGATGCCGTAGTGCGCGGCCAACCAGCCGGCGAGGGCCTTCGAGACCGCGAGGTGGCCATCGGCCCGCCGCGCCCACCGGCGTTCGCTGCGCGCCACCGCCCTGACCGCGCGGTGCGAGTCGCCCAGCCGAATGGCGGCCACGGTGTGCGAGAGGTTGTGCCAGTCGATCACCAGGCGCGAGCCGCGCAGCCGGGCCACGAGCCAGGTCACCGCGAGGGTCGGCACGGCCGGCGGGTTCTGCACGAGGATGACGTCGGCCTTCGGCGCCCGCATGAGCGTGGCAAACAGCCGGCGCGCCTGTCCGGCCGCGCGCGCCATCGAGCCGGCGACGAACCGCTTGATGCCGCCCTTCGCCCGCCCCTGGAAGCCGCGGTCGGGCAGACGATGGCAGGTCACGCGCGAATGGGCGGCGACGATGGGGATGACCGCGGCGCCCTCGAGGCCCACCAGGTCGACGTCGTGCCCGGCCGCGGCCAGCGACGCGGCGTGATACTGCATCCGCGGGCTGCGCCCCAGATCTCCGAGTACGATAACGGCGGTTCGCATGGTGACGGTTTACCTGCTGCTCAATCCGATCGCGCCGCGGCGGTCGCCGCCCCGGTGCCGGCGATGATACCCGTCCCGGTGACCGGGCCATGGCATTTCGACCCACCAACATGGCCGGCGCCCGCGCGATGAAACGAGTCCTGCTGGTGCAGCCATCGCTGCAGCCGCCGGGCGGCAGCAACGGCGTCGCGGCCTGGGTGCTGCAGGCGCTGGTCGCCGAGCATCGGGTCACGGTGCTGTCGTGGCAGCCGGTCGAGGTGGCGCCCATCAACCGCTTCTTCGGCACCCATCTTCACGGCAGCGACTTCGACACCATCGTCGTCCCGCGCACCTGGCGGTTCATCCCGGATCGCCTGCCGATTCCGGCCGCGCTCATGAAACTGGCGCTGCTCATGCGTTACACGCGCAAGGTCAGCGCCGGCTTCGACGTGGTTTTCGGCCTCCACAACGAGACCGACTACGGGCGCCGCGGCATTCAATACATTCACTACCCGTCGTACCTGCGGCCACGGCCGCGGGTCGACTTGCGGTGGTATCACCAGCCGAAGGCGGCGCTCGCCGCGTACTACGCGCTGGCCGATCGCGTGGCCGGCTTTTCGCTGGACCGCATGCAGGCAAACCTGACGCTGGTCAACTCCAACTGGACCGGCGACCGCGTCCGCTCGTTCCTCGGCGGGAGCCCGCGCACGCTCTATCCGCCGGTCGCCGATCCGGCGCCGGGCCTCGCCTGGGCCGAGCGGGCGCCGCATTTCCTGGCCGTCGGCCGCATCTCGCCGGAGAAGGATTACGAGCGCGTCATGCGCATCCTGGCGCGAGTGCGGGCAGCGGCGCCGCACACGCAGCTGACCATCGTCGGCACATGGGACCGGCACACGGCCGGCTACTACCGCCGCTTACGGTCGCTGGCCCGGACACTGGGCGACTGGACTCGGTTCCGCCATGACGCCAGCCGCGACGAACTGCGCCAGCTGATGGCGTCGCATCGCTACGGCCTGCACGCGATGGGCGAGGAGCACTTCGGGATGGCGCCTGCGGAGATGGCGCGCGCCGGCATGATCGTGTGGGTGCCGCGTGGCGGCGGCCAGGTCGAGGTGGTCGGCCACGAGCCGGCCTTGCTGTTCACGTCAGACGAGGAAGCAGCCGGCAAGATCGTCGCGGTGCTGGCCGATCCGGCGGCCCAGGATCGCCTGCGGCACGCGCTGGCGGCACACGCTGAACTGTTCTCGACCGACCGGTTCGGGCGCGAGGTTCGCGAGATCGTGGACGCCTTCCCGGGCGAGCGGGCGGTGGCCGCGCTCAGGTGAGTTGGCGAAAGGCCGGGTCGGCGAGCAGTTCCTGGTAGGTGCCAATTCCGGCCACCCGGCCGTGCTGCAGGAAGATCAGCTGATCGCAGTCTCTCACCGTGGACAACCGGTGGGCGATCGCGATCACGGTGCGCGTGCCACGGACGGCGGCCATCGCGCCGGTCACTTCCCGCTCGGTCTGGTTATCGAGCGCCGCGGTGGCCTCGTCGAAGAACAGCACGGGCGGGTCGTGATACAGGGCGCGGGCAATCGCCACCCGCTGACGTTGCCCACCCGACAGGCGGGCGCCGTCTTCGCCGATCACGGTCTCGAGCTTCTGCGGCAGCGCCGCCACCACATCATCGAGCCGCGCCAGCGCGATCGCGGCCGCGAGCCGGGTTTCATCGATGCCGCCGTCGGGGATGCCGAAGGCAATGTTGCGGCGCAGCGAGTCGTCCAGGAGGTAGACCTCCTGCGAGACGTAGCCAATCTGCCGCTGCCAGGCGCGCTCGCGGCCCGCGAGCGGCAGGCCATCCACCAGCACCCGGCCGGCGGTTGGCGTGAGCAGGCCCAGCAGCACATCCACCAGCGTGCTCTTGCCGGCCCCGGTGGCGCCGACGATGCCCACCGACTGGCCGCGGCGAATGGTCACCGAGACGCGATCGAGCGCGAGCGGGCCATCCTCGTCGTAGCGAAACGACACCTCGTCGCATACCAGCGCGTCGAGCATCACGGGCGGCTCGGGCACGAACGGCGGCGCCGCCGGTGGCGGTAACGCCCGCATGTCGGCGTCCATGCCGGCCACCCACGGGTGCGCTTCGCGCAGGAAACCGACGTTCAGCATGATGCGGTTGGCCGACGGAATGATGCGGAAGCCGGTGTAGGCGAACAGCGCCAGCACCGACACGGTGTTGCCGCCGGACGCGTTCTCGCGCATCACCAGGAACACCACCAGCAGCATGCTGAAGACCAGCGTCGTCTCGACCGCGTGCCGGGCGGCGCTGGCGGCCCACGAGCGGCGCTGCTTCACGCGCGACAGGTCGCGCTTGACGTGGCGGAAGCGCTCCTCGAAAAAAGGCTGGCGGCCCGACACCTTGACGTCCTTGATCGCGCCCAGGCTCTGCTGCAACACCTGCAACTGTTGCTGGAGCAAGGCGCGCTCGTGTTCGCCAATCCGCTCCCAGGCGCGGCGCGTCATGACGATCGGGGCGATTACCACGGCGAGCACAATCGCCACGGCGATGAGGGTGATGGGTGGCGCCGCCGACAGCAGGACCAGGGCCAGCGCGGCGATGGTCACGGCCTCGGCGAGGATGTTGACCGCCGACCCGCCGACCAGTTCGAACGCGATGTCGGAGGCGCGTGTCATCGGCTGGATCAGCGACGCCGACGCCCGCGTGACATGGAACCGGTAGTCGGCCGCGAGGTACCGCGCCAGCAGCCGCTCGGCGGCGGCCGCCGACGACCGGAAGACGATGCCCTGGCGGACCCACTCGACCCACGACAAGAACAGGGCGCGCGCCAGGTAGAACGCGCCGACGCCCAGCGCGAGCGCCGCGACCACCGCCCGCGGGTCGTCGGTGGGCCACGCCCGCCAGATTTGCGACACGACCGGCGCGGTGCGAACCTGCTCGGGTTCAACCACGAGGCGGAGCAGGCCGAACGTGGCGAGGGCGCCGGCCGCTTCGACAAGCGCGCTCAGGCTGACGAGCGGCACCAGCGCCAGCCACGGCCACCGTTCGCGAGGCGCGAGCCAGCTCAACACGGTGCGAACGTCGCGAATCACGAGTCCACCCCGGTCAGCGGCGCATGCCACGCGGCTCCGGGCGAAGGCGTCTTGGCAGCGATGGCCCAGTATAATTCCCCCGACGATGCAAGATCTCACCACCGGCTCGCTCACCGGCCACCTCCTCAAGACCACGAGTTTCATGCTGGTGAGCATGGTCTTTCAGGCGCTGTACGTCCTGGTCGATCTGTTCTGGGTCGGCCGGCTGGGCACTGATGCGGTCGCGGCGGTCGGCATCAGCGCCAACCTGTCCTTTGTGGTCCTCGCCCTCTCGCAGATGCTCGGGGTCGGCACGACCACCGTGGTCTCGCATGCGGCTGGGCGCAAGGAGCACGCCGAGGCCATCTTCCTGTTCAACCAGTCGCAGGTCCTGTCGATGGTGGCCGGCGTGGTGTTCCTCGCGGTGGCCATGGCCTCGCGCACCGCCTACGCGGCGGCACTCGGCGCCGACGCGGGCACGCGGGCGCTGACCGAGGAATACCTGCTGTGGTTCATCCCCGCCATGGCGCTGCAGTTTGCCATCGTGGCCATGGGCGCGGCGCTGCGCGGCACGGGCAACTTCAAGCCGGGGATGTACGTGCAGACCGGCACGGTGATCATCAACATCGTGCTGGCGCCGGTGTTGATCTTCGGGTGGGGGCCGTTTCCGGCCATGGGCGTCAGCGGCGCCGCCATCGCCACGTTCGTCGCCGTCGTGGTCGGCGTAATCTGGATCTCGCTCTACTTCGTCGATCGGGATGCGTACCTCCGCTTCCACTTTGCCGACTGGACGCCCCAGTTCGCGGTGTGGGGGCGAATGCTGAAGATTGGCCTGCCGGCCGGTGTCGAGTTCGGGTTGATGGGCGTCTACATGGTCGTCGTCTATGCCATCACCCGGCGGTTCGGCGCCGCAGCACAGGCCGGGTTCGGTGTGGGCTTCCGGATTGTGCAATCAGTGTTCCTCCCGATCGTGGCGCTCGGTTTCGCCGTGGCGCCGGTCGCGGGCCAGAACTTCGGGGCCCGGAAAGGCCACCGCGTGCGCGCGCTCTTCACGACGGCGGCGGCGATCGGCGCGGCCTACATGCTCCCGGTGGGGGTGGGCGTCTACCTGGCCGCGCCGCAGCTGATCCAGCTCTTCAGCTCGGACCCGGAGGTGATCCACGTCGGCGTGGACTACCTGCACATCGTGACCCTCAACTTCGTCGCCTCGGGAATCACCTTTGTGTCCGCCAGCATGTTCCAGGGCATGGGCAACACGCTGCCGTCGCTCGCGACGTCGTTCCTGCGGATTGTCGTCGGCATCGTCCCGGCCATCGTCCTGTCACGCCGGCCGGAATTCGCGCTGACCTGGATCTGGTGGTTCACAGTGGTGTCGACGATGCTCCAGATGGCCTTGAACCTGGTCCTGCTGCAGCGGGAGTTCCGGTTGAAGCTGGCGTAGCGAGATCAGGCGACAACACGAGTTCAGGAGACAACAGGAGATAAAGAGATCAGGAGCAACTTAGGGTTCTGGCTCCTGATCTCCTGATCTCCTGATCTCCTGATCTCCTGTTACTGCCTATATAATCGCCTCGTCCATGAAGCTCGCCGTCCCGAAAGAATGCCGCCCCGGCGAACGCCGGGTGGCGGTCACCCCTGAAAACGTCGCCAAGCTCGTCAAACTGGGCTTCAGCGTGGCCGTTGAACACGACGCCGGCGCAGCCGCCTCGTTCGGCGACGACGACTATGTGGCGGCCGGCGCCGAGGTCATCACCGGCAGCCGCGAAATCTGGCAGGCCGGCGACATCGTGCTCAAGGTGCAGCCGCCCGCGGCGCATCCCGGGCTGGGCGTGCACGAAGCCGAGTTGATCCGCGAGGGCGGCACGCTCATCAGCTTCCTGTACCCCGGCAAGAACAAGGACATCATCGACCGGCTGGCGGCGCGCAAGGCGACCGCCATCGCCGTCGACCAGATCCCGCGCATCACCCGCGCCCAGAAGATGGACGCGCTGTCGTCGATGGCCAACATCGCCGGCTATCGCTCGGTGGTGGAGGCGGCGAGCTTCTACGGGCGCTTCTTCACCGGCCAGATGACGGCGGCGGGCAAGGTCCCGGCGG
>CAYGMD010000125.1:0-13281 GCA_964350785.1 uncultured Acidobacterium sp. | reverse complement strand
CAGCGCGAGCTGCACAGCGACACGCCCACGTTTGCGCTGGCGCTGCGCGCCGCCCTGCGGCAGGCGCCGAAGGTGATCCTGGTCGGCGAGATGCGCGACCGCGAGACCATTGAGATTGCGCTGACGGCGGCCGAGACCGGCCACCTGGTGTTCTCGACGCTGCATACCATCGACGCGTCGAAGACTGTCGAGCGCATTGTCGGCACCTTCGAGGTGGCCGACCAGCAGGCCGTGCGCGCGCGCCTGGCCGCGTCGTTCCGCTACTTCATCTCGCAGCGCCTGATTCCCAAGAAGGGCGGGGGGCGCATGGCGATCATCGAGATGCTGAAGTCCACCATGCGCACGCGCGAGTACATCGAGAACGGCGAAAAGGAAGGGCGGTCGCTGCTCGACGCCATGCGCGACGGCGCCCTCGACGGCATGCAGTATTTCGACGGCGAGCTGGAGAAACTGGTCCGCGCCGGGCTGATCGCGTCCTCAACCGCGTATCTCTACGCCACCAACGCCGGCAACCTGCGCGTGCAGCTGGCCGACGTGCCGGATGAAGACTCGCTGATTATGCGATAGCTCGGTAAGGGGTATCGGATCCCGACAGGGTTCGATACCCCGACAAGAGTTGCCCTCCCGTCAGGCTCTTACTCAGACCTGAGCGCCTGCATCACGTCCACCCGCGCCGCCCGCGCGGCCGGCATCAGCGAGGCGAGCACCGCCGCGGCCATCAGCAACAGCGCCGCCCCGGCCAGCGGCAGGGGGCCGGGAATGCTCAGGTCCCCGATGACGCCGCCGGCAAATCGCGCCAGCGCCAGCCCGCCCAGGACGCCGGCGGCCACGCCCAGCGCCGCAATCACCGCGCCTTCGCCGAGCACGCGCACCAGCAGGCGCGAGGGCGTGGCGCCAATGGCCAGCCGCACGCCGAACTCGCGCGTGCGCGCGCTGACCGAGAAGGCCAGCACGCCGGCGACCCCCACCACGGCAATGGCCAGCGCCACGCCGGCGAAGCCGCCAAACACCATCGCGTTCAGGCGATTGGGCGCCAGCACCTCGGCCCGCACATCGTCGAGCGTCGCGGCCTGCTCGACGGGCTGCTCGGCCGACAGGTCGCGGATGATCCGCGTCACCGGCGGCACGAGCGAGTAGGGATCCGCCACGGCGTGGATGAACAGGCGCCCCTGGAACATCTCCTGCTCCATCGGGTGGTACACCGTGACCGCGGCTTCGGGCACCACGTTCTCGTCGTCCAGGTCGGCGGCCACGCCGACAATGCGGCGTGGGCCGGTGCTGACGCCGATGAACTTGGTGACCGGATCGGTCCACATGAAGTGACGGTTCACCGCGTCCTGGTTCGGGAACATCCGCCGGGCCAGGCTCTCGCTGACAATCACCACCTTCTCGCTGTCCGTGCGGTCGTCGGCGTTGAAGTCGCGGCCGGCCACGATCGGCACGTTCAGCGAGCGGAAGAAGCCGGGCGACACCGTGCGGAACTTCGCGCGCGGGTCGTCTTCGCCGTCGGCCTTCTGGTAGCCTTCCACCGTGAACTGGGCGTCGAAGAAGCCGCCGGTGTCGCGCCACGGCACGACCGTGCCGATGGCGACCTGCTCCACGCCGGGCAGTTCGCCGATGCGCCGGATCACCTCGCGGTAGAACGGAAGAATCTGCGCCGGGGGCCGTTCGTAGTTGACCGGCACGTTCAGCACCAGCACGTTGCGGGTGTTGATGCCGGGCGATGATGACTGCAGCGCCAGCAGCGTCGTCACCAGCATGCCGGCGCCGGCCACCAGGACGAACGAGGCGGCGATCTGGGTGATGGCGAACAGGCGCAGGCGGCGGTTGGTGCCGGTGGTGATGCGGACGCTGCCGCTCGACAGGCCCAGGCCGTTGGACGCCTCGGCCGACGGCAACCGTGGCACGAACGCCAGCAGCACGGCGGCGACCAGCGCGAGGCTGACGCCGACCCACAGCAGCGTGGCATCGACCGTCAGGTCGAGCGCGCGCACCGAGTAGCGCGAGGCATACCGGGCCAGCACCGCGACCATGGGCCGCGCGATCAGCACGCCGAGAATGGCGCCGGCGCCGCACAGCAGCAGGCTTTCGGCCAGCAGCGTCCGCCGCAGGGCCGCGCGGCTGGCGCCGAGGGCGGCGCGCACCGCCAGCTCGCCTTCGCGGCGCACCGACCGCGCCAGGATCAGGTTGGCAACGTTCGAGCACGCGATGATGAAGATCAGGCCGGATGCCGCCAGCAGGATCAACAGCACGGTTCGCGCCGGCGAGACGATCTGGTCGCGCAACTGCACCGCGTTGATCTGGAAGTCGTCCTTCACCGGGTAGTCTTCGCGGTGTTCGGTCAGCATGGCGCCGTGCGCCGTGCGCAGCTCCGCGCGGGCCTGCTCGAGGTCCGCCCCGGGCGCCAGCCGGCCAAACAGCTCGGTCATGCGATGCACGCGGCCATCGACCATGGTCGCGTCCATGTGGTGCGAACTGGTCACGACGTTGGCAATCAGCTCGGTTTGCGCCGGGTAGGGGATGGACGGTTCGAGCACGCCCACGATCGCAACGGCGCGATCGCCCAGCTTGATGGTCCTGCCAATCACCGCCGGATCGCTGTTCAGCCCGGTGCTCCAGAACCGGTGCGTCAGCACCGCCGCCGGCGCCGCCGCCGGACCATCGTCGGTGGCGTCGAGCAGGCGGCCGGCCACCGGCCGCAGGCCCATGACGTTGAAGTAGTTGCCGCCCACCACGCCGGCCCGGACGACCCGGGGTTCGCCGAGGCCGACCATGGTGAACTCGATGGTGGAGAAGTCACCGAACGCCGCAATCGACTTGACCCGCGCCCGCAGGTCCCGGATCTCAGGCACCGAGAAATTGGCGTTCTCGGAGCCGCGGCCCCTGGCGCTCTGGCGGATGTAGATCAGCCGCTCTTCGTCGTCGTTGACCAGCGGCTTCAGCAGCACGCCGCGGACGAGGCTGAAGATGGCGGCATTGGCGCCGATGCCGAGGGCCAGGGTGAGGATGACCGTGACGGCCACCCCCTTGACGCGGCCGAGCGACCGCAGCGCGACGCGAAGATCGGTGAGAAGGCTCATGGCTGCTGCAGCTCCTGCGTGAGGTCTTCGAGACGATCGTAACTGGTGGCGGCGCCCTTGGCCATGCCCGAGGCGACGACCATGTCGCGCACGTCCTTCGAGGGATACGTGCAGGTGGCGGTCAGGCGGGTCTGGCCGTTCTCTTCGGTCAGCACGCTCGTGACCACCGACTCGGCGTCGGGGAACGGCTCGAAGATCTCGGTGAACACGATGCGGCCGGGCGGGTCGATTTTGCGATACACGCCGCGGAACCCGGCTTCGCCGTTGGGGTGCGCGTTGACGAAACGCCACTGGCCGCCGACCCGGACGTCGATCTCGCACACCGGCACCGAGTAGCCCTCCCCCAGGTTGCCCCACCAGCGCCGGACGTGTTCGGGCTTGCTCATCACGTCGAACACCAGCTGGTGCGGGGCGTTGAACAGGCGCGTGAGGACAATCGTGGTGTCCACGGGGGTCGCCACCTCGAACGTCTGGCTACTTGCGGCGGGACTTCCGACCATGGGCCTTCTCCTTGTGCTGCAGTACCTGCAGGTAGTTGTCGAGACGATTCGGCGCCATCGGCCCCGCGGCGCGGTAGCACATGGCGCCGTCCACTCCCGGAATCGGCAGGCGCGCACATTATGAGCCAACACGGTTGTTTGTAACGGCCTACTACCGCCTGGCGCCCGCACGGCCCAGCCGCCTCATGCAACCGGCTGGTTGCATGTTCCATGCCGCCAGGCTTAAAATGCAACCACAAGGTTGCTTGATATGAACACTGACCGCATCGAGAAGACCACCGTGCTGCGAGCTCCGCGGGCGATCGTCTGGCGCGCCCTCACGACGGCCGAGGAATTCGGCACCTGGTTCGGCGCCCGTCTCACCGGCGCCTTCGTGCCCGGCGCCCGCGTGACCGGCCGCATCACCATCCCCGGCTACGATCACCTCACCATCGAGATGCTGATCGAGCGGGTCGAGCCGGAGTGCGTGCTCGCGTATCGCTGGCATCCCCATGCGGTCGAGGCCGGCGTCGACTACTCCGCGGAGCCGATGACCCTGTGCGAGTTCACGCTCGAGGACGCGCCGGAAGGCACCCGGCTCACCATCGTCGAGTCTGGTTTCGATCGCCTGCCGGCCGCGCGCCGTGACCTGGCCTTCCGCATGAACGGCGAAGGCTGGACCGCGGAGCTTGACAACATCGCGCGTCACGTTGCCGGCAAGACCGGAGGGCCGCCGTGAGCAGCAAGCGCCGGTCGCGTGTGCCGGCCGGCCTGGCCGGCGCGGCGCCGCTCTTTGCCGCCCTTGGCGACGAGACCCGCCTGGCACTGGTCCTGCGCCTCGGCAGTGGCGGCCCGCATTCGATTGCCAAGTTGGCCGCCGAATCGCCGTACACGCGGCAGGCCATCACCAAGCACCTCGAGGTGCTGAGCGCCGCCGGGCTGGTGCGCAGCGATCGCCGCGGGCGCGAACGAATCTGGCAGGTCGAAGCCGACCGGATCGACTCCGCGCGTCGCTACCTCGAGCAGGTCTCGCTGCAGTGGGATGCCGCGATGGGACGGCTGAAGCAGTTCGTTGAAGAGCGACGTGGTTAAATATCCGGCATGAAGTACGCCTGCCTCGTCTATCTCGAAGCCGACAAGCTGCATGCGGTGCCCGACCGCGAGTGCCTCGACTGCGGCAACGCATTCCGGGAGCGTGGCGTGATGCTGGTGGCGAGGCGCTGCGGCCCGTGTCAACTGCGGCCACCGTGCGCGTCCGCGACGGCAAGCTCTCCGTGACCGATGGGCCGTTTGCGCTGAAACGAAGGAACAACTGGCGGGCTTCTACCTGCTCGAGGCCGCGAGCCGGGACGAGGCCATCCAGATGGCGGCCAAGATCCCGCCGGCGCGCGAGGGCAGCATCGAAGTGCGTCCGGTCCGTGAACTGGACCCCGACGCCTAGAAGTGCAGCTTCAGCGCCAGTTGGATCACCCGCGGATCGCCGGCGGTGGTGATGGTGCCAAACGCCGCCGACCCAAACACGCCGTTGGGCGCGCCGAAGGCCGGCGTGTTGGTCAGATTGAATGCTTCGGCGCGCGCCTCCAACGCCGTTCCCGCCGCAAGCGGCACCCGCCGCACGACGGCCACATTCACGTTGCGATAGGCCGGGCCTCGCACGGGATTGCGCGAACTCAATCCCAATGTGAACTGCGGCGCGGTGGCAAACGCCGCGGTGTTGAACCAGCGCGACACCGACCGCTCGGCCGACGGCAGCCTGGGATCGCCCACCAGGTTTGGCCGCTGCGTCCCGAATCCCGCGAACGCGTTGTGGTTGGTTGCCTGCGTCACCGCCACCGGCACGCCTGATTGCAGGGTCAGCACCCCGCTCAGCGTCCAGCCGTTGACAATTGCTCCAAGCCACCCGCCGGCGCGCGATGGCAGCGCCCACACGCCCGACGCCGCGAACACATGCGGGATGTCGCCGGTGGAATAGTCCCGTTCCAGGCGGCGATTGAAGCTGTCGGCCACCGGGTAATTCGCCACGGGTCCCGTCAGGATTGACGCATCAAACACAGACGAGGCATCGTCGGTGAGCCGCGACCGCGTGTAGCTGACGAGGTACGACAGCCCGTGAGAAAAGCGCTGTTCGAGCTTGAGGTACGCGCCGTGGTAATGCGTCGTGCCCACGTTGTTCCGGTAGAGGCTGACGGTGGTGTATTGCGGATACGGACGCAACAATTGCGCGCGGGGGATGGTCGGGTCGCCAAGAGACGACGAGCGGGGAATGGCACCGAAAAAGGGATTCGGCACGCGCTCGAGCAGCGAAGCGCCTTGCGCGAGGTGCTCCACGTTCAGTTGGTTGAGATTGCTGTCGGGAATGCCCACGTGCGTGATGATCGAACCTGCGTAAGCCGCCTCGATCGACAGGTTCGGGCTCAACTCGCGCTGGATCGAGGCGTTCCACTGCTGCACGTAGCCGGAACCGAGTTCGCGGTCTACGGCGAACACGCCTTGTCCCACACCGGCGGATGGCGTCAGCGGAACAGGCGCCACGCTCGGCCCTTCAGCCAGCGTGAACGCCGGGGCCAGGTTGTCGAGCGTCCGCTGCGACACGGTTTGGAGAAACGGAAACACCGGCGTCGTGAACGGCGTGGTGATGCCGGTCATCTCGATCCAGACCAGGCCATAGGCTGCCCGGACCACTGTTCTCTGCGTCAAGAGTCCGGCCACGCCGACGCGTGGGCCGAAGTTCAGCTTGTGCAGCTGTCGCGCCGCCCGCGGCTGGCCGTCACGCCCCAGAAACTCGAGTTGCCGCGTCTCGAGATTGAAGATCGCCGCCTGGTTATCAAGCTCCGTCGAGGGGAAGTTCAACGTGTAGCGCAGGCCGGCGTTGAACGTCACCCGATCGCTCGCGCGCCAGTCGTCCTGGATGAAGTACTCCTGAAAGTGCGCGCGGTTGCGAACCTCGCCTTGCTGCAAGTCGATCGAGAACTGCTGGACCTGGCCCAGCAGGAAGCTGGCGAGCGGAGTGCCGGTGTTGGCGACACCGGGCTGATCGGTGAACAGGCTGCTGAACGTGAACGCACCCGTCGGCGATGGCGGTTGAATGACGTCGAGCCGTTGCCAGCGCAGGTCCGCGCCCGCCTTCACCGTATGCCGGCCGCCGACCCACGTCAGGGTGTTGGTCACCTGCGTCACGCTCGTGCTGAAGTCGCTGGCCGTGTTCGGCGGCGATCCCAGCTGCTGGTAGCCGGCGATCAGGAAGGCGGGCAGCGTGTTTGGAAAGCGGGCACTCGACGGAATACCCGGCAGGCCAAGCGCAGACGAGGCTGACCCGTCGAGTTGCACCGCGCTGCGGCCGACGGCCCGGCGCGTATCGCCGAGGCGAAGCTCGTTCAACAGCCCGTTCGCGAACGTCCGCTGATACCCCGAGGCCAATGCCCACGAGACCGTGGCCTGTGGACCAGGCGTACCGGACGTCACGCCGCTGCCGTCGGGCAACGGCGCCACCGGCACGGCGGCCTCGGCGAACCGCGTCAGCCGGCCAAACACGTGATCCTGGCCGGCCCCAAACCGGTGATCGAGTCGCGCGCTGACCTGGCCCTGGTTCACTGTTTCATCTGCGAGCCGGCGGTAGTTGTTCGCGGTACCCGCGCTTGTCGGCAACGGATACCGCTGCACGAGCGTCCGCGCCACCGGATCGATGCGCCCTGGCGGAATCTGGTTGCCGGCAAATGGAGTGCGGGCGGCTATCCCAGTGGCCGGATCGAAGATGACCGGCACCCGTCCGGCGACGGGTTCGGTGAAGATGCCCTCGCGCTGCAACAGCGTCGGCACCGTCGAAATGACCGTGCGCGCAATCGTCTGGCGCTGGCCCTGGAAGTCCGCGAAGAAGAACGTGCGATCCCGGCGGACCGGCCCGCCAAGGACGCCGCCAAACTGCTGGCGTCGAAACGCCGGCTTCCCGGGTGTTGACCGCGCGAAGTAGTGGCGCGCGTTCAACGCTTCGTGCCGGAAAAAGCCAAAGGCCGACCCTCGCACCTCGTTGCTGCCGGACTTGGTGGTCAGGTTGACGACGCCGCCGTTGAAGCGCCCGAACTCGGCCGGTGGGCTGTTGCTCTCGATCTTGAGGTCCTGGATCGCGTCCACGTTGGGAAAGAACGCGATCTGTCCCGGCTCGGGCTGCAGCACCGAGATGCCGTCGAACAGGTACTCGTTCGTGCGCGGGCGGCCGCCGTTGATCCGCGGCAACGACGATCCGGGCGGCAAGGCGACACCGGGCCCGAGGCCGGCAAGGATGATGAAACTCCTGCCGTTCAACGGCAGCGCCGTCACCGTCTGGTTGTCGATGACCTGACCAAGGCCCGACGTCTCCGGACGCAGCATGCCGGCCTCGGCAGTAACCGTCACCGCCTCGGTCGCGCCGAGCGACAGCTGCAGATCGAGCCGCAACGTCTCGCCCGTGGCGACGCGAACTCCGTGGCGCGCAAGTGGACGGAAGCCGTCAAGGACCGCGTCGAGCTGGTAACGCGCCGAGGCGAGCCCGCCCACCACGTAGCGCCCCTGCGCGTCGGTCTGGGTTCGCCGCGCCCGCTTCGTCCCGGTGTTCGTAACGGTGACGGTCACGCCCGGCACCGGTGCGCCCGCGGCATCAGTGACGACGCCGGTCAGGGCTCCGCCGCCGACTTGGGCCGCGGCGAAAAGGGGCAGGCTGCTGAGGAGCAGCGTCACTGACAGGAGTCTTGCCGACACTGAAGCAAGACTGTAGACCGCATGGAAGCGTAGATCAAATCGGATTGAATCGTACTGAAACGACTCCGTGCTGCTTCAGTCGAGCCAGGCCCCTCACGGCGTCTGTGCCAACCCACCGCGCGGCCGCCTCGGTGCCGGCATGCCTAGCCACGGCGCGCCTGCCCCTCGAGCTGCTTGATGATGGTCGTGAGCGCGGCGTTGACCGGGCAGGCAATGCCGTACTTCTCGCCGAGCGCGACGACGGCTCCGTTCAGATGATCGATCTCCGTCCGCCGGCCCTTCTGCAGGTCCTGCAACGTTGACGCGATGGTGGCCGCCGAAGCAAACACCTTGTCGATCGTGGCCATGAAGTCTTCGTCGAAGGTCACGCCGTCGGCGGCCGCCACCGCGAGGCACTCGTCGATCACCAGCCGCTTGATCGGCGCGAGCTTCGGATCGACGATGCCGCCCACCGTGGACCCGGTGATCGCGGTGATGGGGTTGATCACGCAGTTGAAGACGACCTTGCGCCACATGGCCACCTTCATATCGGGGATGACGCGGCCGTCGAGGCCGCTGGCGGTCAGCACCTCGGCAATGCCGGCTGCCCGCTCGTGCTGTTCGATGAGGGTGTAGCCCGCGACGGTGTGCTCCACCACGCCAGGGCCGCGCAGAATGGCCCCGACCTGCGTGATGGCCCGCAGCGTGACCGCGCGATCGCCCACCAGGTCGACAACCAGCCGTTCGGAGTAGAGGCCGTTTTGCACGCACAGGATCGTGACCGACGGCGTCAGCAGCGGAACAATCGGCGCGACGGCCTCGACCGTGCTGCTGACCTTCGTGGTCAGGATGATCAGCGTGCCGGGTTCGATCGCGTCGAGGCTGGTCACGGCCTTGACGGGAAAAATCCCGGCGCAAATGCCGCCTTCAATGCGCAAGCCGCGCTCGCGAATGGCCTGCACGTGCGCGGCGGTCCCCACCAGGGTGACCTCGTGGTTTTTCGACAACTGGTAGCCGTAGGCGCTGCCGATGGCACCAGCGCCCAGCACGACAATGTTCACGCGCGCTATCGTACTCGCAACCGCCAGGGTGGGTATGATGGGAGCTCGCCAGAGGAGGCTTGCATGATTCGCACACTGTTGGGGTTGATTGTCACGGCCGGACTGTTGCCGGCCACTGTCTCGGCGCAAACGACGCTCAAGTCGTCGCAGCACGACTACCGCGTCGTCACGGTGGCCGATGGGCTCGTGCAGCCGTGGTCCATCGCCGTCCTCCCCGGCGGCGACGCGCTGATTACCGAACGGCCCGGCCGCCTGCGCGTTCTGCGCAACGGCAAGTTGCTTCCGCAACCGGTCGAGGGCCTGCCGCCGGTCCTGTACCTGGGCCAGGGTGGGCTGCTCGAAGTGGCGCCGCACCCGGAGTTTGCGACCAACCGTATGCTCTACCTGTCGTTCTCGAAGCCCATCGGGGACGGCACGGAAGGAACGACCGCCCTGATCCGCGGGCGGTTCGAGAACGACCGCCTCACCAACGTGCAGCAGCTCTTCGAGTCGGTCTCAAAGGGGCGCGGCCACTACGGCGGCAAGATTGCTTTCGACGGCAGGGGCTTCCTGTTCCTCACGCTGGGCGATCGCCAGGTGCCGCCCGAAGGCAACCTCGAGGCGCACCCGGCGCAGGATCTTTCCAACCATCATGGCAAGATCGTCCGGCTCCACGACGATGGGCGGGTGCCGGCGGACAACCCGTTTGTGAACCGCGCCGGCGCGCGTCCTGAAATCTGGAGTTACGGCCACCGCAACGTGCAGGGCATTGCGATTGTGCCCGAGACCGGCGACATGCTGGCGACCGAGCACGGCCCGCAGGGCGGGGACGAACTGAACCGCATCCTGCCCGGCCTCAACTACGGCTGGCCCGTGATCGGCTTTGGCGTCAACTACACGACCGGCCTGGCCATCCACAAGGGCACCATGAGCGAAGGCATGGAGCAGCCGCGCCATGTATGGGTGCCGTCGATTGGCATCTCCGGCGCGATGATCTACACCGGCGATCGCTTTCCGCAATGGAAGGGCAGCTTCTTTACCGCCGGCATGGCCGGCCAGCAGTTGGCGCGCCTCACGCTGAAGGGCACCAACGTCGTCAGCGAGGAGACGCTGGTGCCGCAGATGGGCCGCATTCGCGACGTGCGCCAGGGGCTCGATGGCTACATCTACCTGGTCATCGAAGACCGCGACGGCAAGCCGACGCCGATCTACCGTCTCGAACCCGTCGAACGAAAGTGAGATGTGGTGTCCGGCTTTAGCCGGACCTACCGTGCCAAGACCTTGCCGGCAAGCGACTGGGTCAGACCCCTCGTCGCCGCACGGCGAAGTAGACCACCGAGGCGATGCCGATGCAGAGGCCGAAGCCGAGCCATTCATCGGCCGTGAGGCCCGTCAGCAGCCACAGGATCACGGCCGTGGCCAGCCACGGCACTACGCCGGCCAGCGGCACCTGGAATGCCGCCCCCCTTGCCCCGAGCGCAGTCGAAGGGACGCCGACCTTCATCTGCCGCAGCCGCCACGAGGCCAGCGCGCAGCCGAGATAGAGCGCCAGCGCCGAGACGTTGGCCAGGATGGCCAGCTTCTCGAAGGTGCCGGAGATGGCGAGCGCCAGGCCCAGCGCCGATTGAAAGATGATGGCGACCTGCGGCGTGTGATGGGTGGCGTTCACCGACGCCAGCGCCCGGGGCAGGAAGCCGTCGCGCGCCAGCGCGAACACCATGCGCGGGATCGACAGCGTCATGCCGCCGAGATAGCCGAACATCGACAGCGTCGCGCCGCCCAGCAGGAGCGCGCGCGCCCAGCCGCCCAGCGACGCCCCGGCCGCGTCGGCGAGGGGCGAGACCGTGGCCTGCGCCAGGCCGCTGCCGAGAATGCCTTGCGCCACGGTCTGCAACGCGATGTAGAGCAGCGTGATGCCCACCATTGCGAGCGCGATGGCCCGGGGCACGGTGCGCGCCGTATCGCGCACTTCGCCGCTGGGCACGAGCGCGCATTCGATGCCGGCAAACGCGAAGATCAGCAGCAGCGACGTGCGGGCCACGTCGCCGGCGACCGGCATGGCCGCGATCCGCAGGTTGTCGGGGTTGATGAAGAAGAGACCGCCGACCGCCACCAGCAACAGCGGCAACAGCTTGGCGACGGTGGCGATCGAGTTCAGGCGCACGCCGAGCTGGACGCCCCGCAGGTTGACCAGCGTCCAGAACCCGAACGCGATCACGAGGATGCCGACCTCCATCACGCGCCCGGCCAGCGCCGGCACCAGCAAGCCAAGGCTCGATGCAAACACCGTCGAGACCGCGGCCGTCGCAAAGGTCCCGAGCATCCACAGCAACACGCCCGACAGGAAGCCCGCGTAGGGGCCGAACGCGGTGCCGACATACGCGTAGGGACCGCCGGTCAGCGACACCCGGCTGCCGGCATCGGCAATGCACAGCACGATCAGCCCCATGGCCACCGCGCAGACCAGGTAGGCGATGGGCGCCGCCGCGCCCAGCGAGCCGGCGACGTTCGCGGGCAGCCTGAAGATGCCGCCGCCAATGGTGATGTTGATGATTGCCGCCGCCAACCCGAACGTGCCGATGACGCGGACGAGAGGCTCGCTGCCGGTGCCTGAAGACATGGACGGCGATGTTATCGTGTCCTTACCAATGACCCTCTGGGATATTTCCCCGCCGATCTCGTCCGCCACGCCGTGCTTTCCCGGCGACACGGCGTATGGGCAACGCTGGAACGCGCGGATCGGGCCGGGGTGCCCGGTCAACGTGAGCGCGATCACGTTGTCGCCCCACCTGGGCGCCCATGCCGACGCGCCGCTGCATTACGGCGCCGATGCGCCGGCGATCGGCGCCGTGGACCTGTCGCCGTTTCTCGGGCCCTGCCGCGTGATTCACGCCATCGACAAGGGTGCGCTGATTTCGCCGGCGCACCTCGCGCACGCTTGCCCCGGCGGCAACGGCAACCCTGAAGGGTTGCCGCCACGCATCCTGGTGCGCACCTGCCGGCGCGCGCCCACGGAATGGTCGCCGGCCTTCAGCGCCTTTGCGCCCCAGACCATCGCGTGGCTGGCCGAACGCGGCGTGCGCCTCGTCGGCATCGACTCCCAATCGGTGGATCCCGCCGACAGCAAGACCCTCGACAGCCATCAGCAACTGCTGGCCCGCGACATGCGCGTGCTCGAGAACCTCGTGCTGGATGACGTGGCCGAGGGTGACTACGAGCTGATTGCCCTGCCCCTGAAGCTGGTGCACGCCGACGCCTCGCCGGTGCGCGCGGTGTTGCGGTCGCTGCCATGACGCGCGAAGACTGCCGCGCGCGTGATGCCGTGGACCCACTGGCGCCCCTCCGCGCGCAGTTTGCCATGGCCGGCGCCGATGCCGAGGGCGTGATCTATCTCGACGGCAACTCGCTCGGCGCGCTGCCCGCCGCCACGGCCGCTCGCGTCGCCGCGGTCGTGCAGGACGAGTGGGGCGTCGGCCTGATTCGCAGTTGGAACACCCCTCGACCCGGCGGACCTCGCTCGAGGCAGGCCGGCTGGATTCACCTGCCCCAGGTCATCGCGGACAAGATCGCCACCCTGATTGGCGCCGGCGCCGGCGAAGTCGTCGTCGCCGACTCGACCTCGGTCAATCTCTACAAGGTGTTGAGCGCCGCCATGGCGATGACGAAGGCGGGCGGGCGGGCGGCCCGGCGGATCGTCTCGGAGCGCAGCAATTTCCCGACGGATCTCTACATCGCCGACACGCTGGCGCGCGCGCAGGGCTTCGAGCTGGTGTTGGCCGACGCCGACGAGGTCGGCGCGCAGTTGGATGACCGCGTCGCCATCCTCATGCTGACGCACGTCAACTACCGCACCGGCCGCATGCATCACATGGCGGAGGTCACGCGCGCCGCGCACGATGCCGGGGCGCTAATGGTGTGGGACCTGGCGCACTCAGCGGGCGCCGTGCCGGTTGACCTGAACGGCGCCGGCGC
>CAYGMD010000124.1:0-13288 GCA_964350785.1 uncultured Acidobacterium sp. | reverse complement strand
GCGGGCCGCGCGCAGCGAGTTGTGGTGCGTGGCGCCGGCAATCAGTTCCTTGCCGGTGCCGGTTTCGCCTCGGATCAACACCGTCGAGTTGCTCTTGGCGACCTTCTTGACCACGCCCAGCACCCGCTGCAGCGACTCGCTGCCGCCGACGATGCGGTCGAAGTCGTAGTTCTCCTGGCGTTCGTTGCGCAGGTAGTCGAGCTCGTTGCGCAGCCGCTTCAGTTCCAGCGCCTTCTCGACCTTGACCTCCATCTCCTCCAGCTCGAACGGCTTCTGCACGTAGTCGAACGCGCCGTGCTTCATCGCCTCGACCGCGGTCGTCACCGACCCGAACGCCGTCATCAGGATCACCGACGTCGTCGGATGCAGCTGCCGCGTCGTGCGCAGGACGTCCATCCCGTCGGAGCCACCCATCTTGAGGTCGCTGACGACGACGTCGAAGTAGCCCTCGTGCAGACGCTCGAGGGCGGCGTTGCCGTTGGCGGCCTCTTCCACCTCGTGACCGGCGGTGGTCAGGGACAGCGCCAGCCCCCGGCGCAGGGCGTCGTGATCGTCGGCAACGAGAATGCGGGCCATGTGCTTGTGGTCTCCGTGTGTCGGTTAGTGGTGCGATCCGTGCTTGTGCGGTTCCACCGGCAGCGTGACGCGGAACCGCGTGCCGCGCCCGTCGGCGGTGCTCATGTCGATGCGGCCTTCATGCGCGTCCACGATCTTGCGGACGATGGCCAGGCCCAGCCCCGAGCCCTGGGCCTTGGTCGTGAAGAAGGGGTTGAAGATCTTCTCGGCCACGCCCGGCAACATCCCCGGCCCGTCGTCGGCGACGTCGATCACGACGGTGTCGACGGGCTGGTGGCCGTCCGGCAGCAGGGCGCCCGCCTCGGCGGTGCGGGCCAGCGTCGCCGAGATGACAATGCGGCCGCGGCCTTCGAGCGCCTCGTAGGCATTGATCAGGAGGTTGGCAAAGACCTGCGTGAGCTGGTGTTGATCGGCGTCAAGCGGCGGCAGGTCGTCGGGCAGCGAGGTCTCGACGACGATGCTGCCGCGCGTGGCCTTGCCGTCGGCCAGCACCACGGCGCTCGCCAGCGCCTCGGCCAGCGACGTCCGGTCCACCTGCAGCCGCACCGGCCGGACAAAGGCCAGGACTTCCTGCACGATGGCGTTGGCCAGCTTGGCCTCGCTGATGATGTCCTTGACGAGCGCCTGCACGTCGGCGTTGTCCGGCGCCTTGCGCCGGAGCAGGCCGGCCAGCACCTCGATGCCGGCCAGCGGGTTCTTGATCTCGTGGGCCATGACGGCCGCCATTTCGCCGACCGCCGCCAGCCGATCGCGCAGCCGCTCGCGTTCCTCGATTTGCTCGACGTGGGTCAGGTCCTTGAAGAAGAGCGCCGCCCCGACGGCCTCGCCGGTTTCGTCGCGCACCAGCGAAAGCGTGTAGCCGATCACGGTGTCGGTGGACTTGAGGCGCAGCTCCGCGCGGTTCGGCAGCGTGGCCATCTCGAACGCGCCGCCCAGCACCCGGACGATGTCGGGGTGCTGGCGCAGCAGGTCGGCAAACGGCTGGCCGACCAGCGTGGGACCCGGCGGCAGGCCGAACAGCCGGCACGCCTCGTCGTTGACCAGCACCACCGCGCCATCTCGCGCAATGGCGAGCACGCCATTGCGCATGTTTCCCACCATGTGGCGGAAGAACACGTCGGTGAGCCGCGAGGGTTTCCGGGTGCGCTTGGCCATGTGCATGACTGCCAGCCCGAGCGGGAGCAAAGCTCGTGCCCCGGGCCGAATGAAGGCGATAACGCTCTAAGTCGTTGCGATTACAGAATTTGGATTATTACCTAGGCGGGACCGATCCTACAAAATTGTAATCGAGCTACAAATTTTGGAGATCGGTGAACTGCTCAGCTTCGCTTTGGAGCATCTCCCACTGGCTGAGGAGCTCCCCAACCTCCCACATCAGCGCCTGGTGCTGGGCCAGCACCGGCTTGGACACCTCGTGGTTACCGTAGAAGTCGGGCGCCGACATCGTGACCTCAACGTCCTTGATCGCTTTCTCGCGCTCGGCGATCCGGGCTTCGAGGTCAGCCACGCGGTCCTTCAGCGCCTTGAATGCGCGCTCGCGCTTCTTCTTCTCGACGCTGTCCTTCTTGCGCTCTTCGTAGGATGGGGCAGGTAGGGCAGGTAGGGCGGGTAGGGTGGTTGGTGTGGGTTGGGAAGTGCTTCGTTTTGCCGCATGACCGTCCCGACCCGCCTGACCTGCCCCACCCGCTCGACCAGCCTGAGTCTGTTCTTTGCTCCACAGATACGCTTCGTACGTCCCCGGATAGAGAACCGCCTTGCCGTTGCCCACCTCGACAATCTTGGTCGCGAGCTTCTCGACGAAGTAGCGGTCGTGCGACACGAAAATCAGCGTGCCGCCGTAATCGGCCAGCGCCTCGAGCAGCACTTCCTTGGAGTCGATGTCGAGGTGATTGGTCGGTTCGTCGAGCAGCAGGGTGTTCGACGGCCGCAGCAGCATGCGCGCCACCGCGAGGCGCGTGCGCTCGCCGCCCGACAGCACGCCGGCCTTCTTGTAGACATCGTCGCCGCTGAACAGGAAGCCGCCGAGGATGTTGCGGATGGCGGGGACCATGTGGTTCGGCGAGCCGTCCGACAGCGTTTCGTAAACGGTGAGGCCGGGATCGAGGCGGGTCGCCTCGTCCTGCGCGAAGTACTGCATCACGACCTGGTGGCCCTGGTTGCGCTCGCCCGCGTCGGGGGCCTCCTCGCCTGACAGCATGCGCATCAGCGTCGACTTGCCGGCGCCGTTGTGGCCGACGAGGGCAATGCGGTCGCCGCGCTCGATGTGTAGGTTGACGTCATCGAGGACCACCTTGTCGCCGTACGCCTTGCGCACGTGCTTCAGCTCCTGCACCATACGCCCGCTCTTGGCCGAGGCGGGAAACTGGAAGTGGATGCGCTTGCGTTCGGGCGGCACCTCGATGCGGACGACCTTCTCCAGCATCTTGATGCGGCTCTGCACCTGTGCCGCCTTGGTGGCCTGGTAGCGGAAGCGGTTGATGAAGTCCTCGATCCGCTGCACTTCCTCGTCCTGGCGCCGCTTGGCGTCGCGCAGCCGTTCCAGGCGGGCGTCGCGTTCCTCGAGGTACTTCGAGTAGTTGCCGTGGTAATCGGTGATCGTTCTCAGCGACAGGTCGGCGATGTGCGTGACCACCGCATCCAGGAAGTAGCGGTCGTGCGAGACCAGGATCACCGATCGCGGATAGGCGACCAGGTACTCCTCGAGCCAGTTGCGGGCGTCGAGATCGAGGTGGTTGGTCGGCTCGTCGAGCAGCAGCAGGTCCGGGGCGCTCAGCAGCAGCTTGGCCAGCGCCAGCCGCATCTGCCAGCCGCCCGACAGGTGATCGGTGAGCTGCGCCTGCGCGTCGGGTTCGAAGCCGAGCCCGCGCAGCACGGTCGCGACCTTCAATTCGATCTGGTAGCCGTCGCCGAGCCGAAACTGGTCTTGCGCGTCGCTGTAGCGATGGAGCAGCGCGTCGTGTTCCTGTTCGCTCAACGCCGGATCGCCGAGGCGCGCCTCGAGGGCGTGCATCTCGGCCTTGAGGTCCAGGAGCGGCTTAAGGGCGAGGCTGGCTTCGGCGGTGACGGTTCGGCCGCTGTGCGCGAGACCGTCCTGCGGCAGGTAGCCGATGGTCAGGGCGTTCGGCTTCTGGATGAAGCCCGCATCGGGTTCGTCGAACCCGGCCAGCATCTTGAGCAGCGTGGTCTTGCCGGCGCCGTTCGGGCCGCACAGGCCCACCCGATCGCGATCGCCGACCTGCCAGGTCACGTGTTCGAGCAGGGTCTTCTCGCCGAACGACTTGGTTACATCCTGTAGCTGAATCATTGCAGGCTCGGCGCTGCGCGCCTCGTAGGGGTCGCCGCCTCCGGCGGCTCGTGGGGCTCGCGGCTGCGCCGCGTCGTGGGGGTCGGCCTTCGGCCTCCTGGGGCCTCACGAACGACGTGAGCCCCACGAGCGCCGGAGGCGCGGCGTAGCCGCGACCCTTATTACTCTCCGAGTGCTCGCGCCGCCGCCGCCAGCACCTGGGGCACGCGAAACGGCTTGGTCAGGTAGCCGGCCACGCCGAGATTGACCGCCTCGATGGCGCTCGACTCGGTGGAGAAGCCGGTGATGATGATGACCGGGATGTCGGCCTTCAGGCGCTTGGCTTCGCGGATCAGCGTGAGGCCGTCCATGCCAGGCATCTTGAGGTCGGCGATCAGCAGGTCGTAATTGCCGAGCCGCAGGCGTTCGAGCGCCGCCCGGCCGTCGGGCGCGGTGTCGACGTCGTATTCGGCCAGGGCCAGGGTTTTGGCCAGCAATTCGCGAATGCTCGATTCGTCATCCACGACCAGCACGCGCGATCGGCCTTCCCTGGGCTGTGGCTTGTCGGCCACGGCGACCTGGGGCATCCGCTCGCCCCGGGGGCGCTGGGTGTCCAACCAGGCGTCGATATCCCGTTTGCGGAAGCGCCACTGCCGGCCCACCCGGACGGCAGGGATTTTTCCGGCCTTAATCAGCCGGTAGACCGTGCGGAGGTTGACCTGGAGATACTCCAGGACTTCTTCAGTAGTAAGAAAGATTTCGTCGTTTGGAAAGTTGACGCCCACTAAGTGTCTCTGGAACCGGTATCTTACCCCAACGGCAGGTCTTTGCCGACTTTCGCGGCATTCCCGCCGTCTTAGATAATAGCAAGAGAGATTGGCCAAGCCTTTTTGATGGTTGCGACAGACGAGGAGCTCGTTGCCCGGTCCATGGCCGGCGACGCCGACAGCTTCAACCAGCTCGTTTTACGCTGGGAACGGCCGATCTATGCCCTGGCGTACCGGGTCATTGGCCGCGACGAGGACGCCCGGGACGTGGCCCAGGAGACCTTCCTGCGGGCCTTCCGGGCCCTCCCCGGGTTCAAGGGCCAGGCGAAATTTTCGTCCTGGCTGTACCGAATCGCCCTGAACCTGTGCCGGGACTGGATCCGCCGGAAGAAGCGGACGCCCGTGGTCGACATGCCCGAGGATGCCGACTTCATCGAGATGGCGGCCGACCAGGGCCCGGTCGAGTCGATCGAAGACCTGGTCGCGCGCAACGAAATGAGCCGCATGGTCGCCGAGGGCATGAAGCTGCTGCCCGACGAGCAACGGACGGCGATTGTACTGAAGGAGTACCACGGCCTGACGTTCCAGGAGATTGCCGACTTGCAGGGGTGCCCGTTGAGCACGGTCAAGACACGGCTCTACCAGGGCCTGAGCGTGTTGCGCAAGCACCTGGAGAGCCAGGGCATGACGAGTTATTCAGGTGGAAGAGCATCATGAGCCTCATCTTCACGTGTGACGACAAGGCTACGCTGGTGGCCTACCTCTACGACGAGATCGACGCGGCCGACCGGCAGCGCGTCGACGAGCACCTGCGCCAGTGCGTCGCGTGCGCCGCTGAAGTGGGGGCGCTCGCCGGCGTGCGCTCCGAGTTGACGCAGTGGGCGCCGCCCGACGCCGAACTGGGCTTCACCATCGTGCGCGCCGCCGGGCGGGACGCCGCCGTGCCACCGCCCCCCGCGGCCGTGCTCCGGCCGCCGAAGTGGTGGGACACCGCCCCGGTGTGGGCGCAGGCCGTGGCCGCGATCTTCGTGCTGGCGGTGAGCGCCGCCGTCGCCAACCTGCAGGTCAAGTCGGGCCCCGACGGGTTCGTGGTGACGACGGGCTGGATGACCCCGGCCGCCACCGCGGCCGTGGCCGCGCCGGCCGTCGCCGCCGAGGGCGCAGAGCAGTGGAAGCCGGCCTTGATCGCGCTCGAACAGCAGTTGCGCCAGGAAATTCGCGCCACCAAGGAGACCGGAACGGTCCGCGTGGCGTCGAGATCAGAAGTGGATGCGGCCACCGTGACGCGCGTGCGCGAACTGCTGGCCGCGAGCGAGACCAGGCAGAACCGCGAGCTGGCGTTCCGCATGACGCAACTGATGAGCGACATCAACGTCCAGCGCCGCGCGGACTTGCTCCGTGTCGAGCAGGCCATTGGACACACTGGCGTGGAAGTGGCCAAACAGCGCCAGCAGCTGAATTACGTGATTCGGGCGTCCACGACGCCACAGCAGTAGCGGGAAGCGGAACGTTGACAGTTGAGAGTTGAGACCATGAAGAAGCAGATGAGCACGTGGGTGGTTTTGTCGGTGCTGGCCGTGGCGGTGCCCGCCGCGGCGCAGGAGACCGCGAAGCCCGTGAACATGAACGACATGCGCCATCACATTTACGTGATGGAAGGCGCGCTGGCGCGGGCGGTCGACTACGGCGCCAAGAACCTGAACCGCGAGATCCTGGCCGTGATGCCCGGCGTCTTCATCCTCGCCGGTGAGGCGCAGGCGCGTGGCGTGTACCTGGACGGTTACGGCGTCTACTTCGACGTGCAGGTGCCCATGATGCGGCAGAGCATGATGTGGAGCGTGCGCACCATGCTCGACCAGGACAACGCCGCCGCGCAAATGGCGATCAGCGACATGCGCAAGATCGGCTCCTCGATTACCGACCCGGCGGCCCGCGCCGTGTTCGAGCGCTCGCTCAAGCAACTCGAGAGCCAGACGGCGCCGGCCAACGGCTATGCCCGGACCAACAGCCAGGGCCCGGCCAACCCCGCCGTCGCGGCCGGCATGGTGATGCCCGACGGCCCGGGCGTCGGCGCCGGCGCGGCCGCCGGGGTCGCGCCGCCCACGACCGGCAAGGCGTGGGTGCAGGATCCCAACCGCGCGTATACCGAGGCGGTGACGCGGGCCCTTGTCGATGCCATCATCGACTACAGCACGCCGATGGCGCTTGGCCCCGAGCAGTGGCTCACGGTGGCCGCGCGCGACAACGAGGGCCGCGACACCCTGGCGCCGCAGGACCCGCTCGAAGAGGTGGTGACGATGATCTACCGCATCCGGGGCGCCGATCTGCTCGCCTACCGGGCCGGCCAGATCACCCGCGACGAAGCCCGCAAGCGCGTGCAGGTCAGTCAGTTCTGACACAGATAACGCAGATAACGCAGATGACGCAGATGACGCAGATAACGCAGGAACGAAATTCCTCAGGCGGTGTCTTAGAATAGCGTCATGGCATCCCTGCTGACGCGTCCCCCCGGGCTGGTCCTCGTCGCCGTGCTGGCCCTGTTCTCCGCCAACTGCGGGTCATCCATCGAAGCGGTCGCCGCCCTCGAGCCGGTCGACGTCGTCACCGGCTGGTTCGACGATGGCATCGTCGAGGGGCAGAAAAACAAGCTGGTGCCCAGCGTCACGCTGAAGCTGCGCAACAAGTCCACCGAAGAGCTCAAGTCGATCCAGATCAACGCCATCTTCCGCCGCGTCGGCGAGCAGGAGATGTGGGGCGAGTACTTCGGGTGGGCGATTCCGCGGGACCCGGTGCTCGCCGCCGGCGCCGAGACCGCGCCGCTGGTGATGCGCTCGACGCTCGGCTACACCGGCACGCAGCCGCGCATGCAGATGCTGCAGAACAAGGAATTCGTCGACGCCAAGGTCGAGATTTACCTCAAGCAAGGCTCGAAGGTCTGGGCCAAGCTCGCCGAGTATCCGATTCAGCGGCAACTCCTCACGAAATAGAAAACGACCTCGCCTATAATCGGCGGCGATGGCGAGTCCCGCTTCCGCAAACACTCTCGATCGCCGCCTCGGTCCGTTCGACGCCGCGGCGATCATTGTCTCCAATGTGATCGGTGGCGGGATTCTCTTTACCCCTCCGTTGATTGCCGCCGGCGTGCCGAACCCCTGGCTGTTCCTCGGCATCTGGGTCGCGGGTGGCGTGCTGGCGTTTTGCGGCGCTTCGGCGTATGCCGAACTCGCGGCGCTGCGCCCCAGGGCGGGTGGCGAGTATGTCTATCTGCGCGCGGCCTACGGCAACCTCGCGGGTTTTCTGACCGGCTGGGTGTCGTTCGTCGCCGGCTTTGCCGGCGCGATTGCCGCGACCGCGGTGGTGCTGGTGTTCTACCTGGATCGCTTCTTCCCGGGCGCCGCCGATCACACCCCGTTGTTTGTCGTGCCCATCCCGTATTTCCCGCTGACGGTGTCGCGCCGCACGCTCGTGGCGATTTCGGCGGTGCTGGCATTGTCGTATGTGCACTATCGCGGTGTCGGCCCGGGCCGGCTGTTGATGAACTTCCTGGCCGTGCTCAAGGTCGCGGCCTTGATGCTCTTCATTGCCGCCGGGTTTTCGATGGGCGCCGGGTCGGCCGCCAACATGCAGGAGGTGGCGGGGCCGGTGGCGGCGTCGTCGTGGCTGCTGGCGTTGCTGGCCGTGATGTTCACCTACTCCGGCTGGAACGCCGCGTCGTACATGGCCGAAGAGATTCGCGACCCGGGCCGCAACGTGCCAAAGGCGCTGGCGCTCGGCACCGGCGCGGTCATCCTGATCTACCTGCTGTTGAACGCCCTGTATCTCTACGTGATGCCGGTCGGTGAGCTGGCCAAGGTGCAGGGCAGCGTGCTCGATGTGGTCGCCGACAAGATGCTGGGCTCCGCGGCCGGCAACATCATGGGCATCGTGTCGATCGTGAGCCTGCTGGCGAGCGTCAGCGCCAACATTTTTGCCGGCCCGCGTGTGTATTACGCGATGGCCCGCGACGGCGTGTTCCTGCCGGCGGCCGCGCGCGTGCATCCGCAGTTCCGCACCCCCTCGGTGGCGATCATCGCGCAGGCGATCTGGGCCAGCCTGCTGATCATGTCGGGGTCGGCCGACACGCTGACGACCTACACCGGGTTTGCCGTCACCCTGTTTGCCACCATCGCGGTCGCGGCCGTGTTCGTGCTGCGCTCGCGCGAGCCCAACGCCGAGCGTCCCTTCAAGGCGTGGGGCTATCCGTACACCCCGGCCCTGTTCGTGATCGTCGGCACCGCGACGGTCATCAACGGCATCTATTCGGCGCCACTGACGACCCTGGCCGGCGTGGCGGTGATGGCCGCCGGCATCCCGCTCTATTTCTATTTCGTGGCGACCAGCAAGAACGCCGGAGAAACTCAATAAAGACGGCTTCGTGAGCGCCCGCCGGCTCCCACCGGTGTGAGACACTACAGGGATGGAATCGACGTTCCACGCCACGACGATCCTGGCGGTGCGCCGCGGCGACCACGCGGTGCTGGCCGGCGACGGCCAGGTCACCCTGGGCAACACCGTCGTCAAGCAGAACGCCCGCAAGATCCGCCGGCTGTACAACGACAGCATCCTGGCTGGCTTTGCCGGCTCGGCCGCCGACTCGTTTGCCCTGTTCGCGCGCTTCGAGGCGAAGCTGGAGCAGTTCCGCGGCAACCTCGATCGGTCCGCCGTCGAGCTGGCGAAGGACTGGCGCACCGATCGGGCGCTGCGCCGCCTCGAGGCCATGCTCATCGTCCTCGATCGCAAGTCGATGTTCCTGCTCTCGGGCACCGGTGACCTGATCGAACCGGACGAAGGGGTGATCGGGATTGGCTCGGGCGGGGCGTTCGCCCAGGCCGCCGCCAAGGCTCTGGTGCAGAACACCACGCTGACGCCGCGCGAGGTGGCCGAGCGGGCCATGACCATCGCGTCGGAAATCTGCATCTACACGAACAGCAATCTCACGATCGAAGAACTTTGACGGACAAGATGTCGATCCCCCTTCCCGAGCGGTCGTCCACGTTCATCGATTCGCTCACGCCACGCCAGATCGTCGCCGAACTCGACAAATACGTCGTCGGGCAGGCCAAGGCCAAGCGGGCCGTGGCGATCGCCTTGCGCAACCGCCTGCGCCGGCAGAAGCTGCCGGCCGAACTGGCCGAGGACGTGGCGCCGAAGAACATCCTGATGATTGGGCCGACCGGCGTCGGCAAGACCGAGATCGCCCGGCGCCTGGCGCGGCTGGCGCAGTCGCCGTTCATCAAGGTCGAGGCGTCGAAGTTCACCGAGGTGGGGTACGTCGGCCGCGACGTCGAGTCGATGGTGCGCGACCTGGTCGAGCTCGCCGTCAACATGGTGCGCGACGAGCGGATCGAGGAGGTGCGGGTCAAGGCCGAGCTGAACACCGAGGAGCGCCTGCTCGACCTGCTGCTGCCGCCGCGTCCGGCCGCGCCCGACGAGGACCCGGGCCGCATCCGCGACGAAATGCACGGCACGCGGCAGCGGATGCGCGAGCAGTTGCGCGAGGGCAAGCTCGACGAGCGGCTGGTCGAAATCGAGGTCCAGGAGAAGTCGTTCCCCTCGATCGAGCTGATTACCGGCTCGTCGATGGAGGAGGTGGGCGTCAACCTGCGCGACATGATGCCGGGGCTGTTCCAGGGCCGCTCGAAGCGCCGCCGCGTGACGGTCGCCGAGGCCCGCGAGCGGCTGAGCGCCGAGGAACAACAGAAGCTGATCGACATGGACGCCGTGTCGGCCGCGGCGGTCGAGCGCGTCGAGCAGGCCGGCATCATTTTCGTCGACGAGATCGACAAGATCGCCGGCCGCGAGGGGAGCCATGGCCCCGAGGTGAGCCGTGAGGGCGTGCAGCGCGACATCCTGCCGATCGTCGAGGGCACGACCGTCAACACCAAGCACGGCATGGTCCGCACCGACCATGTCCTGTTCATTGCCGCCGGCGCGTTCCACGTCTCGAAGCCGTCGGACCTGATTCCCGAGCTGCAGGGCCGCTTCCCGATCCGCGTCGAGCTCGAGGCGCTCGGCCAGGCCGAGTTCGTGCGCATCCTCACCGAGCCGAAGAGCGCGCTGATCAAGCAGTACATCGCGTTGATGGCGACCGAAGGCGTCGACCTCACGTTCACCGACGACGGCGTCGCCGCCATCGCCGAGTTTGCGACCATCGTCAACGAGCGGACCGAGAACATCGGCGCGCGGCGCCTGCACACGGTGATGGAGCGGCTGCTGGACGAAGTGTCGTTCGACGCGCCGACGCTCGAGGACAAGTCGGTGACTATTGACGCGCCCTACGTGCGACGCATGCTGGCCGATATCGTCAAGAACGAAGACCTGTCCCGCTACATCCTGTGATTCAGCTGACTCGCCTTGCCGCAGCAGCGGTCCTCGTCATCGTTGCCAGTGCCGCGTGTGGCAAAAAGGGGCCGCCGCTGGCGCCGTTCGTGCGCGTGCCGGCGCCGGTGACGACGGTGACCGCGCAGCGTATCGGCGACGACGTGTACGTGTCGTTCCCGGTGCCGGAGGCCAACGTCGACGGGCAGAAGCCGGCCGACATCGCGTCGCTGGAGGTCTATGCCATCACGGCGACCAGTCCCCCTGAAACCGACGAGCAGCGCAAGCTGGCCACGCTGGTCGCCACGCTGCCGGTGCAACCCATCCTGCCGGCGCCGCCGCCGAACCCGGCGGGTGTCGAAGTGCCCGCGCTTCCGGCTCCGCCAGGCATTGACCGCGCCGTGCCGGCGGTGGTCCGGGAAACGCTGACGGCCGAGGCGCGCCTGGCCGTGGCGCTGCCGCCGAAGGCCGGGACCCTGTCGCAACCGGCCGCGCCCGATCAGAAACCGCTGGCCGGGCCGTTGGTGGCGCCGGCGCCCACGCAGTTGCTGCGCCGCTACTACTTCGTGATTGGCGTGAGCCCGCGCGGCCGCAAGGCGCCGGCGTCGACGCCGGTGGCCGTCCCGCTCGACGCCACGAGTTCCGCGCCGGCGGCCCCAGCCGTCACCTTCACCGAAACGGCGATGACCATCACCTGGTCGCCCTCGACCGACGCCCGCACGGCGGCGTTTGCCGAGCCGGCGCCGCCGGCCAACCTCACGCCGCCGGTGCCGGTGCCACCGCCGCTGCCGGCCAAGTCGCTCGGGTTCCAGTCCGAGGCCACGACCTACCACCTGTTCGAGGTGCCGTCGGCGGCGGCGGCCGACGATCCCTTTGCCATCCGCCTGCCCGTGCCGCTGACGCCGCAACCGGTCGCGGTGACCGCCCACGTGATCGCCGGCGTGACCTTCGGCACCGAGCGCTGCTTCGTCGTGCGTCCCGTGGAGCGCATCGCCGGCGCGGTGGTGATGGGCCCGGCCTCACCGAAGACGTGCGTGACGCCCGCCGACACGTTCCCGCCGGCCGCGCCCCGGTCGCTGGCGGCGATTGCCGGCGAAGGGGTGATCAGCCTGATCTGGGAGCCGAATACCGAGGCCGACCTGGCGGGGTACCTTGTCTTGCGCGGCGACGCGCCGGGTGACACACTTCGAGCGATTACCCCGGAGCCGGTGACCGCCACGACCTATCGCGACACCACGGCCCGCGCCGGTACGCGCTATGTCTACGTCGTGGTCGCGGTCGATCGGGCCACTCCGCAAAATGTCAGCGCGCAGTCGAACCGGGTCGAAGAGACGGCGCGTTAGCCACGGCCTGGAGCCTGGGGCTTGAACACAAGAGGACCATGGATCGCATTTATCGAGTGAAGCAGGGGATGGGCGGGCGCTACGCGGTGGAACGCGGCGGCAACCTGTTCTGGTTACGCGGCGACGTGTTCGGCACCTACGAGCCGGGCGAGGAGATTCCGGCCGGCACCGCCCTCAAGTTCCTGGCGCCGGTGCAGCCGTCGATCGTCGTGTGCATCGGCCTGAACTACAAGGACCACGCCGCGGAGATGAAGAAGAAGCTGCCCGAGGAGCCGCTGGTGTTCCTGAAGCCGGCGACCACGGTGATTGGCCCCGACGAGCCGATCCGGCTGCCGGCGTGGGCCGGCCGCATCGAGCACGAGGCCGAAATGGCCGTCGTGATCGGCCAACGCGCGTCGCAGGTCAAGGCCGCCGATGCCATGGACTACATTCTCGGCGTCACCTGCCTGTGCGACGTGACCGCGCGCGAACTCCAGGTCAGGGACGTGCAGTACTCGCGCGCCAAGGGCTTCGACACATTCGCCCCGATCGGCCCCTGCATTGCCGTCGGCCTGGACCCGTCCGCGCTCGAGATCGAGGGCTGGGTGAACGGCGAGAAGCGCCATCACTCGAACACGCGCGAGCTGATCTTTCCGGTCCCGTACCTGGTCGAGCACGTCACGCGCTTCATGACGCTGCACCCCGGCGATGTGATCACCACCGGGACGCCGTCCGGCGTCGGCCCGCTGGTGCCCGGCGACCGCATGATGGTCAAGCTCGAAGGCGTGGGCTCGCTCAGCAACACGTGCGTGGAGGCAACCCTCTAGGGTTGCCGGTGTCGATGACCCCCATTGAACGGCTCCGGGAACGCGAGCGCCTGGCGGAACTGGGCGGCGGCGAAGCGCGGCGGCAGAAGCAGCACGACCAAGGCAAGCTGACGGCGCGCGAGCGGATGACGCGGCTGTTCGACCCCGGCACCTTCG
>CAYGMD010000123.1:0-13357 GCA_964350785.1 uncultured Acidobacterium sp. | reverse complement strand
TATCCGCTGGAGCGGCCGTTCTTCGTCCTGGCGACGCAGAATCCGATCGAGCTCGAAGGCACCTATCCGCTGCCCGAGGCGCAGCTCGATCGCTTCCTCTTCAACGTGGTGATGACGTACCTCTCGGAAGACGACGAGGTGCAGGTGGTCACCGACACGACGAGCACGAAGAAGGCCGAGCCGTTGCGCGTGCTCGACGGCGCCGAGATCCTGGCCATCCAGGACTGCGTGCGCCAGGTGCTGGTGGCCGAGGAGGTCGTGCGCTACGCGGTGCGCCTCGCCGACAGCACCCGTCCCGGCCGCGGGGCGAAGCTGGCATTCATCGACAAGTGGGTGAAGTGGGGTGCCGGCCTGCGCGCGTCGCACGCGCTGGTGATTGGCGCCAAGGCGCGGGCGCTGCTGCACGGCCGCGTCCATGTCTCGGTGAAGGACATCCAGGCTTTGGCCAAGCCCATTCTGCGGCACCGCGTGCTGCCGAATTTCTATGCCGAGGCCGAAGGCATCACCTCCGACCGCATCGTCGATCAGTTGCTGGATGCGGTGCCGGTGCCTGCCAGCGGGTTGTAGGGCCACCGATTGACACCGGTTAGGCACTGACTAACGTGGCTGGAGAAGCACGGTTTCTCGACCCGGCGATCGTCGCGCGGCTCGGCACGATCGACCTGAAGGCCCGGACCATCGTCGAAGGGTTCCTGACCGGGCTGCACCGCAGCCCGTACAAGGGGTTCAGCGTCGAGTTTGCCGAGTACCGGCAATACCTGCCCGGCGACGACCTGGCGACGCTCGACTGGAAGGTCTACGCCCGCTCGGATCGGCACTTCGTCAAGAAGTACGAGGAAGAAACCAACCTGGCCTGCCATCTGCTGCTCGACGTCAGCGCGTCGATGGGCTACGCCTCGGGCGCGGTCACGAAACTACAGTACGGGTCGTACCTGGCCGGGGCCCTGGCGTATCTGATGAACCGCCAGCGTGACGCCTTTGGCCTGATCGCCTTCGACGCCGGCATCACGTCGCTGGTGCCGGCCAGTGCGCGCACGGGCCACCTGCGGGCCGTGCTGCTCGCCTTGGAGCGCCTGAAACTGGGCGCGCACACCAACGTCGCCAAGCCGCTGCACGACCTGGCCGCCGCGGTGCGCCGCCGGGGGCTGGTCGTGCTGGTCTCGGACCTGCTGGATGATCCGCAGCAGGTGCTCGAGGGCCTCAAGCATTTCCGCTACCGCGGGACCGACGTGATCGTGTTCCAGGTGCTGGATCCCGACGAGTTGAACTTTCCGTTCGAACGGACCGCCCGCTTCCGCGACATGGAGACGGCGGCCGAAGTGATGGCGGTGCCGGCCAACGTCCGCAAGGATTACGTCGAGCGGATGCAGGCGATGATCGCGCATTACAAGCGCGAATTGTCGCTGGTGGGCATCGACTATTGCCTGCTCGATACGTCACAGCCGCTTGAGCTTGGGCTGATGGCGTACCTGATGACGCGCCGCCGGATGCCGTGATGTTCGGGGTGTCCTTTCTCTCGCCGCTGTTTCTGATCGGCGCGCTGGCCGCGGCCGTGCCCGTGCTGCTGCACCTGTTCCATCGCAGGACCGACGTCGTGATCGACTTTCCGTCGGTCAAGCTGCTGACGCGCGCCCCGGTGCAGCAGCATCGCCGCCGGCAGCTGCGCGAGCTGATTCTGTTGGCGCTACGGGTGGCGGCGCTGGTGCTGCTGGCCGTGTCGTTCGCCCGGCCCTACGTGGCCGGCGCGGCGGCGCCGCCGTCGGTGCCCGTCACCGTCATTGCGCTCGATACCTCGATGAGCCTGTCGGCGCCGGGACAGTTTGCCAGGGCGCAGCAAGCGGCGGTGCAGGCAGTCGAGCAGGCGCCGGCGTCGGACGCGGTCGCGCTCATCACGTTTGCGGATGCGGCCACCGTCGTGACGGCGCCCACGCCGGATCGCGGTGCGGTGCGGGCCGCCATTGCCGGCGTCACCGTCAGTGCCGCCGGCACGCGCTATCGGACGGCCCTGGCGGCCGCAACCGAGGTGATTGGCGCGCGCGCCGGCCGCGTCGTGATTGTGACCGACCTGCAGCACGTCGGCTGGGAAGCCAACGACGAGGGCGGCCTTCCCGACGGTGTCGACGTGCAGGTGGTCGCGGTGCCCCCGCCGGCCAGGAACCTGGCGATCACGTCGGCCGCGCTGCGCGATCGCGTGGTGGTGGCGACCGTGCAGAATTTCGGCGCCGAGGAAGTGACGGCGGCGGTCACCCTGGTGGTCGAGGGCAAGACCGTCGCCACCGCCACCGCCGCCATGGCGCCGATGGCGGCGGCCGATGTCGAACTGCGCGGCGCCTTGCGCGGCGCGGGCGTGGCGCAGGTGGCGATCGCCGATGCAGCCGGTTACCAGGCCGACAACACACGGCTCGTGGCGCTCGACGCGGCCCCGGCGGTGCCGATCGCCGCACTCGTCGCCGATCCCACTGGCGCGACGGGCGGCATCTACGTCGAACGGGCGTTGTCGGTGGCGGACGAGGGCCGTGAGTTTGCGGTCACCGTGGCCGACGGCCGCGTGCTCTCCAAGTGGACGGCAGCCGAGATGACCCGGCATGCGGCGTTGGTAATCCTGGGCACGCGCACGCTGGATCGCAACGGGCGCGAGCTGGTCAAGACGTACCTCGCCGGCGGCGGGCAAGTGTTGCTGACGCTGGGCCCCGACGTGGACCCGGGCACCCTGGGCGACGTCATTGGCGCCGACGCCGGCGTGTCGGCCGCGCCGGTGCGGCTGCCCGGCGCCACCCTGGTGGCCAGCGACAGCCGCCATCCCATCTTTCGTCCATTCCTGATTCCGTCGGGCGCCCTGGGCGACGTCCAGATCGACCAGCACCGGCGTCTAAACCCACAGGCGGGACGAATGGTGCTGGCCCGGCTGTCGGGGGGCGACGCCGCGCTCACCGAGCAGATAGTGGGGAATGGACGCCTGCTGGTCTTCACGTCCGATCTCGACAACCAGTGGAATCGATTCCCGCTGCATCCAGCGTTCGTGCCCTTTGCCATCGAAACCGCGCGCTACCTGACCCACGGCCGGCAGCGGCCGCCCGTCACGGTGACCGTGGCGGTGGGTGAATCGAACCCGGCGGCGACCAGCGTGGACGAGTTCATGCAGGGGATCAGGCGCACGCCGCGCGCCGATCGGCGCGAGCCGGCCAGCGGCGCGCGTGAGGCCGAGGATCGCCAGCGATGGTGGCAGGTGGGATTGCTGGTCATGTTGGCCGCGCTTGCCGGGGAAGCCCTGGTTGGACGCCGCGCCGCGTGAGCTAGGATGGGGCAAGAGACCATGAGCGATCGGTTCGGCGAGCTACGGACCCTTCTCGCGGACGTCAGGGCGTGCTGGATGCGCCGCGCGCTGTTGCGCGCGTGGACGCTCGGCGCCGCCACCGCCGCCGCGATGCTGCTCGTGGGCCTGCTGGCGATCGGGCTCGTCGCCCGCGAAGGCGTGCCGCTCGTGCTCGCCGTGCTGGCGGTCAGCGCCGTCGCGGTCACCGCGCTGGTGTTCGCCCTGCTGCCGCTGTGCCGGCCGCCGTCCGACAAGCAGGTGGCCCGCTTCATCGAAGAACAATCCGGCGGCCTCGACGATGTGCTGGTGACGGCAGTGGAGAAGGCCGGGGCGGGATCGTCGCCCATGACCGAGCTGCTGGTGGCCGAGGCGTTGCGGACGGCGCGGTCGCAGCCGCCCGACGCGATCATCGTGCCGGCAACGCTGAGGCGGGCCATGGCCGGCGCCGCGCTTGGCAGCCTCGCCTTGCTGGTGGCGACGGCGTGGTTCGCGCCGTCGGCCGGGCGGGCCGCCGATGTCGTGGGCGCGTACCTGTTCCCCAAGCGGTACGCGATCGAGGTGACGCCGGGATCCGTGAAGGTGCAAGCCGGCCAGCCGCTGACCGTGGTCGCCCGTATTCCCGGCATTGATGGCGGGCTGGTCCCCGACCTGACGGTCGGCACCGGCGAGGCGGCGCGGTCGGTTCGCATGGCGCCGGGCGCCACCGCCGGCGAGTTCACCTTCACCTTGAACAACATCGAGACCTCGTTCCCGTATCTCGTGTCGATGGCCGCCGCCCAGTCCGCGCAGTTCGCGGTCGAGGTCATCCGCCCGGTGCGGGTGTCGCGCGTCGACGTGCGCTACGAGTACCCGAAGGGCGTCGGGTTGCCGCCGCAGACCGAAGAAGACACCGGCGACATCTACGCGCCCGCGGGCACCACGGCGCACCTCACCATCACCACCGACAAGCCGGTGCAGCAGGGCCAGTTGAAACTGTCGGATGGCACCGCGGTGGCCCTGGGCGGCAGGGCGACGACGCTGTCGGCGGCGCTCACCGTCGCGAAAGACGGCTCGTACCGCATCGCGCTGAATGACCTCGATGGCCTGGCCAGCGAGGGCACGGAGTACTTCATCCGCATGTTGAACGATCGGCCGCCTGACGTGCGCATTTTGCGGCCGGCCGGGGACAAGCAGGTCTCGCCGCTCGAAGAGGTGGCCATCGAGGCCCGCGCTGACGACGACTATGGCGTGCAGGCGCTGGAGCTCGTGATCAAGGCCTCCACCGGCAAGCAGACCGTGGTGCCGCTGGGGCAGCCCATCAGCGGGTCGGTGGCAACCGGCGCCCACACCGTCTATCTCGAGGACCTGGACGTCGTGCCGGGCGACTTCGTGACCTATTACGCGCGGGCCCGCGACGTCGGCCGCGGCCGCCGCGCGACCGAGGCGCGCAGCGACATCTTCTTCCTCGAGGTGAAGCCGTACGAAGAGGAGTTCACCGCCGCCGAGAGCCAGGCGATGGGCGGCGCCCAGGGCGGCCAGACCGGTCTCGAGGATCTCATCGCGCAGCAGAAGGACATCGTGGCGGCCACCTGGAAGCTCGATGCCCGGGCCCGGCGCGCGCGCGATGCGCGGCCGGCCACCGACATCAGGGCGGTGGCCCTGGCGCAGACCAACGTCAAGGAGAAGGCCGAAGAAATGGCCGGCGAGATGGCGGCGGCCGCGTTTGCGCAACGGCGGCGCGGGCGCGCCGCGCAGCCGGGATTGTCGCGGGCCGGCACCGAAGACCCGCTCACCCAGGCCGTGACGGCCATGGGCCAGGCGGTCACCGAACTCCAGCGCCTGAGCACCGCGAAAGCCCTGCCGTTTGAAGAAACGGCGCTTGGCCACCTGCTGAAGGCGCAAGCCGAGATTCGCAAGCGCCAGGTCGCCATGCAGCAGGCCCAGGGCGGCGGTGGCAACGGCAACCGCCAGTCGCTCGACCTCTCGACCCTGTTCGAACAGGAACTGCGCAAGCGCCAGCAGACCAACTACGAGACGCCGTCGACCAGCGAATCGCGCGCCGAGGAGAACGAGAAAGAAGACGATCCCCTCGCCGGCATTCGCGAGCTCGCGCGGCGGCAGGAGGCCCTGGCGCGGCAGCAGCGCGAACTGGCCAAGAACCAGGCGGGCCTTACCGCCGAGGAAATCAAGCGACAGCTCGAACGGTTGACCCGCGACCAGAACGAACTGCGCAAGCAGGCCGAGGAGCTGTCGCAGCAACTGCAGAAGGCGTCGCAGGCGCAGGGCCCCGGCGGCAAGTCGCCGTCGAAGCCGGGCGCCCAGGGCGCGTCTGCCGGCAGCCAGTCGTTGCGCGAGATCACCGACGAAATGCGCAAGGCCGAAGGGGACCTGCGCCAGCAGAATCCGCAACAGGCCGGCGAGCGCGGCGAGCGCGCCTCGCAGCAACTGCGCAGCCTCGAACAGCAAATGCAGGGCGCGCGTCCCGACGAGCGCCGGCGCGCCATTGGCGACCTGCAGATGGAAGCGCGGCAACTGGCCGAGGCCGAGCGCCGGTTGGGGAACGAGGCCGGCCGCACCAGGGCGGGCCAGGCCAATGACGATGCCCGCCGGCGGCTGGCCGCGGAGCAGGATCGGCTGGCCGAGCGCGCCGAGCGGCTGGGCGACTCGGTCAAGCAACTGGCCCGTAGCGGCGGCGCCGAAGCTGATGACCGCCAGGCCATGACCGAGGCCGCGCGCGAGCTCGATCAGCAGAAGATTGCCGAGCGCATGCGCCAGGCCGCGCAGGCGATGCGTCAGCCGCAGGCGGGCGGCGTGGGGGCCGGCAAGCCCGACGAACTGGCCCGCGCGCTCGACAAGGTGGCCGAGCGTCTTGGCGCGGCCAACGGCGAGCAGGACACCGAGACCACGAAGCTGTCGGAACAGCTGGCGCGCACCCAGGAATTGCGCGACCGGCTGAGCGAACTGCAGCGCACGATGGACGCGCTCGCGCGGGAGCAGGGCCAGGCATCGGGTCAGCCATCCGGCCAGAAGCCGGGCCAGACCGGCGCCGAGGGCCAGTCATCGGCGTCGGCCAAGCCGGGCGCGAACGCTCCCCAGGGCAGCGCCGAAGGCGGCCGCGCCGAATCGGTGGCGCGCTTGCAGCGCGACGCCGACAGCCAGATGCGCGAGGCGCAGAAGCTGGCCGAAGGCCTGCAGCGGGAGAACCCGCAAGCGTCCCGTGGCACGACGCCGGAACAGTGGTCGCGCAGCGTGTCGGCGCCGGGCACCGAGGCGTTCAAGCAGGACTTCGCCAACTGGGAATCGTTGAAGAAGAACCTGCTGACGGCGCTCGATCGCACTGAGTCTGAGCTGTCGGACCAGCTGCGCGCGCGCGAAAACCGGGAGCGGTTGAATGCCGGCCGGCACGACGCCGTGGCGGAGACCTATCGTGGTTTGGTGGACCGCTACTACCAGTCGCTGGCCGCGCCGCGAAAGCCCAAGTCGTAATGAAGTTCGCCGTCGTCCTCCCGTGGTGGGGCTACCTGCTCGTGTTTGGCAGCGCGCTGGTGCTGGCATGGCTCGCGTATGCGCGCGTGCCCATCGCGTTGTCGCGCGGCATGCGCGGGTTGCTCTCCGCGCTGCGCGCGGTCACCCTGGTGCTGCTCATCGCGATCCTGTTGCGGCCGGTGGTGCTGGTGCCGCCCGCCGCCGCGAACAACAGCCTGCTGCCGGTGCTGGTGGATGTGTCCCGGAGCATGCGCCTGGCCGATGACGATGGGCCGAGCCGGCTCGATCAGGCGCGCGCGATCGTGCGCGACCTGCAGGCCAAACTGGCGAACGAGTACGCGATCGAACTGCTGACCTTCGGCGAAGCGCTGGCGCCCGGCGACGTCGAGACCCTGGCCGCGACCGCGCGGCGCAGCGACTTGAGCGGAGCGCTGGCCGACCTGTCGGACCGGCACCGGCGCGATCGTGTGACCGGGATCGTGGTGCTGTCTGATGGCGGCGACACTTCACCCCAGGAGGGCGCCGCCACCGCTCGCATCGGCGATGCGCCCGTGCTGGCGGTCGGCGTGGGCCGCGCCGAGGGGGCGCGCGATCGCGAAGTGCTGAATCTCACGGCGGGCGAGCCGCTGCTGGCCGGCGCCTCGGTGGACCTCAGCGTGTCGGCGTCGAGCACCGGCTTTGGCACCGACCCGGTGGAGTTGCGCATCAGCGCGAACGGGCGGCCGCTTGAAGTGCGTCGCGTCACGCCGCCGTCGGACGGCGCGCCCATCCACGAAGTCTTCACGGTCTCGCCGCCGGCGGACGTGGCCACCGTGTATGCCATCGAGATCCCGGTGGCCGATGGCGAGCTGGCGGCCGAAAACAACCGGCGCAGCGTGCTGGTGCCGGCGCAAACCGGCCGCCGCAAGATCCTCATGGTCGAGGGCGCGCCCGGCTACGAACACACGTTCCTGAAGCGCGCGCTGGCCCAGGACCCCGGGCTCGACATCGATGCCGTGGTCCGCAAGGGCCAGAACGATGATGGGCGGGATACGTTCTACGTGCAGGCGGCACCGGGGCGGGTCGCGGCGCTGGCCGGCGGCTACCCCTCGACCCGCGGCGAGCTGTTTGTTTACGACGCCGTCATCTTCGGCAACATCGAAGCCGACTTCTTCACGCGCGACCAGTTGGCGTTGACGGCGGCCTTCGTCGCCGAGCGCGGCGGCGGGCTGCTGGTGCTGGGGGCGCGCTCGTTCGACCGCCAGGGGCTGTCGGGGACGCCGCTCGAAGAGGTCCTGCCCATTGACCTCACCGATCGGCGGGCGACGGTCGCGCTGGCCTCGAACCCGCTCGAGCCGGCGGCCGCCAATGCGCCGGCGCTGACGCCGGATGGCGCACTGCACCCGGCGACGCGGCTGGCGCTCTCGATTGACGAGAGCCGCAAGCGGTGGGCCGAACTGCCGGCGCTGGCAGCGGTCGCGCCGGTGGGCGGCCCGCGGCCGGGCGCCCAGGTGCTGGTCGTGGCACCGAGCGGCGGCGGCGCGCCGCAACCGCTGATCGCGGCGCAACGTTACGGCCAGGGCCGATCGCTGGTGTTTGCCGGCGAGGCGTCGTGGCGCTGGCGCATGATGCGGCCGGCGACCGACCTCGGTTACGAGACGATTTGGCGGCAACTGGCGCGGTGGATCACCGCCGGCGCGGCGGCGCCGGTCGCGATTGCGCCGCTCACGCCGACCGTGCCCGGCGTGACCGAACGCATTGCCCTGACGGTTCGCGACGCCGCCTTCGCCCCGGTCGCCAATGCCGAGGTGTCGCTGGCGGTGACCGCGCCCAACGGCGAGGCGCGCCTGCTGACCCCGGCGCTGTCGAGTCCCAGGGATGGCCGCTACGCCGTGGCCGCGCGCTTCGACGAGCCGGGCGTCTACCGCCTCGAGGCCACGGCCACGCGCGCCGGCGTTCGCCTGGGCACGGCGTGGCGCCAGGTGCTGGTGGGCGGCGTGGATCTCGAGATGGCGCAGCCCCGGCTGAACGAGGCTGTGTTGCAGCGGCTGGCCGCGGAATCGAAGGGCCATTACCTGCCGGCGGCGCGGGCCGGGGAACTGCCGGCGCTGCTGCGCGAGTCGCGGGTAGCCGCCGGAACGCCGGAACAACGCGACCTCTGGCACAATGGCTGGAGCTTTGTCGTGCTCGTCGCCCTGCTGGGCGCCGAGTGGCTGCTGCGGCGACGCGCCGGGCTTTCGTGAACACCGATGCCGCCGAATGCCGGGGCCGCAGATGACACAGATGACACAGATCAAATGCATCGCATTACTGCTCGTCGCACTCGGGGCTTGGCCTGCTGCGGCGACTGCCGAGGCGCGGTGGGCGATCATCATCTCCGGGGCGTCGGGCGGCGAGAAGTACGCCGAGCAAATGCGCGACTGGCGCGAGGGCCTGCGATCGGCGATGGTCGATCGCTACGGGTTCAAGCCCGAGAACGTCCGCCTGCTCGTGGACGAGGCGGCGCCGGCGGGCGAGAAGGGCACGGCCGAGAACGTGCGCAAGATCTTCGCCGAGGTCAAGAAGGCCGGCACCAAGGACGACTTCGTGCTGGTGGTGTTGCTGGGACACGGCACCTATGACGGCGACGTCGCCAAGTTCAACCTGGTGGGGCCGGACATGACGGCCCGGGACTGGAGCGACCTGCTCGCCGGCGTGCAGGGCCGCATGGCCGTGGTGAATACGACCGAGGCGAGCTTTCCCTTCCTGGAATCACTGACCGCCAAGGGCCGCGTCGTGATCACGGCCACCGACTCGGCCGCGCAGAAGTACGCCACCGTGTTTCCCGAGTATTTCGTCAAGGCGCTCCGCGAGGCCTCGACCGATCTTGACAAGAACGGCCGCACCTCGCTGTTCGAGGTGTTCACGGCCGCCAGCGCGGCGGTGAAGCAGCACTACGAGCAGAAGGGCCAACTGGCCACCGAGCGCGCGGTGCTCGACGACACCGGCGACGGCAAGGGCCGCGAGGCGAGCGCCGAGGGGCCTGATGGCGGCGTGGCCCGCATCTCCTACCTCGACGCCGAGAACGTCACCGAATCGGCCACTCCGGAGCTGGCGGCGCTGGTCAAGCGCCGCCGCACGCTCGAGATGCAGGCCGAAGAGCACAAGCAGCTGAAGGGCGTGATGCCCGATGCCGAGTGGAACGCGCAGTTCGAGAAGCTGATGCTGGAACTAGCGCAAGTCTCTGCGGAGATTAGGAAAAAGTCTTAACAGAAGATCAGGAGATCAGGAGCCTAAAAGGTCTTATTCCTGATCTCTTGATCTCCTGTTCGGGTATCCCACCAGTCGACACTCATGCGCTCGGGACGGCGCATGATCCGGACCAGCACGACGCCGCACCCGAAGCCCGCCACGTGTGCCCAGAAGGCCACCCCGCCTGAGATCTGCCCGGTCTGGAACAGCGGCAGCGTGCCCAGGCCGCTCAGGAACTGCATGAAGAACCAGAAGCCGAGGAAGAACACTGCCGGCAGCTCGAACAGGATGGGCGGGAACGGGAACAGCATCAGCACGCGCGAGTGCGGGTACAGGACGAGATAGGCGCCCATCACGCCGGCAATGGCGCCGCTGGCGCCCACCATGGGGACCAGTGAACTGGGGTGGAGCGCGGTCTGCGTGAACGCGGCCACGAATCCGCACGCCAGGTAGAACGCCGCGAAGCGGCCGTGGCCCAGGCGGTCTTCGACGTTGTCGCCGAAGATCCACAGGAACAGCAGGTTGCCGGCCAGGTGCGGCAGCCCGGCGTGGACGAACAGCGACGTGAACACGTCGGCCAGCGAGAAGTACGCCGGCACGACAGCGAAGGTGATCAGAAATCGCTCGGCCGTGGGTTCCGTCAGCGTCGCCTGGAACAGGAAGACAAGCACGTTGAAGACGATCAGGCCGATGGTCACGCCCGGACGGGTGCGGGAGGGGATGACGTCGCGCAGCGGAATCATGAAGGGCTTCAGCTAGAATATCGAATAACGATGACATGTCGCTCGTGCGGTGCCGAGATCGCCGCCAACGCCTTGATTTGCTACAAGTGCGGCACCGCCACGGCGGAGCCGCGGATCACGCCCCCCGCCTCGCGCCCGCGCCGCTCGCGCGTGTCGCTGGTCGGCCTCGTCCTGCTCGGCTTGGCCCTGGCCGCCGTCGTCCGCGAAGTGGCGTGCGGAAGCCTGTTATGATGAGTCGTTCGGGGTCCGGTAGCAGGCCCCGCCATCCCCTATGGCAAATGCGCGGCTCGAAGTAAACGACGGCCTCGGCCAGCGAATCGTCCCCATCACCAAGGCGCAGCTCATGATCGGTCGCCGGACCGAGAGCGACCTGCGGCTGGTGGGCAGCGACGTGTCGCGCGAACACGCCGAGATCGTCGAGGTCGACGGCGAGTGGCTGCTGCGCGACAAGGGGTCGCGCTACGGCACCTACGTCAACGGCGAGGCCGTCACGGAACACAAGCTCAAGCACGGCGACAAGGTGCAGTTCGGCCGCGCCAGCGGCGCCGACGTGGTGTTCCTGACCGGCGAGGCGCCGGCCCACACCGACCGGTCGCACGCCAGCGCCGTCAACGACCTGCGCCAGCTGGCCGCGCTGCTCGAGGGCCTGCGCGCGCTCGGCTCGGGCCGGGTCCTGGACGAGGTGCTGGCGCTCGTGCTCGACGCCGCCATCGACGTGGCCGGCGCCGAACGCGGCTTCATCATGCTGTCGTCGAACGGCGGGCCCCTCGAGATGAAGCTGGCCCGCGCCAAGGGGCGCATCACGCTGCCGGGCACCGGGTTCAACACCAGCCGCAAGATCCCCGAAGAGGTGTTTGCCACCGGCGAGCTCAAGATTGTCGCCGACCTGCTCGACGGCGATCTCGCCAACGCGCACATGGGTACCGTCGCGCTCGGCATCCGTCACGTCGCCTGCATCCCGCTGCGCATGGTGCGCTACCTCGACCGCGCCGACATGGCCGCCGAGACCAAGAACATCGGCGTGCTCTACCTCGACAGCCGCGAGAAGGGCAGCCTGCTGGCGCCGCACACGCGCACCGCGCTCGACACCCTGGCCACCGAGGCCGGCGTGGCCATTGAGAACGCCCGTCTTTATCGCGAGACGCTCGACAAGGCCCGCCTCGAGCACGAGCTCAAGATCGCGGCGGAAATCCAGCGCGCCTTGCTGCCCGAGGGCACCCACGCCGGCGCGTTCTTCGAGTCGGCCGGCACGTCGCTGCAGGCCCGCTCCATTGGCGGCGACTTCTTCGACCTGATCGACACCCCGGACGGCATGTTCGGCTTCCTGTGCGGCGACGTCGCCGGCAAGGGCCCGGCGGCGGCGCTGCTGACCTCCAAGATCATGGGCATCTTCTCGGCCTTCGCGTCGATTGGCGACGATCCGGCGCAGACCGTGGATCACATCAACAAGGTGCTGACCCGCCGTCAAATCGACGCGCGCTACGCGACATTGATGTACGGCCAGCTGGCGCCGACCGGCAAGCTGGTGTTCTGCAACGCCGGCCACAACCCGCCGCTGATCTACGGGGTCGACGGCTTGCGCCGGATCGACGTGGGCGGCATGCCGGTGGGGCTGTTCGAACTGGCGCCGTACTCGGCCGATACCGTGGACCTCAAGCCCGGCGACACCACGGTGCTGTACAGCGACGGCGTCACCGAGGCGCACAACGTCGCCGGTGACGAGTTTGGCGAAGAGCGCATGGTGGCCGTGCTGCAGCGGCATCACATGGAGCCGGCCACGGTCGTGCTCGAGAAGCTGGTTGACGCGGTCCGCGAGTTCGCCCACGGTGCCGAGCAGTACGACGATGTCACGGCGCTGGTGATCAAGTACACACCCCCGTCATGACGAAGCGCGCGCGCGTGGCGATGGCCTTGTGGGCGGTGTTCGCGTTCGCGGTGTTCAACGTCACCTTCGATTGGCAGACGCGCATCGCCGGCCTGGAGTTCGCCGGCACCCAGTGGCGCCGTCACGCCGCCGGCCTGCCGGTGGCCACCATCAACGATGGCTTTCGGCCCCTGGTCCGTACCGCCGCGCTGCGTTCGGGCATGTGGTTTGGCCTCATCCTGGGGACCGGCGTGATGGCGGCCGCCGCGGCCGCCCGGACGTCAAAGAACTAGATGTTGGACAAGCTGATCTACGACTGGAACAAGATTGGCGCGCCGGCCGTACCGAAGCGCGTGATGCTCGACGACGAGACGCTGCGCGACGGCCTGCAGTCGCCGTCGGTGAAGACGCCGACCATTGGGCAGAAGATCAAGATCCTCCACCTGATCGACCAGCTGGGCATCGACACCGCCGACATCGGCCTGCCCGGCGCCGGCCCCCACGTGGTCGCCGACGTCGAGCGCCTGGCGCGCGAGATTGTCGGCGCGCGGCTGAAGGTGCGCGCCAACTGCGCGGCCCGGACGACGGTCGCCGACATCCGGCCGATTGCCGAGATCACGCAGCGCACCGGCCTGCCGATCGAGGTCGGGACGTTCATCGGCTCGTCGCCGATCCGCCAGTACACCGAAGGCTGGACCATCGACTTCCTGCTGAAGAGCACGGAGGACGCGATCAGCTTCGCGGTGAAGGAGGGGCTCGACG
>CAYGMD010000122.1:0-13404 GCA_964350785.1 uncultured Acidobacterium sp. | reverse complement strand
GTTCGGCGGCTTCGTCGCCGTGAACGACAGGTCGTTCACGGCGACGAAGCCGCCGAACTTGCGCGTCAGGCCGCGGACCTGGATTGCCTCGACCATCACGGCCTCCCCAGCACGCGGTGCAGGCGCGCTTCGGCCAGCCGCACCGCGGCCAGCGCGCGCGTGCGGGCCAGTTCGTTCTCGAGCATCGCCACCTGCGCCACGACGACGTCGGTGCTGGTGGCGACGCCGGCGGCGAAACGATCGCCCACCACCCGCCGCGCCTCGGTCGCGCTGCGCACCGCGTCGGAGGCAGCCCTGACCATGGCGAGACTCGAATCAAGATCGAGCAGGCGCTGGCGGACATCCGCCGACACCACCGAGTCGAACTCGGCCAGCCGCTCGCGCGTGGCGGCGGCCGCCGCCGACACCTCGGCGACCTGGGCCTTGGTGCGGCCAAAATCAAGGAACGGCCAGCTCACGTTGACCGACAGGTCCCACGACTCCTGCCAGGTCCCCTGGCGCGGGAAGATGCGCTGGTTGGGCCTGGCGTAATCGACGCCCGCACCCACCGCGACCACCGGTTTGTTGCCGGTCATCGCCGCCTGCTCGCGCGCTTCGATGCCGCCGAGGCGCAGGGTCAGGGCTTTTCTTTCCGGCCGCTGCTCAAACGCTTCGCGAACCAGCGCACGCGCGTCCGGGGCAGCCGGAGCGGTGGTCGCATCAAGGGCCTCCGCCAGTTCGATCACCGTCCCGTCGGCGGCGCCAACCAGCCTTCGCAGCTCAATCAAGGACGACTCGCGGAGGTTGCCGGCTTCAATCAACTGGGCCTGCTCGCGCGACCGCTGGGCCTCGAGGCTCGACACTTCGTTGGGCGGGATCAGGCCGACGGCAAAGCGCTGACGGGCGTCCTTGAGCTGCGCGTCGGCGCGCGCGGCCGACTCTTCGAGCACGCGCACCGCTTCACGCGCGGTCGCCGCGCCCCAGTAGGCGCGCACGATCTCGAAGCGCAGGTCGGCGCGCGCGGTGTCGATGTCGGCGGCCACGGCCCGGGCCTCGGCGGCGGCCGCCCGCTCGAGCGCATCGGTGCGACCCGAGGTGTAGATCGGCCACTGGAACGACAGGCGCGTCCCGAAGTTGTCGGGGATGTCGGGGTAGACCACCACGCGCGCGCCGCCCTGGTTGAAGGCAAACTCCTCGACGTGGTTGGTCCGCGTATAGCCGCCCGACGCGCTGACGACGGGCTTGGCGCCCGCCTGCGCGACCCGCAGGGTGGCTTGCGCCCCCTGCTCGCGGGCGCGCGCCTCGGCCAGCCGGTGGCTGGTCTCGAAGCCGCGGGTAATCGCATCCGCCACGGTCAGCCGGATCGGCGCCGGCTGCGCCGCCAGCGGCAGCGGTGACAGGGCAAACAGCAGGAGAGCAATCAGGGTGCGCATCATGAGCCGGCCGTCTCTGCAGAGGAATCGAGTTTGGCGATGAAGACGTCTTCGAGCGACGGAACGATGGCGCGAACGCCGGCCGGGTGCACGCCGGCCCGTGCGGCCACGGCGGCGAACTCCGGCACGGCCTCGGCCTCGGTGCGGCGGTCGCTCCACACGTGGAGGCGATCGCCGAAGACCTGGGCATGTTTCACGCCGCCGGGCCCCTTGAGCGCCCGCAGCGCCTCGGCTGCCGATGGCACCAATACCTCGAGGAGCGTGCCCGGCAGGCTCGAGCGCAGCGCGCCTGGCTCGTCGAGCGCCAGCACCCGGCCTTCGTGCAACAGGACAATGCGGCTGCAACGTTCGGCTTCGTCGAGGTATGGGGTCGACATCAGGATGGTGATGCCCTGGGCCAGGAACTGCGACAGCAGCTTCCAGAACTCGCGCCGCGACACCGGATCGACGCCGGTGGTCGGCTCGTCCAGCAGGATCACCTTCGGTTCGTGGACCAGCGTGCAGGCCAGCGCCAGCTTCTGCTTCATGCCGCCCGACAGTTGGTCGGCCAGCCGCCCGCGAAACGGCGTGAGCTGGGTCATCTCGAGCAGGCGGTCCCGCCGGGCGCTGTAGTCCGGCACGCCGTGGATCTCGGCAAAGAACGCGATGTTCTCGTCGATGCTGAGGTCGCCGTACAGGCTGAACCGCTGCGAGAGATAGCCGACGGTGCCGGTGATCGCGCGGTGATGGGCCACCGGATCCTTGCCGAGCACGCGAATGGCGCCGCCGTCGATGTGCAGCAAGCCGCAGATCGTGCGGATGGCCGTGGTCTTGCCAGCGCCATCGGGCCCGATCAACCCGAACATCTCGCCCGGCGCCACGCTGAACGACACGCCGCGCAGCGCCTCAACGGCGCCGTAGCGTTTCGTGACGTTCGCGAACTCAATGGCGGGTGTCATGTGCCTAACGAAGGGCGAGTTCGGCTTCGACCGGCATTCCTTGTTTCAGGATGCCTTCCTTGTTGTCGACCGAAATGCGAATCCGGTAGACCAGCTTCGACCGCTCCTCGGCGGTCTGCACGTTGCGGGGCGTGAACTCGGCCTTGGCCGAGATGTAGGTGACCGTGCCGCTGAGGCCGGCGCCGCCGGCATCGGTAAACACGCTCGCCGGCTGGCCAATGCGCAGCGCCGGCACCACCGGCTCCGGCACAAAGACATCCGCCCAGGCATGGTCGAGATCCACGACGACCAGGGCCGGCGCCCGCGGCGCGATGATCTCTCCCACCTCCACGAGCTTCTCGGTGACGATGCCGCCGACCGGCGACACGAGGGTCGCGTCGCCCAGCGTCTTCTCGAGGGCGGCGATCTGCGCCGTGACGACGGTCACGCGAGCGCGGGCGGCCTCCACTTCCTCGCGCCGGGCGCCGGCCCGCACGCGCGCGAGGGTTTCCTCGGCGGTGCGCACGCGGCTTTGCGCGGCCGCCACCCGGTCGCGGGCCACGTTGCGCCGCGTCGCCGCATCGTCGCGCTGCTTCTGCGATCCCGAATTCGTCTTGAGCAGCGCCTCGAAGCGCTCGAGGTCCTGTTCGGCCGACGCCAGTTCCGACTCGGCTGCCGACTGGTCGGCCCTGGCCGTGGCAATCTGCGACTCGGCCTGCCTGATGTCTTCGGGGCGCGCGGCGGCCTGCACCACCTTCAGTTGCGCCTCCGCGGCGGCGCGCTCGGCCTTGGCGCGCTCGATGGCCAGCACCACGTCCCGGGTGTCGAGCGTGAGCACGGTCTGGCCCGGCGCCACGCGGTCGCCCTCCTTGAAAGCCAGGGTCAGGACGCGGCCACCGGCGTCGGGCGCGAGCCTGACGTCGGTGGCCTCGACGTGCCCGGAGACGCGAATGCGATCGGTGGGCGCCTCCTCGGCGCAGCCTATCGCAATGACGGCGATCGCAAAGGGGATCAGCGATTGGGGGATGGCCTTGTTTGTCTGAGTCATCTGTGTCATCTGCGGCTCTGAATCGGCCGGCGTCATCTGGGTTGCAGCATCCGGTGTGCGGTCAATTGAATGTGGGCAATCAAATCGGAGTGGGAAATCTCGGCGAACATCGGTAGCTCCGAGCGGCCGGGCTGGGCCGCCATGCGCTCGCGCGCGGCGTTCATCAGCAGCGGGCCCACGATCGAGGTGTAAGCCAGAATCGGGTGCACCGGGCGAAACGTGCCGCCGGCCTCGCCTTCCGAGAGAATGCGGCCAAACGCCAGGAACACGCCCCTCATCAACCCGAAGGTGCCCAGGTCCAGGTGCGGCGCGCCTTCGGCAATCTCGCGCAGCATCATGGTGGGAAACCACGGCCGCAGGTCGGCCTGGCGCACGACGTTCTCGATGAACCGGTTCAGCTTCTCCGCCGGCGATTCGGCGGACTCGGCAATCTCGGTGGCCGTCGCGGCCAGCGTGCCCAGCATGTCGCCGACGACGGCACGATAGAGGGCGAGCTTGTCGGCGAAGTGGTAGTAGATCATCGCCTTGTTGACGTGCGCCTGGGCGGCGATGTCGTCGACGCCCACGCCGTCGAACCCGTGCGACGAGAAGGCGACCGAGGCCGCCTGGAAGATGGCGTCGCGGGTATCGGGCCGCTTGGTAGTGCGGGATCTCGTCACTAACTTACTGGTTAGTTAATACCACCAGCTCAACGGCTGTCAAATTTGCGCCTTTTTCCGTGGGCAGGCGTCCATACAATCAGGGGATGACGGTTGTTCTCGCGGGGGGTTCGGGGTTTCTGGGAAGCCGGCTGCGAGCTGAACTCGAGCGCGGCGGTCACCGCGTGCTCAACCTCACGCGCTCGCCGCGCCCCGATCGGCCCGGCGACATCGCGTGGCAGCCCGACGGCGCGCCCGGCCAGTTATCCCCACACCTCGAAGGTGTCGACGCCGTCGTCAACCTGGCCGGCGAGAACATCGCCGCCACGTTCTGGAGCGAGGCTCGCAAGGCGAAGCTGCGCGAGAGCCGCCTGCGCGCCACGCGAACCATCGTGCGGGCCATTGCCATGTGCCAGCGGCCGCCGAAGGCGTTGATCAACGGGTCCGCGGTCGGCTACTACGGCGCGCACGGCGACGAAACCGTGACGGAGCGCACCCCGCCCGGCTCGGACTTCCTCGCGCAGCTGTGCGTCGATTGGGAGCACGAGGCCCGCGCGGTGGCGGCGCCCGAGACGCGGCTGGCAATCGTGCGGTCGGGGCTGGTGCTGGGCGCCAACGGGGGGGCGCTCAAGAAGATGATCCTGCCCTTCAAGCTGGGACTGGGCGCCACGCTGGGATCGGGCGATCAGTACATGCCATGGATCCACGTGGACGATTGGGTGGCCCTGGTCATCTGGCTCGCCGGCACGGAGCGGGCGGCGGGTGCCTTCAACGCCTGTGCGCCCGCACCTGTGACCAACCGCGACTTCACGCGCACGCTTGGACGCGTCTTGCGGCGGCCGGCCGTCTTTCACGCCCCTGCGGTCGTGCTGAGGCTGGCGCTTGGCGAAATGGCCGGCATGCTGCTGACCGGCCAGCGGGTCTTGCCGGCGGCGGCCGAGGAACTGGGATTCCGTTTCACCTATCGAGAACTCGAACCCGCGCTCCGGAGTCTAAACCTGTGATTATGAGAAACGCCCTTGTCGTTGTCGCTCTCTGCTTCGTCACCCTTCCCCTCGCGACCCTGTCGGCGCAATCGGCTGAAGAGGCGAAGCGCATTTCGGACTCGATCCTGGTGCTCGACGAGATCATGGCGGCCGGCGACAAGGCGGTGCCCACGTCGATCCTCGAGAAGGCCGCTGGCGTGGCCGTGTTCCCTTCGCTCCTCAAGGGCGGCTTCATCGTCGGTGGCCAGCGCGGCAAGGGGATTCTGAGCGTGCGCGGCAAGAAGACCGGGCTGTGGTCGGCGCCGGCATTTCTCACCATCACCGGCGGCAGCATCGGCGCGCAGATTGGCGGCCAGGCCATCGATCTGATCCTGATCGTGAACAACGAGCGCGGCCTCGAGCAACTGGTCAAGAACCAGTTCAAGGTGGGTGCCGAAGCTGGTGTCGCGGCCGGGCCCGTGGGCCGCGAAGCCGCCGCCGCCACCGACATTCAGATGCGGGCGCAGATTCTCAGCTACTCGCGCGCGCGCGGCCTGTTTGCGGGTGTCACGCTGAATGGCGCCACCATCCGCCAGGACCGCGATGCCAACGAGCGGTTCTACGGCACCGCCTATCGAACCGGGCAGATTGTGTTTGAAGGGCTGGCCGGCGCGCCGCAGTCGGCGGCGGCATGGAAAGAGACGCTGGCGAAGTACGCCAAGTAAGAGAAGTTGGCCACAGAGAACACAGAGAACACAGAGTCAATCTTTCGAAATGCGATCAGGCCGCTTCGAAGCTTGATCGCATTTAGAAAAGTATTCTCTGTGTCCTCTGTGTCCTCTGTGGCTATAAAAAATTCGGCGCGCCGGCGCGGTAGTCTCCGCCGAGCACGCTAACCGAGTTCGATCCCAGCCAGCTGTCGAGAATCTTCGCGTAGACCGAACGAAAGTCGGTTTCGTACTTCACGTCGCCGGCGTTGTTCTCGAGCGTGGGGTTGGCGGGGTCGAGACTGAGGTTCGGGGCGGTGCCGTAGATGCCGCCGCGCACGCCGCCGCCCAGCACCATCATGTTCGCGCCCGCGCCGTGGTCGGTGCCCGAGCTGCCGTTCTCTGAAATGCGCCGGCCAAACTCCGAGTAGACCAGCACGAGCGTGCTGCCTAGCAAGCCCTGCGAACTCAGGTCGTCGTAAAACGCCTTGAGGCCGTCGCCAAGCGTGGCCATCAGGTTGAAGTACGCGCCCTGGTTGACGCCCTGCGTGGCGTGCGTGTCGAACCCGCCGGTCTGCACCCAGAAAACCTTGGTGCCGATCTGCTTGTTCATGGCGCCGGCGACGGCGGTCAAGGCCTGGCCGAAGCCGTTATTGGGATACGTGTTGGCCGGCCGGTAGGTGGCCACGGTCGCCACGCGATCCAACGTCCCCATCGCCGCCTGCGTCGTCGAGTTGACGAACGCGAGGTGGGGACGATCGACGGGAACGTGCGACGAGATGCGCGTCTGCGCCGTGCGCTCGTAGGTGGCCTCGGTGCCGGTATTGGCGCCCGAGAACTGGTACGCGGCCGGGCTGGTGATGGCCGGCACGCCAACCAGGCGCGCCATCAGCGGCCGCGGCGTCTCGCGCTGCGTGTTCCAGGCCACGAGCGGGTTGACCGGTGATGGCTGGGTGTCGAGATAGCGCCCGAGCCATCCGGTGCCGGAGGTGTTGCTGACGCTCGCGGTTCCCCAGATATCGAAGCCGGTGAAGTGCGAGCGGCTCTGGTTGGCGTAGCCGGTGCGCTGGATGACGGCGAGGCGGCCGGCGTCGAAGATCGACTTGAGGCCGGTCAGCCGCGGGTGCAGGCCCAGCTCGACGCCCGAGCTGTCGGTGCCGATCTGCAGCACGTTGGCGGCGGGGACGGCAATCGTCGGCCGCCGGGTCGTGTAGTTCGCGTCGCGATACGGAATGATGGTGCTCAGCGAGTCGTTGCCGCCGCTGAGGTAGACCACCACGATGTTGCGCGCCGCCGACCCCTGCGCGAAGGCAATGTCGCAGATCGCCTGCGGCGCTGCGAAGCCGAAGGTGAACGCGGTGACGCCGCCCTTGACGAACTGTCGTCGTGAATAACCCATGGCTTCTCTGCTGGCTACTGGCTACGGCTACTGGCTACTGGCTACTAATTAAACTGGTACTCGCCCGATCCCACGATCAGGCGCGCCAGGCCGGGGACCCGCTGCTGCAATTGCGCGTCAGCGCCGGTCCACGCGGTTGAGCGGAGGTAATCGGTCATGGCCGTCTTGCTGGACGTGGGGAACCCCATGGTCGGGAAGCGGGCGAGCATGTAGTCGAGCACGCGTTCCGGCGACTGGCGATAGGGCTGCGCGTCGCGGGCCAGGTTGAAGCGCTGGTTCTGCGCGAGCGCGGCCGAGAAGTTCATGCGCGCCAGCATCGACGAGGTGGAGATCCATTCGGGCCCGGTCGCCCAGCCGTTCACGTCGGGCGGTTCGTAGAGCTGCTGCCCCATGTTGGTGAGCGGGGTCATGGCGCTGTTGACCGAGTAGCCGGTCCAGCCGGTTTCCTTGATGGCCTTCACCACGAACTCAACCGGCCACGAATAGCGCTGGTGGAAATTGGCGGTGCTGCGGAACTGCGGCGACTGGAACAGCGTGCGCAGGACCACCTTGATGTTGTAGTTGTTGCCCAGGTACGCGTTCGCCATGGCGTTAACCAGGGCCGCGTCCGGGGCCGCCGTCTCGTTGACGAAGAACTTGTAGAGCCGGCCCGCCAGCCGTTGCGCGGTCGCGGGGTGCCGCGCCAGGGCGAGGATCAGGTCCAGCGCATCCTGTTCGCCGGCCGCCGCGGCGCGGGCCGGGATCGTCTTGCCGCCGTCCGGGTAGATGGCAAAGGTGAAGGTCTTGGCGTTGGTGTCGTGGTCGGCGGCGCGGTAGAGGAACGTGTAGTAGCTGTTCGTGGTGCTGGTGCGGTCGCCGACCAGCTGCCAGTTGAAGCCGGTGAACACGCGCGCCGCGGCATACACGTCCTGCTCGGTGTAGTTGCCGATGCCGAGGCTGAACAGCTCCATGATCTCGCGGCCGAAGTTCTCCTGCGGCCGGGTCCGGGTGTTCAACTGGCTGTCGAGCCAATAGACCATCGCGGGGTGTTTCGCCATCGCCAGCAGCATGCCCGGGAAGCTGCCGGTGGCATATTCGCGCAGCACCTGAATCTGCCCGGCCGGACTGCCCTCGAGGCTCATCGGGTCGTTGTCCATCAACCGCGTCGCGCGCTCCTGGCCGACGGCGCCGGCCAGCTTGGAATACGCGGTGGCGAAGTGGTTGTGCCAGAACAGCGCCATTTTCTCTTCGAGCGGGCGCTGCGAGTGGATCATGCGGAACAGCCAGCGCTGGCGCGCATCGTTGATCAACGTGTTGGGCGAGAACGGATTGCCGGAGGAGGTGGTGACGCCCACGTACTGGGGCTGACCGATCTTCGAGTCGTGGTCGGTCGTCATCGACTCGTAGTTCAGCAGGCGATCGATGACGGTGTCGATCGGGACCCCGGCCCAGGCCGCCAGTTCCGCGGGACTGGCGCCAAACCCCATGCGCCGCAGGATGTGCTCAAGCATCGGTGCTTACCTTATCTCGGCTGACTCCAACTCTGCCATCACTATCGAGTGTGCATTGTCGCGAAATAGCGCGGCTAATTACGAAAATGTCACCGGGGGGCGCCGAACTGCGAACAGGAAACCAGGAGAATTTCCTCTTTGTCTCCTGATTTCCTGTTCGAAATCTCCTGAACTCCTGTTCACCTAGGGCAGGCTGATCAGATTCGCCATCAGGCGGTATGCACCATCCGTGCCCGCCGGCAGCTGACGCCACAGGCCCAGGCCAACGTAGATCCAGCGGCCCTGGCCGACCTTGGCCTCGACCAGCGCGCCGCGCTTGACGCCCTTGTTGTAGGGGAACGGTTCGGTGAACTCGATCAGATCCTGATACTGCGGATCGCGGCCGGCTTCATCCAGGAAGTACAGCCCGCGTTCCTGCACCCAGCCCGCCCAGTCGGCGCGGCCGATGGTGTTGGGCGTGTTGAACACGGGATGCTGCGGCTGGAGCAGCTTCATCTCGGCGTGCTCGTCGGTCACGCGCTCGCGGCCCACCTTCGCGGGAAACGGCCCGTACTGCGCGTCGTTGAACTCGAACTTGTTGTACTGGACGATCACCGTGCCGCCGGCCTTGGCGTAGTCGAGCAGCCGCTGGTTGTTGGCGCGCAGGTCGACGCGCCGCTCGTAGGCGCGCACGCCGGTCATGATCACGTCGTAGCGGCCCAGGTCGCCCCACGCCAGTTCTTCCGGATCGATCAGCGTCAGCTTCACGCCCAGCTGCATCAACGCCGCCGGCACTTCGTCACCCACGCCCATCACGTAACCGAGGCTCAGGTTCGGCTTCACGTTCACGTCGAGCGCCTTCACGGCCACCTGCGGCGCGGTGAGCACATGACGCCGGGTCGTGTGTGGATACTCGACCACCTGGTAACCCTGCGTGAACGATCCGGCGCCGCTCTTGACGATGGCGTTGGCCTTGAACTGGTTGCCGCCCGGCTTCATGGCCGCGGCGGCGAGCACGGTCGCGGCCGGCGGCTGCAGGGCAAAGCGGACGGTGGCCGATTCGTCTTCACGCGTGAAGCTCACCGGCTGGGTGGGCGGCGTCGCGCGCCAGCCCTGCGGCACTTCCAGCGTGACCTCGGCCTGCGCCGCGCCCTTCGCGTGATTCGTCACCGTGACGCGCACGTCCCTGGTCACCGGCGCCGCCGGCTTCAACGGCACGATCACCGTGTCGGGCGTCGTCGCCACCGCAAACGCCGGCACGACGTGAATCTCCTGCCGCTTCTCGCCGGCAAAGATGTCGAGGTCCGACCGCGCCTGGATCGGCAGGGTGAGGGTGAACGGCGTGTTGTCCACCGTCATGGTGAACGTCGCCGTGTACGGCGTCGGCCGGAACGGCAGGCCGAACGGCACGTCGGCGTCGAACACGTAGCGCGCGCCCTCGGTGCCCGTGTGGAAGTGCGCCGCCGTCAGCCGCGCATCCGCGGGCACCGTCACGGTCTTGTTGCAGTTGCGCGACGCGCCCGGCGCCAGGGCCGCGGTGTCGCACCCCACCGCCGCGCCGAAGCCGTTGGCCACGACGGCCAGGTCCACCGCGGACTTGCCGCGGTTGGCGGCCAGCAGGTCAACCGCGAGCGGCTGTCCGGCCACCACCAGGCCGTCGCGCGCCACCGCGTCGATTCGCACGTCGGCCGCCAGCATCAGGGCCTTGGCGAACTGCGGTTCCTTCTGCGACAGGCGGAAATCGATCTCGTACTTGGCGTGGTCGGCGAGCGACGAAGCCGCGAGCGACGCGCGCACGTCGCGCAGGGCCTTGAGGCCGCGCGTGAGCGGCGCCACGGTGGCGTTCCCGCCGCCGGTCGCCAGCGCCTGCCGCGCTTCGGCCACGGCGGTGCTGATGCGATCGAGGCCGGTCCCAAGGTCGGCCGGCGCACCGGGGGCAAACGATAGCAGGCTGCGGAGACTGGTGTCGACGCCGTCGAACACATCGCGATCGGCGCGGCCGACGCCGCCGTCGAGCACGGTGTCGCGCAAGCGATAGGCGCGAATGCCGCCGGGCCCCATCGGCCCGCCGCCATTGCCGGTCGGAGCCGGCAACGGCAGCAGCTGCGACATGCCCTGGCACTTGTGCATGCTGCGCGCTTCGCCCGCAAGCTCGTTGTAGGTCCGGCCCAGAATCGGGTCGAACATGTCGCCGCCGGCGAACTGCAAGTCCGTCGGCGCCTCAACCAACGTCGCCGGTGTTGCGGCCGCTTGGCCTGGGCGAGCGGCGGCGGCCCCATCAGGGCCGCCGCCACGAGTCGAAGGACCAAACCCGGCCGTGTAATAGAACTTCTTCGGCTGCCACGCCCGCAGCCCTGCCTTGATCTGGTCCGGGAACTTCGCCGGGTCGGCCGCCGCGCGGAACGCTTCGAGCGTCAGGCGAGACGACGTCTGGTGGTGCTGGCCGCCGCCGTCGCCGTCGAACACGAACCCGACAATCACGTCGGGGCGAATCGTGCGGATCACGCGGACGTAGTCGCCCAGGATCTCCTGGTGGCCCCATTTCTCCAGCGTCTCTTCGACGCTGAACGAGAAGCCGAAGTCGATGGCGCGGGTGAAGTACTGGTCGGCGCCGTCGAACCGGTGCGCCGCCGCCAGTTCCTCGGTGCGCAGCACCGCGAGCGCCTCGAACAACTCGGGGCCAATCTCGTTCTGGCCGCCTTCGCCGTGGGTCGCCGTCACCAGTGACGTCCGGAAGCCCTTGCCGTGCGCGAAGTACGCGAGCATCGCGTTGTTCTCGTCGTCCGGGTGGGCCGTGGTCATCATGAAGTTGCCCACCGTGTCGAGCTTGCGCAGGGCCAGTTCGAGCGCCGGCGCGCCCTTCAACTGCGACACCGGTACCAGCTGGTGCTGCGCGGTGGAGTGGGCGGAAGCGAAGGCGATGCCGAGGATGACGAGGAAGAGAGAAGTGCGGCGCATTTGCGAACTCCGACGGGAACCGGGAACCGGGAGTCGGGAGTCGGGCCGGGAATCGGGGGTGTGTCGACTCCCGGTTCCCGACTCCCGACTCCCGGTTGAATTGCTAGAAGGTGAACTTGAACCCGAGCTGGAACTGGCGCTGCTCGTAGCCGCCGGTCGGCGTCAGCTGCTTGCCCGACGTCGGCAGCGTGCCGAGCGGCACGCCCTGGGCATCGGTCGGCACCGTCGCGTTGACGCCCGACACCTGCTCGGTGTTGAACAGGTTCTTCACCTCGCCGATGATCTCCGCCGCCATCGACGCGCCGATGCGGATCTTGCGCGAGTAGCGGAAGTCGACGTTCTTGCGCGACGGCAGCGTCAGCGAGTTGCGGCCGACCCCGGACGGGCGATCGCTCGCGGTGCCGTCGTTGTTCAGCTCGCGGTTGCTGCGCAGGTTGACGGGAATGCCGCTCGCCATCTGGATGGCCAGGCCGAACACGTTGTTGTTCAGGATCGCGCCGCCGACGCCGCCCATCTCGAAGGTCGGCATGGCGACGATGCTGCCCACGAAGGTGTGGCGCTGATCGAGCACGTTCGGGCCGAGGTCGCGATCGAGGTTGGTCACGTCGGTGCGGCCGGGGTCGCCCTGGACCGACAGCTGCCCGGTAATCGGCGCGTTGTCTTCGCTCTTGCCCAGCGTGTAGGCCAGGTCGAGGCCAATGCCCTTGTAGGTGCGGCGCGTGAACTGCAACGTCATGTTCTTGTAGGTCGAGTCGCCGGGCGACTGCACGCTGTTGATGACGTTGTAGCGGGGATCCTGGCGGGTTGCCGCGTTCACTGCCGTGCTGAACACCGGCAGGCCGTCCGAGGTGGCGCCAATCGGGTTGATCACGTTGATGTTAGTGACCACCGGCAGGTTGTAGCCGGTCACGTACGAACCGCCGATCGCCATGGAGTAGTGCTCGCCGAGGCCGCGCTCGAGTTGCACGTTGTTCTGCCACGAGCGGGCGACCTTGAAGCCGGGGTCGACCGTCCACGCCAGGTTTGGCGTCGCGCCGGTGCCGGCGCTGAGCACCTGCGGGAAGGCCGGCGCGCCCGCCTGGGTGGGCGTGAACGACGCCGACGCGCGGGCGTTGGTGCCGTCGTTCTGCAGCGCCTGCTCGTAGATGGCGTTGAGCGTCTGGTCATACATGATGCCGGTGTTGGCGCGCAGCACCGTCTTCTTGTCCGAGCCGAGCGTCCACACCGCGCCGACGCGCGGGGCGAAGTTGTTCTTCGACTGTGGGAACGCGCGCGAGGTGGCGATCGGCGCGTTGGGGTCGGCATCCGGCACGCCGTAGAGGTCGTAGCGCACGCCGTAGAGCAGCTTGAAGTTCGAGGTCACCCGCCAGTCGTCCTGCACGAAGAAGCCGTACTGCGCCGTGTTGTATTCCAGGTCGGGCAGGCCGAAGTACTGCGTGAAGCTGGTGTAGCCGAAGCGGTTGGTGCCGTTCTGGGCCGCGAGGTAGGCGGCGGCGTTCGGGAACGTGTAGAGCTGCGCCGCGGCCGCCTTGCGGGTGTCGGCCACCCACTGCAGGTCGAGGCCGGCCTTGACCGCGTGGTTGCCGCGCAGCAGCGTGGTGCTGTTGTTCACCTGCATCACGTTCTGCGTGAAGCCGAAGCCGACGTCCGAGGTGCTCGCGATCGAGCCGCCGAAGTTGGCCACGCCGGTGACGTTGATCGCCGGGCCGGTGCCCGACTGCGTGTTGGCGACACGGCTCTGCGCGCGGGTGGCGTACTGCACGCGCAGTTCGTTCAGCATGTTGGCGCCCATCGTCGAAATCAACTGGGCGCCGGTCGAGTGCTGGCGATCCGCGAAGTCGTTGGCGCGCTGCACCGACACCAGGCCGCCGCCGACGTTGGCGGTGATGAA
>CAYGMD010000121.1:0-13473 GCA_964350785.1 uncultured Acidobacterium sp. | reverse complement strand
CTTGATCCCCATGCGCCTGATGATGATCTGCTGACGGCGCTGGAGCCGGCGCGTCGGCTTGGCCGGGCTGTGCACGCGCGGGTTGATGATCGCGCCCGCCAGCAGCGCGGCCTGCTCCACGCCCAACGTCGCACAGGGGCCGCCGAAATACGCGCGCGCGGCCGCCTCGCACCCGAAGATCCCGTCGCCCCACTCGATCATGTTCAGGTAGATCTCGAAGATGCGGCGCTTGGTCAGCGCGGCCTCGAGCCGCCGGGCGATCAGCAACTCCGTGACCTTGCGCATCGGATTTCGCGACTCCGACAGGTAGAGGTTCTTGGCGAGCTGCTGCGTGATGGTGCTGCCGCCGCGCAGCAACTGCCCTTCTTCCCAGTTCTTCTCGAGCGACGCTTTCAGCTCGTTCAGGTCGATGCCGTCGTGATCGTAGAACGCCGCGTCCTCGGTCACGATCACGGCGCGCCGCAGGTTCGCGGAAATCTGGTTGTAGGGCACCCAGCGATGGCGAATCTGGAACTTGCGGCCGGCCTTGGCCGCCTCGCGAACGCGCGCCTCCATGAACGCCGTCGTGGTGGGGTTGGTCCCGGCCAGCCACCGCACGTCGGGCAGGGTCAGGTAGACGTAGGCGAGATAGGCGAAACCGACGGCCGCGATCGCGACCAGGGTCTTCAGAATCTTCCTCGCGATCGACGTCTTGCGCGCCACCCAGAGATTATAGGGGTCAGATCCCCGGTACCACGATCTTGATCCGATCGCCGGGCTGCGGCTGCGCGCTCACCTCGTGGTCGTTCATGATCGCGAGCGTGGCCGCGTTGACGATGTTGCGGCCCTGGCGCACGGCGATCGATTGCCACGAGTCGCCGGCCTTCACGACATAGAAGTCCACGCGGTTGGGCTGCACGCGCGAGGCCTCCGCCGCCGTCAACGTGCGGAACGACTGGATCGACGGCGTCAGGTCGCGATCGACCAGGGCAAACTCAGCCTCCGGCGCAAAGCCGGCGACCACGTACATCTGGCGCCCCACGGCCACGTGCGCGGCGCGCATCATCACCTTGCCGGTCCCTTTCGCGGTGCCGCGATAGCGACCGATGTAGGCGGGCTGGCCGTTGATCTGCGCCAGGCGCCCGTCGACGGCGCTGTAGCCGGCGGCCCGCATGGCCGCCACCGCGATATCCCCAACCGCCGCGGCGCCCTGCCGCGAGAGCCGCGCCTGATCGACTTCCTGGAGCACCATGTAGTGCTCGGTGCCGGGCTCCCGCGCCATCACCGCCTCGGGCGAGTTGATGACTTCCCACCCTTCCGGAAACATGAGTCCCAACCGCAACAGCGGGTGCAGGAACTCGTTGCCCCGCACAATCCCGTCCTTCGGGTTGTCGCCGTGAATGAGCCCGGCAATGCGGTTGAGGTACTCATCGCGATTCTTCCGCGTCGCCGTGGGCGATGCGAACTTCCCCGCGACCGGCGTGGCCTGGCCGACCCGCGCGCCCGGATTGGGGTGGGTCGACAGCCAGTTGGGCACGCCGTCTTCGCTCAAGGCATCCACGCGCGCGAGCGTCGACAGGAATCGCGGCACCCCGGCCGGATCCCAGCCGGCGGCCGATCCGTACTCCACGCCGAGGCGGTCGGCTTCGAGTTCAGCCGCGCGGTCGTTCTTCAGGAACAACACGCCGAGACCGGCCGAGCCCAGTTCCGTGAACGGCTGCACGCCGGGCACGAAGATGCTGAGGATGGTGAGGCCGATGCCCGCCTGCGCCTGGCGCGTGTACGCCTGCGCCGCATGCCGCGCCGTGACGTGGCCAATCTCGTGCCCGAGCACGCCGGCCAGTTCCGACTCGTCGTCCAGATACGCGAGGATGCCGCGCGTGACGTAAATGTAGCCGCCGGGCAAGGCGAAGGCGTTGATGGCCGGGCTGTCGACAATCGTGAAGGTCCAGGGCAGGTTCGGACGATGCGACGCGCGCGCGAGTTCCTGGCCGATCTCGGTGACGTAGTTCTGCAGCGCCGGGTCGTCGTAGACCCCCATCTCGCGCCGGATCTCAGCGTCCTGCTGCCGCCCGATGGCCAACTCTTCGGCCTCGCTGAGCAGCGACATCTGGCTCTTGCCCGTAACCGGGTTGGTCGCGCAGGCCGCCGAGGCGAGCAGCCCCGCCACCAAAAGGACGCAGGTGCCTTTCCTCATGCCTTGGTGATTGCAACCCCCGTACCACGGCCGGATGTCATGCTTTTCGAGCATCCGGCGCAGCCAGGGCCTCGGACAGCGACTTCACCAGCAGATCGACCAGTTCTGGGGACGAACTGGTGCCCATCAGGCCCACGCGGAACACCTTGCCGGCCAGCGGACCCAGGCCCGCGCCAATTTCCATGTTGAAGCGCTGCAACAGGTATTTCCGGATCGCGGCATCGTCCACGCCCGGCGGCACCGCGATGGCGTTCAGCGTCCACAGGCGCTCGGCTTCGGGCGGCAGCAGCGAGAGGCCCATGGCCGACAGGCCCGCGGCCAGCGCGCGATGATTACGCTCGTGCCGCGCCCACCGGGCGTCGAGGCCTTCCTCCTCCACCGCGGTCAGCGCCTCGCGCAACGCGAAGATGAGCGAGGCCGACATGGTGTGGTGATACTTCCGCCGCACCCAGTAGTCCTCGAGCAAGGCCAGGTCGAGGTAGAAGCTGCGGCACGTCACCTTGCGTTCGAGCGCGCGCGGCGAGAACACGAGGGGCGCCACGCCCGACGGCGAACCGAGACACTTCTGGCTGCAGCTGTAGACCGCGTCGAGGCCCCAGGCCGCGACCTCGAGCGGCATGCCGCCAAGCGAGGTGACCGCATCCACGATCACCAGCGCACCGTGCTGGTGCGCGAGCGCCGCAATCTCCTTGACGGGGTTCAAGACGCCGGTCGACGTCTCGGCATGCACGATCGTCACGAGGTCGGCGCCGGATTCGGCCAGCGCGCGGCGCACCAGTTCCGGATCGATGGCCCGGCCCCATTCGGCCTCCACCCGCGTGACCACGCCGCCATACCGGACGCACATTTGCGCGAGACGGTCGGCGAAGTACCCCGTGACCACCGACAACACGCGCGTGCCGGGCGCCACCAGGTTGGCGACGGCGGTTTCCATGCCGGCCGTGCCGGTGCCCGACACCGCAAACGCAAACGAGCCATCGGGCGCCTTGAACACGCGGCCAAGGCGCGCCCGCACGTCGTCCATGATCGCGACAAAGTCGGGATCCAGGTGGCTGAGCATGGGCGAGGCCAGCGCGCGCATCACGCGTGGCGCGATCAGGCTTGGTCCCGGCCCCAACAGAATGCGTTCGTTCGCGGGCAATTGCGGCATCCGCCGAATTCTATCAGCGGATGCCACGCCGCCCTAGGGCACCAGGATGCGGATGAGCAGCGCCATCAGCCCCGCGGTCGTCGCCACCTGTCCAACCCAGAACGCGAACGACCAGCGCAACAACTCGACCCGCAACGCCGCCATCTCGTCGCGAATAGCCGCGAACCCCGTGATGAGATCCTCGCGAAGCGCGAAGCGTTCAATCCGCACGTCGATGCGATCGGTGCAGCTTGTCATCACATCCTTCCTCCAGGCATCGCCTTGATGCCCAACGTACTCCATCAGTTCATGCGCGCCCTCGTCGCCGAGACGCTGGCGCAGCGCGACTCCCATCGACCGTTGACTCACGATTCACCTTAGACTTTCTCTGACCGCACGACGACGGTGCCATCGTCGAGACGGGGCCGTCAACCAGGATCTTCGGCCTAGGATCTTCGGTCTGGCGAAGCGATGATGTTGGTGGCGAGCACGATCGCAAAAATTGCGACAGCTGGCGCGAGGGTCCAGGGAAATCTTGCCACGGCGTTGTAGTTGCCCGCCTCGGCGAGCATGGTGCCCCAGCTCGCGACCGGGTCAGGGAATCCCAGCCCGACAAACGACAGCGTCGCCTCGGCGAGGATGAAGCCGGGCAGCAGCAGCGTGGCCTGCACGACGAGATGTCCCGAGCAGGCGGGAATGAGGTGATGCACCAGGATGCGGCCCGGTCCGGCGCCGAGCGACCGCGCCGCTTGCACGTACTCGCGATCGCGTTCGGCGGCGACGATGGCGCGCACGCCTTTTGCGACGAAGGGCCAGCCAACCGCCACGAAGATGCCGGCGACCAGCAGGAACACCGTGGCCGTCGGCAGCACGAGCGGCAACACCGACCGCAGCACGAGCACCACGTAAATCACCGGCAGGATCAACACGAAGTCGGCCAACCGCATGATGGCATCGTCGACCCACCCGCCGCGCAGGCCGGCCCACGCGCCCGCGAACGCGCCAATGAGGACGGCGCCGAGGGTGGCGAACAGGGCCAGGCCGACCGAGGTGCGGGCGCCGTACAGGAGGCGCGACAGCACGTCGCGGCCGAAGTTGTCGGCGCCCAGCAGGAACACCGGCTGATCGGCGACGCGGCCCAGCCACGGCAGCGGCAGGCTGCGCGTCGGGTCGGCTTCGAAGCGCTGCTCGAGCCGATCCGCCAGCACCACCGGGTGGACGACGGGGGCGCCGAGGCCCTGGAAATGGGGCCTCATGGGGGGCGCATGCAGGAAGTCGCGAAAGCCGCGGCCGGCATCGTAGGGCGCCAGCATCGGCGCCGCGAGCGACAGCGCGGCCAGCGTCAGGACGAACAGCGAGGCGCGGCGCGTCATGGCGCCTCCTGTGAGCGCACGCGCGGATCGACGACCGCCAGCAACGCGTCGGCGAACCAGGTGCCGGCGGCGAGGAAGAACGCGCCGCTCGCCGCGCAGCCGGCCACGAGATACAGGTCGCGCGCTTTCAGAGCGTCGTACATCAACCGCCCCAGCCCCGGCCACGACGTGACGACTTCCACCACGAACGAGCCGCTGAACAAGCTGCCGATCATCACGCCGTAGAGGCCAAGCACCGATCGCAGCGACACGGGCCAGGCGTGGCGCACGACCGCCTCGGCGTGGCCCAGGCCGCGCGCGCGGCTGGCGGTGACGAACGGCTCGCGCACGGCCTTGGCGATCGCCTGCGACTGCAACCGCTCGAGGGTCGCCGCCAGCGGCAGCGCGAGGGCCAGCGCGGGAATGGGGAGATGCCTGGCCAGATCCGCCAGCCACTGCGCCCACGTGAGGTCGATGCCGCCCGACGAGGTCATGCCGCCCACCGGCAGCCACCCGGTGCGGGCGGCGAGAAACACGAGCGCGAGCGAGCCGATCAAGGGTGGCACCGACAGGGCGAGGATCGACAGCACACGCACCGCGGCGCGGCCCAGGCCGCGCGCACCGCTCCCCGAATAAACGCCAAGCGGCAGGCCGATCACGGTCGCGAGTAACAGCGCGGCCATCGCGAGCACCGCGGTGTTCAAGGCGCGTTCGCCGATCAGCGTGTTGACCGGCCGGGCGTACAAGAGGGAGCGGCCGAAGTCGAGCCGCACCGCCCCGCCCAACCACGTCAGGTACTGGACCGCCAGCGGCCGTTCCAATCCCAGTTCGGCGCGCCGCCTGGCCAGGGCCGCGGGGTCAAGGAGCAGGGCCTGCTCGGAGGTGATGTCGCCGGGCGCCAGGTGCGTGAGCAGCAGCGACGCCGACGACACGGTCAGGACGAGCAGCAGGGCGAAGCCGAGACGCCTGAGAAGGTAGCGTCCCATGCCGCGCTAGCGGCCTCCCCGCCCCGTGGCGCCAGGCGAGCGGACGGTGAGGGTGTCGGCCGCCCACAGCAGTTGCGGTCGCAGGATGGTGGGCGACATCGAGCCGACGCGCGAGCTGACGCCCATGTACATGCGCGGGGCGACGAAGTAGATGACCGGCAGGTTCTCGGCGAAGATCTTCTGGACCTGGTCAAAGGCCTGCTTGCGTTCGGCCGGGTCGGTGCCCGACATCATCGTCTGCATCAGGTCGTCGATCTGCTTTTCCCACTCGGTGGCGGGCGTGGCCTGGCCGATGTTCCAGATGTGGCCGGAACCAGAACTGAGCCAGAAGTCGGAATTCATGGCCGGGTCGAGGTTGCTCGACGTGAAGAAGAAGGCGATGGCCTCGAAGTCGCCCTTGACCATGCGTTCGGTGAGGGCGCCCTGCTCGAGGGCCACCACGTCAACGGCAATGCCGAGGGGCCGCAGGTCTTCGCGCAAGACGGCGGATCCACGCTCGAGCGACGAGTTGCCGCGGTAGGTCAGCAGCGTGAAGCGCGCTTCGGTGCCTTTCTCGTCTTCGAGCCACTCGTCGGCGTCGCGGTTGGCGAGGCCCAGGCCAGCGAGCAGCTCCCGGGCCTTGTCGAGCGAGTGGGCGTAGCGCGGCACGTTTGGCGAAAACCATTTCTGGTTGCCGGGTGTTATCGGCCCCCAGATGGGCACGCCGGCACCCAGGAACACGGTGTTGGCGAACGCCTCGCGATCGACGGCGTGCGAAATGGCCTGCCGGAACTCCTTGCGAGCCATCCAGCTGCCGCGCAGGTCTTTCGCCCATTGTTGCGGCCGCAGGTTGAAGAAGAAGAGGTCGGGATCGGTCCCAACGCCCAGTTCGAGCAGCTGGACCTTTCCCTGGTCGGCCAGGGGCCGCAGCGTGGCGATGTCTTCGGGCCGCACCTGCTGCTGCAGCATGTCGATCTGCCCGGACTGCAGCCGGACGAGCTCGGCATTCTGATCGGGCACCACTTCCAGGATGAGTTGGTCGAGGTTGGGCAACGGAGTGCCCGAGGCATCCTTCTTCCAATAGCGCGGGTTGCGGTCGAAGACCAGGCGCTGTCCGGGTTCGTAGCGCGTCAGGAGGAAGGGGCCCATCGACACGAGCTCGTTCACCGGGGTGGCGACGCCCCAGGCCTGGGCAAAGGTGCCGGCGGCGAGGGCCGCCTCGAGCTTGTGCTTCGGCGCGATGACGAGGTTGTCGAGCAGCGCGATGCCGGGACCGAACGGGCCGGGATAGCGGATCACCACCGTGCGCGCGTCGGGCGCGGTCACCGCCAGGGGCTGGCCGCTCACCTGGAGGGAACTGGCCAAGACACTGTTGACCTTCGCGTCGTAGACGGCCTTGAAGGAAAACACGACGTCGGCCGACGTGAACGGCGTGCCGTCGGACCACGACGCCTCGCGCAGGGTCAGGGTAAAGGTCTGGTTGTCGGGCGAGGCGGTCCACGACTCGGCCAGCGCGGGCTCGAGGTCCTGCGTGGCCCGGTTGATGCGAATCAGCGTGGCCTGGGTGAGGGTGGAAATCAGCGCCGTGGGGAAATTGCGATCGACCCAGCGGTTGAAGGTGCGCGGTTCGCTTCTGAGCGACGAGGTCAGCACGCCGCCCCGGGTCGGCGCAGCCGAGAAGACAATTTCCGTACCCGAATCGGCCGGTGGCTGTTGGCCGGACCACCATCGCCAACCCATGAAGGCGATGACGCCCAACAGCAGAACGCTCAGCAATGCCCGCGGTTGTCGGTTCACTTCTTGTCCAGTCGGCTAATAACTTGGCCGGTTTTGCGCGTGCACGGAAACCGAATTTCATTCCCTTTGCGTGCAATCCGGCCTGGTTTGGTGCCAGCTACCCCAGCCGGGGCAACGCCTTGGCCGGCGGGGCCGGCAGCCGGACCGTGCGGCCGACCGCATGGTAGAACACCAAACCCTGCCGATGCAATCACTTAGAGGAATATTCGAGCAGGAGGGCCGGAATGGCACCGCCCGTGCCACTAGGTATGGCGGAGGAGTACTGCCATGGACGTTCAACCGCTGACACATAGCGAACCCGATTTTCACCCGCAAGTGGGCCGCAGTGTGAGCATCGAACAGGCCGCCCAGCTGCTGGCGGTCTCCCGCCGAACCGTCTACTACCGCATTCGTGACGGCCGCCTTCGCACTATCCGCACGCTGGGCGGCTCGCAGCGGGTGCTGCTGGATTCGGTCGAAGAAATGCGCGGATCCCATTAGGCCCGCGCGTGTCCGACCCCTTTTTGCACTTAACCGAACGGTCCTGACCCTGGAGTCTTTGATGGAGAACCTGCAGCTGAGTGGCCGGCGCCGTGACGGATTCCGGCCGGTATGGCGAGGTTCGACTCGACAGCTCATGATCGCCGCGGTCTTGTTTGCGTGTGCCACCTCGGCTGCCGCAGGACAACACCGCGCGCGACTTTCGTCCGATCTCACCGCGCACCTGAACTCCGCCTCGTCCGCGCCCATCGACGTAATCATCTCGGGTTCCCGGGAACTCATCGATCGGCTGACCCGGCGGCATGGCCTGGCCGTGAAGAAGGTGCTCACCTCCGGCGCCGTGCTGACCGCGTCCAAGCAGGCGGTGGATGCGCTGTCGCGGGATGCCGACGTCGAATCGCTGTCGGGTGATCCCGCGGTCCATTCGCACATGGCCATCACGGCCGACTCCACCGGCGCCGACGCCGCGTGGGCGGGGACGATTGCCGGGCTCGGGGCGGTGGACGGCCGCGGCATCGGCGTCGCCGTCATTGACAGCGGTATTGCCGACCACCCGGCGCTGCGTGACCGGGTCGTGGTGAGCGTGGATTTCACGGCCCCTCGGGCGCGCGGCCGCGACGAGTACGGCCACGGCACCCACGTCGCGGGCATCATCGCAGCGCGTTCGTTCCGAAACACGGCGGTGGGCGCCGAGAGCGGCATGGCGCCCGCAGCGCACTTGATCAACCTCAAGGTGCTGGGGGCGGACGGTAGCGGCCAGGCCAGCGATGTCATCGAGGCAATCGACTGGGCGATCCGGTTCCGGCAGTCGTTCGGCATTCGCGTGCTGAACCTGTCGCTGGGCGCCGCGCCGACGCAGAGCTACAAGGACGACCCGATTTGCCTGGCCGTGGAGCGCGCCGTGAAGGCCGGCCTGGTGGTGGTGGCCTCGGCTGGTAACTATGGCACCAACGATCAGAACCAGCCGATTTACGGCAGCATCACCTCCCCCGGCATTTCGCCCTACGCGATCACCGTTGGGGCGATTCGCACGCAAGGCACGGCCGACAAGGCTGACGACGAGATCGCGCCATGGAGTTCCAAGGGACCGACCCTGGTGGATCACATCGTGAAACCCGACCTGGTTGCGCCGGGCTCGAAAATTTTGTCGACGGCGGCGGCCGGCGGGGCGCTGATGACGCAGTTCCCGGATCGCCTGGTCGACGGCCCCGGCCCCCGCGACTACTTCTCCATGAGCGGAACGAGCATGTCGGCCGCGGTGGTCTCCGGCGCGGTGGCGTTGTTACTCGACGGCCACGAAGAACTGACGCCGTTGCAGGTGAAGTTGGCACTGCAAGCCAGTGCGGACTTCATGCCCTCGGGGGGGCTACTTGCCGCTGGCGCCGGGAGCCTGAACCTGGAAGGGCTGGGGTTGGAGAAGCTTGCCACAGTGATGACGGTGTCCGAGCAAATGGCCTACACCCCCGAAGACATCTCGGTTTCCGGACAATCAATTATTTGGGGCAATTCAGCGAACTCTCAAGACTCCATCATCTGGGGCAACTCCATCATTTGGGGCAACTCCATCATCTGGGGCAACTCCATCATCTGGGGTAACTCCATCATCTGGGGCAACTCCATCATCTGGGGTAACTCCATCATCTGGGGCAACTCCATCATCTGGGGTAACTCCATCATCTGGGGTAACTCCATCATCTGGGGAAACTCCATCATCTGGGGAAACTCCATCATCTGGGGCAACGCCACATCCTCACAAGACTCGATTATCTGGGGCAATTCAATCATCTGGGGCAACGCTGCACCACTCGAGGGCTAGTGCCGGTCCCGAAACCAACGACACCCTTCCAGAATTGGAGACCTGTATGAAGCTAATCATTTGGGGCGAATAGGCCGATAGACCGACCGCAAGGTCTATAACATGATTTCCGCAGAACCATTGGACAGAGCTGGCCGAGCCTACTTCAAGGTAGTTCCCATATTGGGAATTGGCGTCCTCGGGTGGGCTCTGCTTGATCTCTTCCTTCGCCCCCCAGATGCTTCGTGGCTCGCGCTAGCTGCTCTCACAATCCTCACCGGTTCCTTCACCGTGAAGATACCGGGACTAGTGGCGCGGCTTTCGGTTTCTGAACCCTTCGTCTTCGCGGCCACGCTCTGGTTCGGTCCCTCCGTAGGCGCAGTCACAGCTTCGCTTGACGCGCTCATCATGTCGCTCTGGCTCCTGCCGAATCTGAAGACACTCCATCGGGTGGGTTTCAACGTTAGCGTCTTGGTAATCTCAATCTGGCTGGCATCACAAGGTTTCTTCCTCCTTGCCGGAATCAACCCCCGCGCCCCCGTCTATAACTCGCTGGCAGATTTTGTCCTCCCTCTCTACCTCTTCACCGCCTGTTCTTTCCTTCTCAATAGCGGCTTGATAGCCGTCGCCCTCTCATTCGAGCGTAAGCAGTCGGCATTTCGCATCTGGCGCGAGCAGTTTCTGTGGCTCTGCCTCAATTACTTCGGCGGCGCTTCCGTTGCGGCAGTTCTAGTGGTTTACGCCAAGGCCATGGATTGGGCCGTCGTGGGCATCATTGTGCCGCTGCTCGCGATCTCTTACCTGACATTTAGAACAACTCTGGGCAGATTAGACGACGCGAACTCGCATTTGCGCGAGTTGAACCACCTTTATTTGTCCACAATCGAGACGCTTGCCATGGCGGTGGACGCGAAGGATCAAGTTACTCACGGCCATATCAGGCGCGTGCAAAGGTACGCGCTTGGCTTAGCTCGCGCGCTTGGCCTGAATGACGCCAGACAAATCAAAGCAATCGAAGCGGCTGCACTTCTCCATGACATGGGAAAGCTCGCCATTCCCGAATACATTCTCAACAAGCCTGGGCGGCTGACCGCGCTTGAATTTGAGAAGATGAAGCTTCATGCGGGTATCGGCGCGGACATCTTGTCATCGATCGAATTTCCGTATCCAGTTATACCGATTGTTCGCCATCACCACGAGAATTGGGACGGGTCAGGATATCCGGACGGACTGCGAGGAACGACTATACCGTTGGGGGCCCGAATACTTTCGGTCGTGGATTGTTTCGATGCCCTAACGTCGGACCGACCTTACCGACCCAAGCTGACTTCGGACGAAGCCCTCCAAGTCGTGATCGCCCGCCGAGGCTCGATGTACGATCCGGTCGTCGTCGACACCTTCGCCGCGAATATTGCACGGCTCGAAGAGTCAACCAGGGACCTCGGACCAGAGTCTCCGACCCTACGGCAGATCGCCGAACTCAACAGCCCTGCCAACCTCCCCGCTTTACAGCCTGCCGCTGCTGAATCGCAAGCGCCGGCACCAACCCTTGTCTCGCTCACTGACTGGGCAGCCGGCCTCTCTGGAAATATCGAACTGGCAAGCCTCGCTGCTGTTACGCTCGGCCTTGCGTCGGGAGCTGTACCCGCAAGCGGATGTGCGGTCTACTTGGTGGACACGGACGGCGCCTCGCTTGTCACTGTAAGTGTTGCTGGTTTAGTCCCTCGAGATTACGTCGGCACAAAAACAGACTTTGGCCGTCGAATTTGTGGATGGGTTGCGGCAAACAAAGTCGCAGCTGTGAACTCGATCGCGGCATTGGACCTGGACCGAGAATCAGGGACTAGGGGCCTTATGTCGAGCGCGGTCGCGCCGATCCTCGACGGGAACGACAATGTCACTGCCGTACTCGCCTTCTACGCCGAAACCCCCAGCGCTTACTCTCGCACTCACCAGATCGCGATTGAATCTATTTGCAGGCTGCTCTACCCAGTTGTACGACGAAGCAACGAACCCGTCGCAGTGGCGAACGACTCACCCGGCGAACTTGACCAACTCATCTCACGAGTGGAGGGCACCAAGAGCTGGTGGCCAGTTGGGGTCATCGTCACCAGATTCGCTACACCAAGCGAAACGGACGACGATGAGGACAACCTGTCGAAAGCGCTGCGCAGTCTGGTCCGAACAGAGGATTCGTTGATAAGGATCGACCCAGATGCATTCCTGTTGCTTCTGCTAAGGAGCGGCAACGACACGACCCGAGATGTAGCGGCACGGATCCAAGAGCACTTGACATCGCAGGGAGCGAAGGCTGCCATTGAATGGGCCTCCGTGGATCGACGGCCGGGTGCAGAGAATCAGGCGTTTACATCATTGGCCGACGCGATTCGTCATACTGCGATGGAGGTCGACGGTCGGACGAAGAGCACAACGCGAACCCACTAACCCCTCGCTATGGGCACAGGCAACGATCCTTATTTGCTACATGCCGCCGGCCATTACAAAGATGCTCTCGCTGCGCTCGGTCAAGTGGCCAACCGAAGGTCTCTCTTCACCGATGAGCAGATTCTCCAGACGGAACTCCTTTCGCTGACGGGCGCGGTTGACTCGGTATTACCGATTGCCAATAGACTCCTATCCCAACGGGGTCTTGCGGCCACTCAACGGTGCCGACTTCGCGATGTACTTGGCATGTCCCATTACCGAACGGGACAACTGACAAAGGGTGCAGAACATTACCGGCGAGGCATAGAACTCGCCGAAGAGGCAGGCGAACTCAGCAGTGAGTGCAAGCTTCGGCTCCATCTCCTGCGAAATCAGAACCACTGGATCGGCCCACATCAAGCTTTTGTCGAACTGGGAGCATTGCGACGAAAGATCCACAGAGTCGCAGACCCCTCTTTGGCGCTAACGTTCCAGGTTGCGCTTACCGAAATGGCGGCGAAACTAGGGCTCCGATGGCGAGCTCGAACACACCTAAATGTGGCCAAAGCGCTTCTTTCGACGGTGGGCGATCGGGGACTACACGCCGATGTCAAGCTTGCTGAGATCGCCTTGAGTGCGTGGGAGTCTGACTTGGTGGGCGCACTGCAACTCGCCTTCGACCTTGTCCCGATAGCCGAAGAAACCGGTAGCGAATCTGCCCGTTTTGGAGCATCGACCAACCTGGGTCACCTACTGCATCTTCAGGGGCGAACAGACGAAGCGCTTCGCTGGCTTCGCAAAGGTCTAAGCGATCGAAGTTTTGGCGGCGGACCGGAAATAGCGCTGCGAGACACTCTGATGTCGCTGAGAATCTCGGAAGAACTCTTTAATGAAGCTCAAGCTGAAGGAGAGGCGATCCGGCGAATGTTGGACTCTACTGGAGCCCATGACTCCTACTACGGCCTTTGGCATCTCCTCACGCGCGTCAAGCTGCTCTATCGCACCAACCAGGCTGACGCCGGCGTCGCCCTCGCCATGGACGCCATCCCCCGCATCGAACGCATGGCCGATCGCAACCTCCTCGAGCGAATGCAGCTGCTCGCCGCCGAAGGCCTCGGGCGCGTGGGCCGCGCCACCGACGGCGCCCAGTTGATGGCCCGCGCCGTCGGCGCCAACCCCGACCCGCCCCTCGAGATGATGGCCGAGGCCGCGCGCGTCGCCGGCCGCCTCTCCGCCCACGATGACCCGGCCGCCGCCCACAGCCACTTCGCCCGCGCCGCCCGCATCCTCGACAGCGTCGGCAACCTCACCGCCAGCGCCGAAATCGCCCGCGATGCCGCCGAGCGCTCCGACAC
>CAYGMD010000120.1:0-13614 GCA_964350785.1 uncultured Acidobacterium sp. | reverse complement strand
GATGATGGCGGCCGTGAAGGCGGCGCGGCACGGCGTGCTGGCGCCCTACCTCAAGGAGGGCCACGTCGCGGTCGCCAGCATCAACTCGCCGATGCAGTGCATGATGAAGGAAGTGTGCGCGCAGTGCCTGCAGCGCCACGTCGATCCCGAAACCGGCCGCGAAGAGTTCGTGTTCTCCTGCTACAACCAGGACCAGGAGCTCGATCGCGTCGACTTCGCGAACCTGCGCGCGCGGCTGCGCCAGAACAGCGTCCAGGAGAAGATCTCGAACCTGTGGTTCGAGCACCTGCTGGATCAGGCTGAATCAGAGCTCGTTCACGTATAAGCTGGTCGCGTGCTGGCGCCGGGAACGCGGATCGACGACCGCTACGAGATCATCGACGTGCTGGGCTCGGGCGGCATGGGCCAGGTCTACCGTGCCCGCCGCATCCGCCTGGGTGATGAAGTCGCCATCAAGGTGATGCAGGCGACCCACAGCGCGCCGCCGGAATTGCGCCAACGCTTCCTGCGCGAGAGCCGCGCCTGCGCCCAGCTGCGCCACCCCAACATCGTCGGCATCCTCGACTTCGACTTCGACGCCTCGAACCAGCCGTTCATGGTGATGGAGCTGCTGAGCGGGCCGAGCCTGCGCGAGGAGATCGAGCTCGAGGCGCCCATGCCGCCGGCCCGCGTCGCGGCGATCCTGGAGCCCGTGGCGGCGGCGCTGCAGCTGGCGCACGACCGCGGCATCACCCACCGCGATCTCAAGCCCGCCAACATCGTCGTCCATCGCTACGAGTCGGGCGAGCGGGTCTACAAGGTGATCGACTTCGGCCTGGCGGCCATGAAGGCCGCGAGCGACGAAACCCGCCTGACGGATCCGGCGATGTTCCTCGGCACGCTCGCGTACGCGGCGCCCGAGCAGGTGCGCGGCGACGGCGTGACGCCGGCCACCGACGTTTATGCCCTGGGCGTGATCGCCTACGAGATGTTGACCGGCGCGCGGCCGTTTGACGCGGGCAATCGCGTCACCCTGATCAACCAGATGCTGACGGTGCGGCCGGTCAGCCCGGCCGTGCATCGCAGCGGCCTCTCGGAAACCATCGATCGGGCCGTGATGCGGGCGCTCGACAAGGACCCGCTCCAGCGCTGGCGCAGCGCCACGGACTTCGTGAACGCCCTGCGGGATGCCGGCGGTGAGGCCGAGCCCGAGCGGGCCGGGGGCGGCGGCCTCCTGTCGCGCTACGAACTGGGCGGCCTGGTCGGCCGCGGCCGGCTCGGCAGCCTGATCTATCGCGGCACCCATCGGGCGCTGGGGATTCCCGTGGCCATCCGCATCCTGAAGCGAGACGAACAGCCGCACTGGGATGCCGTGCGCGCCCGGTTCCTGCTCGAGGCGCGCACGCAGCAGGTGCCGCACCCGGGCCTCCTGCAGGTCCGCGACTTTGGCGAGGACGACCAGAACGTGTTCCTGGTGACCGACTTCGTGGAAGGCCCAAGCCTGCGCCAGGCGCTGGCCGAAAGCGGCGCCTTCCCGTGGCCCCGCGCGTCGGCGTTGTTGGCCCAGGCGCTCGATGCGGTAACCGCGCTGCACCGCAGCGGCGGGTTTATTTGCGGCGTCAACCCGGACATGGTGCGCATTAGGGCAGGTGGGGCTGGTCGGGCTGGTCGGGCTGGTGGGGAACAGATCGTGGTCTCCTCGGCCGGCATCCGTTCCGTGCAGGACGTGCTGGCCACCATGCGCGAGCAGGAACTGCGCGGCCAGGAGGCCAGCGAACACGAACTGCCTTATGTCGCGCCCGAAGTGATGATGGGGGGCGCCCCCGACGTGCGCGCCGACGTGTTCACCATGGGTGTGCTGGCTTACGAAATGGTGACGGGCCGGCAGCCGTTTCGCGCGGCCTCGGTACCCGAACTGCTGGGACAGATGCTCCAGGTTACGCCGCCGGCGCCGGTCACGATCGTGCCGTCGGTGCCGGCTGCGGCGAGTGCCGCCATCCTGCGGGCCATTCACGGCCCGCTCGCCGGTCGGTTCGAGTCGATCGAGCAGTTTGCCCGCGCGCTCGAATGACACCGGTGTGGGGGCCGCCCGTGGTTCACCGTGTTGCGCAAATGATCAGTAGACGCCTCGACGCCCTGCTCGCCAGCCCGCGGTTACCCGCCGCGGCCTCGCTGCTTTCGCTCGTGCTCGGTCTCGTCTTTGTCTTCGCGTGGGCGCCGCATCCCTGGGGCTGGTTTGGCATCGACCAGTACCACCAGATTGCAATTGACCTGGCGAGCGGCCAGCCGTTTCCCACGATCGACGTGCCCTGGGGCTACGGCTACTTCCTGGCGTTCTTCTACCGGCTCTTTGGTCCGACCCCGGCCCCCGCCCTCGTGGCCCAGGTCACCCTCAACGCCTTGATCCCGCTGCTCGTCTACCGCATCGCCCGGCGCGAGTTCGACCAGCGCGTCGCGGCACTGGCTGCCTGCCTCGTCGCCGTGCTCTCGTTCAACACGGTCTATGCGTCCACGGAAGCGTCCGATTCGGTCTGCACGTTCCTGTTCATGGTGATGCTGTGGACGTTCGTCGAAGCCCGCCATGGCGGCCGCTGGACGATGTATGCCGCGACCGGGGCGTGGCTGGGGCTGGCCGCGCAGTTCCGGCCGAACCTGTTGCTGCTGCCCATGCTGTTGGCGGCGTTTCACGTGGTGAGCCGGCGACTGGCCTGGCGCGCAGCGGCGCAGGGAGCGATCGTCGTGCTGGTGGCGGGGGCCATGCTTACGCCCTGGGTGGTGCGCAACTATCGCCTCACCGGTGAGTTCATCCCGACGAGCACCCACGGCGGCGTACAGCTTTGGTACGGCTCGCTCGAGACCGGGCCGTATCTGACCAGCCGCGCGCACAACCCACGGCGCCTGTTCGAAACGCCGGCCTTCGATTACACGAGCCTGACCGGGAGACCGGTCCTGTTCGACGTGTCGATGACCTGCCCGCCGGGCCGGCCGTCCGCCGTGACCCTGCGGTATCGCATCGACGCCAATGGGCATGAGCAGCAGGTGAGCCTGGTCGAGGATGCGAACCGCCACTGGCGCGGCCAGGTGCCGGCCCTGGGACGGCCTGGCCGGCTCTACTATTGGCTCGACGCGCTCTGGCCGCCGGACGTTGCCGACCCGCCGGTGCGCACGTCGCCTGCGCGGGGCGCGGCCGCTCCGTTTGTCTACTTCGTGGGCGGCGATCATGTCGGCGACCTTGATGCCGATGCGGCGGTGTGGGATGTGTTCGACGTGGCGAGGCTGCTGCGGCACCTTGCCTGGCGTGAGGCCGTGCCACCGTCGCCGCCCTTGGACCGCAACGGCGACGGGCGCCTCGATGAGGCCGACCTGCGCGGCTTGCTGCAACTGATGCTGACGCACCTGGATCGCGACAACCCGCCGGTGGATCGGCTGGCCGGCGTCCGCGTGTCCGACACCGACGTCCGCGCCGAGTTCGTCGATGGCACGGCGTTGGTCGTGCCGCGGGCCTGGACCGGCCTCGTCACCGACCTGCAGTTCGCGGACGGTGTGTCCGCAGCGCTCCTGAGCGTGCGCCGGCGCGTGGCCGAGGTGCCGGCGCCACGGCTGCCGCTGGCGGAGCGATGCCTGGCGCCCGGCGAAGTGCTGATCAATACGCCGTTCTATCGCGTGCAGCCGCACGAGATGCGCCGTTACACCGCCCTGGCCCTCGACAACATCCGTCGCGACCCCGTCGCCTACGCGTGGAGTGTCGTCTATCGCAGCGTGCGCCTGTTCGTGATCATGGGCAGCGACGATCAAGGCACGGCCCACCAGTTTGCCAACAGCGGATGGGTTTATCTTGCCGGCACGGTGGTGTCCGGCGGGTTCTTCCTGATGTTCCTGGCCGGCGCCTGGATCGGCTGGCGCCGGGGCTACGCCGTCGCCTTGCCGCTCTTTGTGATCGCCACGTTGCCGGCCACGATCGCCTTCGTCCTGATCAACATGCGTTACACGATCACCGTGCAGCCCCTGATCCTGATGTTTGCGGCGGTCGTCCTGCTGGAGCTGCAGGATGCGATCGGCGGCCGCCAGCGGCGGATGCCGTGACCCGCACGGGGTTTCGCCTGGCCGTGATCGTGCTGGGCGCCGCGGCGGTTGCCCTCTATGCCACGCGCCTCGCCCACGCACCCATTTACCTGGTTCACGACGAGGTCAATTTCTCCCTGCAGGCGGCGTCGCTGGCCGACACCGGCCGCGACCTGAATGGCCGGCTGTTGCCTGTCTACTTCTCCGAGCCCGAATTCACGGCCGGGCGCGACCCGATGATGATCTACGCGACGGCCGCCGTCCTGCAGCTGTTGCCGCTGTCGGAATCGGCCGTCCGGTTGCCGACGGCGCTCGTCGGTGTTGCCAACATCCTCTTGATCGTGTGGCTGGCGCACCTGCTCTTTGGTGACGCCCGCCTGTCGCTGGCGGCCGGCGTGATGCTGGCGCTGTCGCCCGGCCACTTCATCCACAGCCGCGTGGCGCTCAGCGTGCTGTACCCGGTGCCATTTGTGATCGCCTGGCTGATCGCCCTTCGCCGTGCTGGTGACGAGTCCGGCCGGCGCCTGTTGTTCGTGGCGGGGGCCGCCTTGGGACTGGGGGTCTATGGCTACCTTGCCAGCATGGTGATGATGCCGGTGTATCTGATGCTGACGGCGGTGGTGTTGGCGGAGCGTCGCCAATTCAAGCGGGTTGGCTGGACGGCGGCCGGGTTCGCGATGGTACTCATCCCGATTGTGCTCTGGACCATCGCGCACCCCGAACGATACGGCGACCTGTTGCGCGCGTATCGGCCTGGTGAAGTGACCGGCGAGCCGACCGTTGTCGATGCCGCGCGGGTTCTGTCGGGGGGAAGCTGGCGCGCCAAGCTGGGCGAATGGTGGACGTACTTCGATCCGGATTACCTGTTCGTGTCGGGTGACTCCAGCATAACCAACTCGACGCGCCAGGCGGGATTGCTGCCGCTGGCCTTGATCGTCTTCCTGCCGGTCGGCATCTGGCGGCTGGCTCGCACCCGCGGGTTCGAGCGCCTCCTGCTGGCCGGTCTGATCACGGCGCCGCTGGCGGTGGTATTGACCGGCGTCCTGCACCTGCATCGTTATCGAGGAATGTTCGTGCTGCCCTTCGCCGTCGTTGTTGCGACGTACGGCCTGTCGGTGATGTGGGGGGCGTCTCGGCGGGTGTGGCGCGTGGCGGCGACGGTCTTGCTGCTGTCCCTGCCAATTCAGTTCGCGTATTTCTATCGCGACTACATGGGGCCGTATCGGGAACGTTCGAGCACCTGGTATGGCGGGAATCTCCGCGGCGCGCTGGTGGAGGTCATGCGGCACCCGCCGGCGTCGGGCCAGGTCTACGTGAGCCGCAGCATCCCATACGCGGACGTGTATTGGCGTTTCTACGCGCAGACCATCGCGGGTGCGCCAGCCGCGCCCTTGCCGCTGGACCCGCAGTCGGCGTCGGTGCAGGTCTTCGCGCCTGGCGCAAAGGCCATTGTGGCGATCGACGACCCCCTGGCCGCGGTGCTGGACCAGGCCGGCTGGCAGCGCGACGCGGTCGTGACGGAACCGGGTGGCGCGCCCGCGTTTGTGGTGTTTGGGCGGCCGTGACCATCGCCGCCTCAACCTGTCGACCCGACGTCGACGGCCTTCGCGGCCTCGCTGTCCTCGCCGTCGTCTTGTTCCACGCATTTCCACTGGTGGCTCCAGGATCGGGATCCGCTGGCCCTCGATACCGGCCACCTGACGCCGAGGGGGTCGAGGTTCCTGGCCGACCAAGTGTTGCGGCCGTGGTTGGTGGCGCGTCCGTGAACAGGCCCTCCGACGGCGCGGGTTATTGTCGCCAGCCGTCGGCCTCCTGTTGTATCGTGAAGGCGATCGATGCCTGAACTGCCATTCGATCCCCCGAACGCACCACCGCTTCGCGGCGAGACCGTTGTCTTCTCGGGCAAGCTCTGGTCGTTTGGCCGCAAGGAAGCGCGGACGCTGGTCGATCAGCTTGGCGGCGCGACCGACGAAGAGGTGACGGTGCGTACCTCGCTGCTGGTCGTCGGCGCCGCCAGCTATCCCGACGGCGCCCCGGACCTGTCCGTGCTCCTCGACGACACCAGTACCCAGAACCAGAAACTGCGGCGCGTCGCTCAAATCAATGCCGAGACGCCGGGCCGCATTCGCGTGCTCAGCGAAGACGAGTTCTGCCGCCTGACGGGCCAGCCCGCCGTGGCCGAGCGCCGCACCCAGCACTACGGCCTGAAAGACGTGCTCGCCATGTACCCGGCGCTGCGCCTCGACCACCTGCGCTACATGGAGAAGTGCGGCCTGGTCAAGCCGGCGTTCAAGAACAACGCCGACACCTTCTTCGGCTTCGCCGACCTCACGACGATGCGGCAGATGGCGGGCGAACTGCAGCAGGGCGTCGCCTTTCGCGCCGCGCTGCGCAGCCTGCAGGCGTCCCGCGTCGGCCAGTTGGCCTTCGACTTTCGCCTCGACGCTCAACCGGCAAGAATCATCGACTTGAAGTCTCGCGCCGGCACCGGCACCAGCACCCTTGGCACCCTTGGCACCCCTGGCACCTTTGGCACCTCTGGCACCTTTGGCCCCGCCAGCGGCGTCAGGGAGTTATCCAGCGCCGAGCAGTACTTCCTGATGGGCTCGCTCCTGGACGATGGCACGCCGGAGCGGGTGGATGAGGCCGTCAAGGCCTACCGCCGCGCGCTCGAGGAGGATCCCGACCTGGTGGCGGCGCTCATCAACCTCGCTAACATCCGCTACTCGCGCGATGAGCTGGCCGAGGCGCAGGCGTTGTACGAGCGCGCCATCGTGCTCGACCCGTCGTACTTCGAGGCGCACTTCAACCTCGGCAACATTCATCACGACCACGCCCATTACGGCGAGGCCGAGGCGTCGTACCGCGAAGCGCTGGCCTTGAACAACAGCTACGCCGATGCGCACTTCTACCTGGCGGTCACGCTCGAGAAGATGGGGCGGTCGATCGATGCCCGGGCCCACTGGCGCGCGTACGAGCGGCTGGCGCCGCAGGGCGAGTGGGTCGAACTGGCGAAGGAATTTTCGGACTAGCCCAGCCGCGGCCTGACCATGACGGCCGTCTGATGATCCTTGCGCCCCGCCAGTGCGGCGACTCGCCCGGCCAGCGCCGGCGGCAAGGTGCCGGCCGTTTCCAGCACAATCTCGTCCACGCCGCATTCGGCGAGCCAGTCGGTGGCTTCGTCAATCCAGAAGAGACCGTCCGAGTGCAGCGCGACCCGATCGACGCCAGCCTCCTTGGCGTATTGCAGCATGTAGAACAAGCGATAGCCGGCAATCTGGTTCGCGCTGCCGAAGTAGCGCAGGTGCAGCGGGCGCCGTTCGGCGTGCGCCCGCGCGACCAGCTGCTTCCACTCGGCCATCTCGGCTTCGCTGGCGGGATTCGGCGCCAGGGCCTGAGCCGTCATCACAATCGCGCCGGCGTCAGTGTCAGCGGTCATCGCGGCCTCGCTGGCGCCTGGTAGTGCTCGGCGCCACCGGCGACCTGCCAGTCGAGACAGTCCCGGCACGGCGCGGGCATGCCGGCGAAGTCGTGCGCCAGGTGCTGCCGCTCGAGAACGCGGTGCGGGCCCGTCCAGATCGCGCCGATGCTCCCGGTGCTCACGTTGCCGGCCACGAACCGGCCTTCGTAGTCCACGGCGCACGCGACCATGTCGCCATTCCAATGGATGGCGCACGTCCGCAGCGCCCAGGGACAGGCGATGCGGTGCATGTGCCCGTCGAGGTTGTCGGCGCCGACCGTACCGCCCCAACTGAGCTTCTCGCGAATCTTGACGTCGGCACCGCGCGACAACCAGTACTCGCGGAACTGGTCGACTTCGTGCTCGTTGGTGTCCATCATCGAATACTGGACCTCGACCCGTGGCGTCGTCGCCCTGCGGCGGGCCTTGATCGCCAGCAGGCGCTCGACATTGGCAAAGACCTCGTCGCGATGGGCGCCGACACGAATGCTTTCGAAGACCGCGGGCGAAAAGCCGTCGAGACTGAACATCACCAGGTCGAGACCGGACTCGATCACCCACTCCGCCACTTCGGCCGTGAACCGAGTGCCGTTGGTGTTGAGCACGAGGTTGGTCAGGCCGCGCCGTTTCGCGTACTGGAGCATGTAGAAGAGCCGGTAGTCGAGGAGGAAGGCTTCCCCGTAAAACGTCGGCCAGACCTCGGTGTGGGGAGCGCGCGCGGCAATCTCGTCGATGATCTTGCGGTACAGCGCCATCGGCATGTGGCCGACGGGGCGGGCCATCGCGTCGTGACGGCAATGGGCGCAGGTGAGGTTACACGCGGCGGTCGTCTCGATGACGACCTGGGGCGGAAATTCGTGAAGGCGTTGCCGGGCTTCGAGTTCCCGGAGAAAAGCCTCCTTGTCGGACGAGTCGCCCTTGTAGATCGGGCTCATCGCGTCTCCTCAGTAACGATAGCGCCAGTCGTCTTGCTGCTGGCCCGGCTGTGACGGCTGCTGCTCGTCGCGCTTGCGCGGCGTTCGCTTCGCCTTGTAGAGCGCGCAGTCCGCGCACCACGAGTCGGCGCTGAAGCCTTCCTTGCCGGCCATCGGCAGCACGTCACGGTGCGTGCAGTGGTCGGGCACCCCGTCTTCGGCGGGCTTGCGCCACCGGCACGACAGGAAGCGGATGACGGCCGGCGAGTTAACGGGCCCGGAATCCAATGGCAGCCTCCACAGCGCTCCAGTTGCGCTGTTCGCTCGGCGACACGAGGGTCACGGCGTGACCGGATGCGCCCGAGCGCCCGGTGCGGCCCACGCGATGCACGTAGGTATCGGGTGAGTCGGGCACCTCGAAGTTGATGACGTGGGCGATGCCCTCGATGTCGAGGCCGCGCGCGGCGATGTCGGTGGCCACCAGCACGGGATGCTTCCCCGAGCGAAATCCTTCGACCGCCGACAGCCGTTCTTGCTGGGTGCGATCCGCGTGCAGCGCGGCCGCGCGAATGCCCTTCGCCACGAGGTGGCGCGAGACCCGGTCGGCGCCGATTTTGGTGCGCACGAACACCAGCACCGGGCCGTCGGCGTCGCGCTTGGCGAAGTTCGCGAGCCAGTCGGTCTTGGCGCCGCTTTCAACCTGCACCATCTGGTGATCGATCGTGCGCGCCGCGCCGCCCTGCTTGCCCACCTGCACGTACTTGGGCGAACGCAACATCTCTTTCGCCATGCGCTGGATCTCGCCCGGGAGCGTGGCCGAGAAGAGCAGCGTCTGGCGATCGGGCGGCAGCGCCGACATGATCTTCTGGACGTCGGGCCAGAAGCCCATGTCCATCATGCGGTCGGCCTCGTCCAGGACCAGGAACTGCACCCGCACCAGGTCGGTGGTGCTGTGGCGCATGTGGTCCATCAGCCGGCCCGGCGTGGCGACGATGATGTCGACCCCGGCCTGCAGCGCGCGTTCCTGCGGACCCATTTCCACGCCGCCGAACACCGGGGCGGTGGTCACCGGCGTGTGATACGTCAGGCCGACGAGGGAGTCTTCAATCTGCACGGCCAGCTCGCGGGTCGGGGCCAGGATCAACGCGCGGGTAAAGGCCTCGCGCGCGGGGTCGCCGTAGCCGGGCTGTTCGGTGAGCAGCAGTTCCAGAATGGGGGCGGCAAACGCCAGGGTCTTGCCGGTGCCCGTCTCGGCGCACGCGATCACGTCGTCGCCGTCGAGCGCGAGCGGGATCACCGCGCCTTGCACGGGCCGCGTACCCTCGAAGCCGAGGGAGCGGAACCCCGCCTCGAGCCGCGGGTCGAAGCCCAGCTCGTCGAACGGGGTCGGCGGCGCGTCGGCGTCGACGATGATCCACGGCAGGTCGGGCAGGGGCGCCGCGGGGCGGAAGCTGGGTGCGCTGGAGGAGCCGCGGCGACCGCCGCGGCCGCCGCCGCCACCGGACCGGCGCCGGCCGGGTCTTCGAGGTGAAGCAGAGTTTGGATTCAAGTCTTCTCGAACTTACGCCCTAGCGGGCGCGGAAGGTAATGATGCCGCGTTGAGGGTCGTAAGGGGAGATACCAACCGTCACCCGGTCGCCAGGAACCACCTTGATGCGGAAACGCCGCATCCGTCCACTCAGCTGCGCAAGCACTTCGTGTCCGGCATCCACCTGCACTCGGTAGAGGCCACCGCTATGCACGGCAACGACCGTGCCTTGCATGTCAATCAGATCGTCTTTGCTCATTCAGGTCCAGTAATCGGCTCCGCGGCTGGGAACAGTCCCAACCTACGGATTGTGTCATGCGCCGCCCTTGATAGGCAAATCGCGTACCGCAGCGGCCCGGGGCGACGTATCGAGACGGCGTGGCGGTCGACTACAATATCTCTCTGTCTGATTCGGGGAGTTGATGCACATATTCTTGACGGGCGCCACCGGCTACATCGGGTCGGCAGTACTCGACGCGATGATCAAGGGCGGCCACCGGGTTACGGCCATCGCCCGCGATCCGCAAAAAGCCGAAAAATTGCGCGCCAAGGGGGCCACGCCGGTCATTGCCGAACTCGGCCTGCCCAACCTGTACGTGCCGCTGCTGAAGGCGACCGACGCCGTGGTTCACACGGCCTTTGAATCGTCGCCCCGGGGCGTCCAGGTCGATCGCCTGGCCCTCGAGACGATGCTGGCGGCCCAGCGCGACGCCATGACGTTGGACGGCAAGGCCCGGGCGTTTCTCTACACCTCCGGCGTGTGGGTCCTGGGGCGCACGGCCCGGGCGGCGGAAGAAGACTCGCCGCTCGATCCCCCGGCCCATGTGGCCTGGCGGCCCGCCCACGAAGACCTGGTGCTGGCCGCGGCCTCGTCCGCGCTCCGGCCGGTCGTCATCCGGCCCGGCATTGTCTACGGCGGCGGCCGCGGGATTGTCTCGGACCTCATCAGGGACGCCCTCAATGGCATTGTTCGCGTCGTTGGGCCCGGAAAGAACCGCTGGCCGTGTGTCTACGACCACGACCTGGGCGACCTGTACGTCCGGATTCTCGAAGCGCCGCTGGCCGCCGGCATCTTCCACGCGAACGACGAAGCCGACGAGAAGGTCAGCGACATCGTCGAGGCGATCGCGGGGCAGGTCCCCCAGAAGCCCGACATCCGCTACATGCCGATGGCCGAGGCGCGCAAGAAGCTGGGCGACTATGCCGATTGCCTGGCGCTCGATCAGAAGGTGCGCAGCCCGAAGGCACGCGCGCTGGGCTGGTCGCCGACGCAGGCGGGTGTCGTGCCCAGCGTGGCCCGGCTGGTCGAGGAATATCGCAACGCCCAGCGAGAGAAGAACGAATAGCGAATAACGAAGTGCCTAAGGTGCCTAAGGTGCCTAAGGTGCCAAAAGTGCCAAAAGTGCAGGGTGCCAACGTGCCAAAGTTCCTGACGATCGCCAGCCTGCTGATTCTCGTTACTGCCTGTACGCAGCCGGCCCCGCCGCCCCCGCCGCCGACGCCGGCCGAGAATGAAATCACGGCCGACTCGCTGGTCAGCCACATCAAGGTGCTGGCGTCGGACGAATTCGAGGGCCGCGCCCCGGCCACGCCTGGCGGCGTGAAAGCGACGGAATACCTCGCCAAGCAACTGGAAGCCATCGGTATTGCCCCCGGCGCGCCGGACGGCACCTACTTCCAGCAGGTCCCCATCGTCGAATCGGTGGTCGAGCGCAATTTCGTGATCAGCGTGCCCGGCAACACCTACCGCTACTACACCGACGTGGTCGCGACGTCGGGCCTGGAGAAGCCGCGCGTGCAGGTGCAGGGCGACGTGGTGTTCGTCGGCTACGGCATCAACGCGCCGGAGTTGAAGTGGAACGACTACGAGGGCGTGAACGTGAAGGGCAAGTGGGTGATGATCATGGTCAACGATCCGCCCGCGCCCGCCGACGAGCCCACGCTGTTTGGCGGACCCGCGCTCACGTACTACGGCCGGTGGACCTACAAGTACGAAGAGGCCGCCCGGCAGGGCGCCGCGGGCGCACTGCTGATCCACACCGACGAATCGGCGACCTATCCGTGGCAGGTGGTGCAGTCGTCCTGGAGCGGCACGCAGTATTCGCTGCCGCCGCAGGCCGGGGTACCCGCCTTGGGCATCAAGGGCTGGATCACCAACGCGGCGGCGAAGGATCTCGCGCGCCGCGGCGGACGCAACCTCGACACGCTGCGCGAAGCGGCCAGCAAGCGCGGCTTCAAGGCGGTGGCGATCAACACCAAGGCGGCCGCCACGCTGATGCAGCGGTCGTCGCGCAAGACGGCGCCGAATGTCATCGGCGTGCTGAAGGGCACCAATCCCGAAGAGGCCGTGGTTTACAGCGCGCACTGGGATCACTTCGGCGTGCGCGCGCCGCTGCCGACCGACGCGACGGGCGCCGACCGCATCTTCAACGGCGCCTACGATAACGCGTCGGGCTGCGCCGGGCTGCTGGAGATTGCCAAGGCGTTCGCGAAGTCGCCGCAGAAGCCGGGGCGGTCCATCTACTTCGCATTCGTCACGGCCGAAGAGTCGGGCCTGCTCGGGTCGGGCTTCCTCGCCGCCAACCCGCCGATGCCCATGGACAAGATTGCCGCCAACATCAACGTCGACGGCGTCAACTACCTTGGGCCGACGAAAGACATGGTGCAGCTCGGCTCGGACCGCTCGACGCTCGGTCCGATGGTTGCCGCCATCCTGACAGAGCGCGGCCGGACGCTGGGCGCCGACACGCATCCGGAGCGCGGTTACTTCTTCCGCTCGGATCACTTCCCGTTCGCGAAGGCCGGCGTGCCGGCGCTGTCGCTGAGCGAGCCGAAGGAGTTCACCGGCCCGAACGGGGCGGCGCTGCTCAAGAAGCAGGAAGAGTACAACGGCAAGGACTACCATCAGCCGACCGACCAGTACGACCCGGCGTGGGACTTCAGCGGCGGCGTCGACGACTTGAAGGTGCTGGCCCAGTTGGGCTGGCGCATTGCCGCGCAACCCGAGATGCCGAAGTACAACGCCGGCGATCAATTCGCGCAAATGCGAAGGAAGTAGTGCCTGAGCACGCCAGAAGGGCGGCACTTTAGTGCCGCCGAGGACCTTCATGGAATTCGTTACGCTCGATGAAATCCGCGCGGCCCGCACGCGCATTGAATCGGCCGCCGTCTACACCCCGCTGATCGAGGTGGACGGCCTGCTGCTCAAGTGCGAGAACCTGCAGCCGATGGGCGCGTTCAAGATTCGCGGCGCGTTCAACATGATCGCGCAGCTGTCGCCCGAGCAGCTGAAGCGCGGCGTGATCACGTATTCATCCGGCAATCACGGCCAGGCCGTTGCGCTGGCGGCGCGCACGCTGGGCGCGCCGGCGGTGATCGTCATGCCCACCACCGCCCCCGCGGTCAAGGTCGAGGGCTGCAAGAGCTACGGCGCCGAAGTGATCATGGCGGGGACCACGTCGCTCGAACGCCAGGCGCGGGCCGAGCAGGAAGCGCGCGAGCGCGGGCTCACCATGGTACCGCCGTTCGATCACCGCCTGATCGTGGTCGGCCAGGGAACCACCGGCCTGGAGATCCTCGAGCAGTGCCCGGACGTCGGCACCGTGCTGGTGCCGGCGGGCGGCGGCGGCCTGGTTTCCGGTGTCGCGGCCGCGATCAAGTTGTCGACGCCG
>CAYGMD010000119.1:0-13617 GCA_964350785.1 uncultured Acidobacterium sp. | reverse complement strand
CGACCGCATGCGGTCGCTCGACGTCAGCGCCGAGAACCTCAAGAACCAGCAGAACGTGGTCAGTGAGGAAGTGCGCGTGAACGTGCTCAACCAGCCGCACGGCGGGTTCGAGTGGCTCGACATCTGGGAGCGCGCCAACACCAACTGGCACAACGCGCACAACTTCTACGGCGACCTCAAGGAGCTCGAGGCGGCGACGCTCGAAGACGTCCGCGGCTTCTTCAAGACCTACTACGCGCCCAACAACGCCGTGCTGGTGGTGGTGGGCGACACCACCGCGGCCGAAGTGCGGCGCCTGGCCGGGAAGCACTTCGGGTCGATCCCGCGCCAGCCGCTCCCGGCCCCGGCCGACATCTCCGAGCCGCCGCAAACGGCGACCAGGCAGTTCACGCGCGAAGACAAGCTGGCGCGCACGCCGGCGCTCGCCGCGGCGTGGCACCTGCCGGTGCGGTTTACCAAGGACTTCTTCGCGCTGAGCGTGCTCGACCCGCTGTTAAACAGCGACGACAGCGCGCGGATGTACCGCAAGCTCGTGCGCGACGAACGCCTGGCGGTGTCGTCGCAGGGCGGCTTCAACTTCCTGGGCAGCAACTTCGACATGAAGGGCCCCATGCTCTACACGATGCGGGTCGACTACCTGAACGACAAGACCGCCGACCAGGTGCTGGCCGCGATTGAAAGCGTGCTGGCCGACGTGCGCGAGAAGGGCATCACGCCGGCCGAGCTGGAACAGGCCAAGACCACGATTCGTTCGGGCTTCCTCGACGAGCTGGAGAGCGGCGGCATGCCGCGATTCGGCCGCGCCAACCTGATGGCGGCCTTTGCGCTGTTTGATGACGACCCGGGCCGCATCAACACCATCCTCGGTGAGCTGGAGAAGGTCACCGCGGACGACGTGAAGGCGGCGGCCGGCCGCTGGCTCGTGCCCGCCAACCGCACGTCGATCGACAGCCGCCCGGCCGCGAAGCCGACGCAGGGAGGGGTCCGATGATTCGCCGCACGCTCCGTCTTGCCTCGATCGCCGCGCTGGCTACGGTCGCACTGGCCGGGTCGGTCCTGGCGCAGGCGCTGCCCAAACCCGAAGTCGGCCCCGAGAAGCCCTTTGCGCCGCCGCCGCGCGTGGAGCGCACGCTGGCCAACGGCCTCCAGGTCATCGCCGTCCGTTACGCCACCGTTCCCAAGATCTCGGCGATGCTCACCGTGAAGGCGGGCCTGGCCCTCGACCCGGCGGGCAAGGGCGGACTCGCGCAGTTTGTCGCCGACACCGCCCAGGAAGGCACCGCCACGCGCACGAGCGAGCAGATCAAGCGCGAAGTGTTTGCCATGGGTGCCACGCTGTCGGGATTTGCCGGCCAGGACTCCACCACCTTCCAGATGCGGGGCCTGTCGGAGTCGATGCCGCGGATGATGGCGCTTCTGTCCGACGTCGTCCGCAACCCGTCGTTCCCGCAATCCGAGGTTGACCTGCTCAAGGCCAACACCGCGCAGCAGCTCCAGGCGCAGATGGCGTCGCCGCAGTTCGTATCAAACAAGGTGTTCCGCCAGTCGCTGTTTGGCGAGCATCCCTACGCCCGCACGGGGCCGACCCTGGAAAGCCTGCCGGCCATCGACCGCGCGGCCATTGCCGGCTATCACTCAACCTACTACCGGCCGAACAACGCGTTTCTGGTCGTGGTTGGTGATGTTGCGCCCGAAACGGTGTTTGCCGCCGCCGAGCAGGCGTTTGGCAGCTGGGCGCGGGCCGCCGTTCCGGAGGCGAAGGCGCCGGTCATGCCAACGCTCAAGGGCCGACGGCTGGTGTTCGTCCAGCGTCCCAACAGCGTGCAGTCGTCGATTTCAGTCGGCAACTTCACCACCCGCCGCGACGATGCGCGGTGGTACACGCTGCAGTTGGCCAACCAGATCTACGGCGCGGCGTTCGACTCGCGGCTGGTGCGCAACATCCGCGAGGAAAAGGGCTACACCTATTCGCCGCAGTCGCAGTTCCAGGCCATGGCCGAAGGCGGTTTCTACCGCGCCGCGGCCGACGTCCGCAACGACGTGACCGGCGCGACCCTGAAGGAGATCTACGCCGAGATCGACAAGCTGCGCGCCGGCGGACCCGAGGCCGAGGAACTGGCCGATGCCAAGCAGTACTCGCGCGGCCTGTTCCTGATCCAGAACGCCACGCAGGCCGGCCTGGCCGGCACGGTCAACACCGTCAACACGTTCGGCCTGCCCAAGGATTACCCCGAGACGTTCCAGCGCCAGATTTCACAGCCGTCGGCCGAGGCCATCAAGACCGGCGCCGAGATGTTGTTGGGTTCCGAGGACTCGGTGGTGGTGATCGTCGGTGACTACGCGAAGGTGAAAGACCAGTTGGGCGCCTTCACGAACATCACCTTTGTCGACCTGAGCGGGAAGCCTATTCCCGAGCCGAAGTAACGGCCGCAAGCTTGTCGAGCGCGGCGGCAATCGCACTTGCCGTCGCGCGGAAGTGCGAGCCGTGCCACGTCACCTCGCCGCCGTCGATCACCATCACCTGCGGCGATTCATGACGAATCCCGAACTTCTGCGACAGCTGCGTCGAGAGCGCACGGCCGGCCGGCACCGGCACGAGATAGAAGTCGGCATCCGGGACCTCGCCCCTCAACCACTCGGAAATGGATTCGAACGCCTGGGCGCTGATGCCGCAGGTCGGGCTGTGCTTGAAGATCACGGCCGGACGCTGCGACGACTGTTCGAGGGCGCGGTCCAGCTCTTCAGGGGTGGTCAGGGTCTGCAAAGATGTGGGCATGGCGAACGGATCCAGTGTACTCCGTTGCCATGCCCCGAGCGCGATCAGCGGCCGGGTCAGACCCTGACGAAGTCCGGTTGCCAGTCCTTGATCATCTTCTTGATGTCGGCCTGCTTGGTGCCGTCCTTCAACACGGTGCGCACCAGTTCCGTCATTTCGCCGTCGCTCGCGAAGCGAAGCGCGACAAGCTGAGGCACGGTCAAGTCGTTGAAGCGGGCATACAGGTCCGCCGGCAGCAACGGCTGCAGCCGCAGCCGCATCTCGAGCCGGATCAGGCGGTCTTGCGCCGTCAACGCCTGTATGCGGGCGAGGAACGCGACGGTCAGAATCGCGGCTGCCACGACGAAGGCAAACGCGGTGCTGCGCGACGGGTTGGCATAGAGGTGACGTCCCTCGTTGATCGTGTGGAGCAAGAGCACCGGAGCAGCAAAGAAATGAAACGCCGGGAGCCACCGAACGTGGTTCTTATAGGACTGGACTGCCATGCGAAGCCCTCCTTCAGGGGGCCTCAGCATACTCCGGAACCGGGCCGGGGCCGGCGGGTGGGGACGCGGTAAGATTTAGCCCATGGCAGCAGAGGCAAAACCCAAGGGCGGACTGGAAGACGTCGTCGCGACGTCCTCACGAATTTGTTTCCTCGACGGCGATCGCGGCGTGCTCGCGTATTGCGGTCACGACATCCACGACCTGGCGCGGCACGCGACCTTCGAGGAGACCTGCTACCTGCTGTGGCACGGCCGGCTGCCGAATCGCGCCGAGCTCGGCGACCTGCAGTCGCAACTGGCCGCCGCCCGGCCGCTGCCCGAGGCCATCATCCGGCTGATGAACATGCTGCCGGCGTCGGACGGCATGGACGCCCTGCGGACGCTGACGTCGGCGCTGGGGCATTACGACCGCGACGCCCACGACAACTCGCCGGCCGCGTCCTATCGCAAGGCGGTGCGGCTGACCGGCCAGATCGCGAGCCTGGTGGCCACCTGGGGCCGCATGCAGCAGGGCGGCGGGCCGATTGCGCCCGACCCGGCCATGGGTCATGCGGCCAACTTCCTCTACATGCTCTTCGGCACGCGGCCGAATGCGACGTCGATTCGCGCCATGGACATTGCCCTGACGCTGCACGCCGACCACGAGCTGAACGCCTCGACCTTTGCAGCCCGCGTGGCCGCGGCCACCCTCACCGACATCCACTCCGCCATCGTCGCCGGCATCGGCACGTTGAAGGGCCCGCTGCACGGCGGTGCCAACGCCGAGGTCATGAAGATGCTGATCGAGATTGGCCAGGACGCCCCGGGCGAGCGGATCGACGCGTTCGTGAAGGGGAAGTTCGCGCGCAAGGAGAAGATCTCGGGCTTCGGCCATCGCGTCTATCACACCGAAGATCCGCGGGCCACGCACTTGCGGCAGATGTCGAAGGAGCTGGGGCAGAAGGCCGGCAACACCCGCTGGTTCGAGATGAGCGAGCGGATCGAGGCCCTGGTCAAGGCCGAGAAGAAGCTGTACCCGAACGTTGATTTCTATTCGGCGTCCACGTATTACACGATGGGCATCGCGATCGACCTGTACACGCCCATTTTCGCGGTTAGCCGCATTTCGGGCTGGACTGCACACGTCCTGGAGCAGCTGGCCAACAACCGCTTGATCCGGCCGCGTGCCGACTATACTGGCCCGGCGTATCCGCAGACTTGGATTCCCGTCGAGCAGCGCTAGAGGAGACGACAGATGAAGCAGATCGCCGCAAGCACGATCGTTCTCGTGTGGTTGGCAGCGCCGGCGGCCGCGCAATCCGCGGCACCCACCTTCACCAGGGACGTGGCCCCCATCTTGTTTGCGAACTGCACCAGTTGTCATCGTCCCGGCGACATCGCGCCGATGTCGCTGCTGACTTACCAGGACGCCCGCCCGTGGGCGCGATCGATCGCCGCCAAGGTGGCCGATGGCACCATGCCGCCGTGGCACGCCGATCCCGCGTACGGCAAGTTTGCCAACGAGCGGCATCTCACCGACGCGCAGAAGGCGATCATCGCGAAATGGGTGAGTGCCGGCGCGCCGGAAGGCAACGCCGCCGACCTGCCGGCCGCGCCGGTCTACACCGATGGGTGGACCATCGGCAAACCCGACGTCGTGCTGTCGATGCAGGAGGACTACCCGTTGCCGGCCACCGGCACCGTGCCGTACCAGTACCTGGAAATCCCGGCCAACTTCCCCGAAGACCGCTGGATCCAGGCGTGGGAGATCAAGCCGGGCAATCCCAAGGCGGTGCATCACATCATCATGTCGACCCGGGCGCCGCAGCCGGCGCCCGGCGCCGCGCCCGTCCCGCCGCCGGCCCCGCCGGCGGGCAACGCCGTGCGGCCGCCGCCGCTGTTCAGCTTTGCCTGCTGCACCGAGATTCCGGCCGGCCAGACCGGCGGCGCGCAGTTGCCGCCGGAACAGCGCGTCCCGCCCGGCCCGAACGATCGTCCGCGCCTGCGCGGCACGGGCCCGTCGATTGGCGGCTATGTGCCCGGCAACGCGGTTCGCCGCTTCCGCGACGGCATGGCCATGCGCCTGCCGGCCGGCCATTCAATCGTGCTGCAGATGCACTACACGCCGACGGGTGAGCCGACCACCGATCGCACGAGGGTTGCCCTCAGGTTCGCGCCGGCGCCGCCGCGCACGGCGCTGCTCACCGCGCAGCTGATCAACGGCAGCCTGCACATTCCGCCGCGCGCCGCCGACCACCTGGTCGAGGCCGAGATGACGATCAACCGCGAGATCATGCTCTACAGCCTGATTCCGCACACGCACGTGCGCGGCAAGAAGTGGCACTACGAGGCGGTGTATCCGGATGGCCGCCGCGAGGTCATCCTGTCGGTGCCGAAGTACGACTTCAACTGGCAGCACGAGTACGTGTTCCGCGAGCCGTTCAAGCTGCCGGCCGGCACCAAGATCCAGGCGAAGGCCTGGTACGACAACTCGCCCGCGAACAAGTCGAATCCCGACCCGAGCAAGGATGTGTATTGGGGCGATCAGACATGGGAAGAGATGATGTACACGAGCATGACCTTCAGCCTCGTGCCGGTCTTGCCGCCCACCTCCGGGCAACGATGAGAAGTGGAGGCAATCCCTTCCGGGGTTGCCTCCACGCTTATTGCGGCCAGCCGGTTTGCGGCAATCCCTTGAAGACCTTCAGCGCGGTCTTGTAATACACCTTCTTCAGCACATCGTCCGGCAGTGACATCCCGTACAGCTTCCAGAACGCGTGGTAGTCGCGGTAGTAGTCGAAGTATTCGTCCGCGGTCTCGAACACGCGCCAGTAGTACGGATACTCGTTCGGCTGGAACGAGTCTTTGCCGAACATGATGCGGTCGGCGTACTTCACGAAGAACTCGCGGGCGGCGCGCGGCTGGCGGCCCAGGTCGTAGAGGATCGCGCCGGCTTCAATCGTCACGTTGGGGAACTCGTCGAGCATCTTCGCCGCGCGTGCCAGGTCGTTGGCATGCCAGCCGAAGTGGGCGGCGACGAACCGCGTCCTGGGATGCTTGCGGAACACGTTGTTGCGCTCGGCGATCAGGTGTTCGAACGTCACCTGGCCGGGCTGGTTGTTGCGGCGGTCGGCGAACAGCGAAAGCTCGAGCCAGCGTTCGTTCTTGAAGTCCTGCGGCTGGAAGAACTCCTGGGGTTCGGCGGTGTGGATGAACGCCGGCACGTCGAGCCGGGCGAACGCCTGCCACAGCGGATCCAGTTGCGGATCGTCGACCTTGAGGCGCGAGCCGTCGGGCTTGGTGGTGCGGAGGCCGAACTGCTTGCCGACCTCGCCAACGCCAATCGCGCCGGCCTTGATGTCGGCCTCGAGCTGCGCGGCGGCCTTGGCGCCCCATTCGGGCCCGACGTTGCGGAAGTCGACGCCGGCGAGGACGCGGAAGCGTTCCTTGTGGGGGCTGGCGTTGAGGGCCGCGAGCGTGCTGGTGAGGCGCGGGCCCGAGACGTTCTCGGCGACCAGCATCACCTTGAGGTTGAGCGAATCCATGACGCCGATGACGCGGTTGATGGCCTCCGGCGTCGTGAGGTTGCCGGGGTGGCCGTGCACGTCGATGACCGGAAACTTCGCCTTCGGCACCTTGTGTTCGACGGTCACCAGGGTCGAGCGCGGCCGGTAGTCGATGATGCTCGGCGGCGGCTCCGAGGGCGCCTGGCAGTTGCCCGGCCGCGTCTCGGTGGTACCGGGCGGGCACTCCTGGCCGGGCGCGACCTGGCTGCCGCCGCGCATGCCTTGTGCGGCGAGCGCGGCGGTGACGATGACGGAGACAAGAAGGACAAGGACGATCCGGAATTTGTTCATGAGATGACTGCCAGTGGGCACAGGGGTGGCTTCACGATCTCACACTTTGCACGCGGCGATCCAATCAGGACCGGCCGAATTAGGCTTGACCAACTTGACCAATCATTGCGACGGCGGTATCGTCGTCCCATGGGGAAGCTGATGAATCTGTACGAGGCGAAGACCCACTTGTCGGCACTGGTGGACGAGGCCTCTGGCGGTGCGGAGATCATCATTGCCAAGGCGGGTAAGCCCCTGGCGAAGCTGGTGGCGTTCCGCGAGACCGCCCGCCGGAAGCCTGGCGGGGCAAAGGGCAAGGTCTGGATCAGCGACGATTTCGATGCGCCGTTACCCGCCGACTTGCAGGCGGCGTTCAACGGAGACCGTGATTGAGGTTGCTGCTCGACACCCACGTGGTGCTGTGGTGGCAGATCGATGATCGCCGGCTGGGCCGCGACGCCCGCAAGGCCATTGCCACCGCCGACATCGTGTGGGTGAGCGCCGTCTCCGGCTGGGAGGCCTCGATCAAGACCGCGCTCGGCCGCCTGCGGCTCGACGGGAAGTTCCGGCTCCTGGTCGCGGCCGACGATTTCACCGAACTGCCGGTGTCGCTCGCTCACACCGAGCGGTTGCTTGCCTTGCCGCCGCACCACGGCGACCCCTTCGACCGGATGCTGGTGGCGCAGGCCCTGGTCGAGAAGGCGACGCTCGTCTCGCACGATCGCGCCATCGAGCCGTACGGGGCGCCGGTAATCTGGACCTGACCGGCACACGTTGCCCTACAGCGCGGCGCCGGCGTAGCGCAGTTGTTCGATCTCGTCGCCGCTGTAGCCGGCACTGGCCAGCACATCGTCGGTGTGTTCGCCCAGCATGGGCGCGCGCCGGTGCGGGTCGAGGGGCGTCTCCGACATCTTGATGGGCGTGCCCATCGTTCGCAGCCGTCCCAGGATGGGGTGGTCCACTTCCGTCGTCATCTCCCTGGCCACGGCCTGCGGCGTGGCCAGCGCCTCTTCGTAGTTCAGGATGGGGCCGCAGGGGATGCCGGCCGCGTCGAGCCGCGCCAGCCAGTCGGCGCGCGGCGCGGTGGCGGTGACGCCGTCGATTAGGGCAGCAAGTTCCTTGAGATTGCGCACGCGAAGGGTGTTGGTGGTGAACCGCGGATCGGCCGCCCACTCCGGATGGCCGAGTACCGTCGTCAGCTTGGCGAAGTTGCGGTCGTTGGCGGCGCCGATCGTGATGTAGCCGTCGGCGCAATGGAATGCCTGGTAGGGAGCCGTCAGCCGGTGGGCCGAGCCGATGGGGCCAGGGATCTTCCCGGTGGCGACGTAGTCGGTGACTTCCCAAACCGACATGGCGAGACCGGCGTCGACGAGCGAGGTGTCGACGTGTTGGCCGCGGCCGGATTGCGCGCGGTGATGCAAGGCGCCGAGGATGCCGATGGTGGCAAACAGCCCGGCACCGAGATCGGTGAGGGGCAAGCCTGCCTTCACCGGCGGCCCGCCCGGCGTGCCGGTCACCGACATGATGCCCGACAGCCCCTGGGCGATCAGGTCGAAGCCGCCCTTCTGCGCCCATGGCCCGGTCTGGCCGTGTCCCGAGATCGAGGCGTAGATCAGTCTCGGGTTCTCGGCCGACAACCGGGCGTAGTCGAGGCCGAGCTTGGCCATCACGCCCGGCCGGTAGTTCTCGACCAGGATGTCGGCGCCGCGCGCCAGCCGGGTGAACACCTCGCGGCCCTTGTCCTTGGTGAGATCGAGCACGATGCCGAGCTTGCCGCGGTTCACGGCGTTGAAGGCGGCGCTGTCACTGCCGTGGCTGCCGGCCATGAGGCGCGTGGAGTCGCCGGCCGGCGGCTCCACTTTGATCACACGGGCGCCCATGTCTGCCAGTAACATCGCGCAATACGGGCCGGCCATGACCTGCGTCGTATCGAGAACTACTATGCCTTCGAGCAACCTGGATTGGGACATCAACGGATCCGTCGGAGTGGTGACGTTCAATCGTCCCGAGGCGCGCAACGCGCTCACGTGGGACATGTACGACGCGCTGGTCGCGGCGTGCGACACGGCCGAAGCGGCCGGCGACGTGCGTGTGCTCATCATACGCGGAGCCGGGGGCGCTTTTGCGGCCGGCACCGACATCTCGCAGTTCCGGGAGTTTGCCAACGGCGAAGCCGGCATCGCTTACGAACGCCGCCTCGACGCCGTGATCGACCGCATCGAGCGGCTGCCCATGCCGACCATTGCCGAAGTCGACGGCGCCGCGGTGGGCGGCGGCTGCGCCATCGCGCTGGCCTGCGACTTCCGCGTCTGTTCGGATCGCGCCCGTTTTGGCGTGCCGGTGTCGCGCACGCTGGGCAACTGCCTTTCGATCGCCAACACCGCGCGCATGGTGGATCTGCTGGGAGTGGCCCTGACCAAGGACCTGCTGCTCAGTGGCCGGTTGATCGATGCCTCTGAAGCCCACCAGCGCGGGCTGGCCACCCTGGTGCTGCCGTTCGATCAGGTCGAGGCCGAAACCATCAAGATCGCCGCGGAGCTGTCGACCCGGGCGCCAAGCACGATCAAGGCGACCAAGGCCCTGCTGCTCCGGCTGCGCGACCACCGCCGGCCGCCGGCCGGGTCGGCCGACGACATCCTGCGCGCCTGCTACGGCAGCGACGACTTCAAGGAAGGCGTGGCGGCCTTTCTCGAGGGGCGCAAGCCCCACTTCTGACTTTTCACTTTCCTAGAAGAGCACCCAGCAGATCAGCGACCCGACCACCATCATTGACAGGCCCCATGCCAACAGCTGGTTGAACAGCTTCTTGGCGTCGGCCTCGGCCGGCAGCGCGGCGATGCACAGCGCGCCGATGGTCGACAGCGGCGACAGGTCCACCAGGTGCCCGCCGACATACATCGCCGAGGCAATGGCCAGCGGGTCGGCGCCGCCCAGTTGCTGCGCCAGCGCCGGCACGGTGGGCAGGAAGGCCGGCAGCACCACGCCCGACGTGCTGCTGTAGACCGACACGGCGCCGGTGACGAAGGCAATGGTGAGCGTGACCGTGCCCGGAGTCGAGATCTTCGCCAGCAGGTCGGCGAACAGCGACATGCCCTGGGTCTTCTCGAGCACGCCTATCAGGACGGTGACGCCGCACACCATGATCACCACGCCCCACGGCATCTTCCGGATTGCTTCCTTCTCGCTGCCGGCGCCGACGAGCGACAGCAGTGCCGCCCCCGTGAGGGCGGCCATGCCCACCTGCATGTCGAAGACCACGACCACCACGACCAGCGCGATCAGGATCGCCAGCGTGACCCAGTGCACCCATTCGAACGGTTCGGTCGCCACCGGTTCCGCCTCGGCGCGCGCGCCGGCCTGATCGCTCTGGGCCACCTGCGGCGCGGGCGCCTTTCTCGTGAACAGCTTCAAGCCGCCGAACAGGAAGTACGCGCCGAACGTGACGATGGCATGGGCGAACAGGTTGTTGCCGTAGGTCTGCATCTCGTGGCCGGCGAGCCCAATGCGCTCCATGATGCCATTGACGATGACCCCGGTCGGCGCAAACGGCGACAGCGCGCCGGCCTGGGCGCCGTTGCCCACCATCAGCGCCATCAGGAACGGCGGCACCGCGGCGCGCGCGCCGACGGCCATCGCCATGGGCGCCAGGATGGCGGTGGTCGCGATGTTGCCGGGCCCGATGCTCGACAGCGTCAGCGCGATCAGGAAGAACATCACCGGAATCACGCCGGCGTTGCCGCGGCACACGCTGACCGCGCGCGCCGCCAGGCGCCCCAGCGTGCCATTGATGCCGGCCATGCCGAACAGCAGGGTCACGCCGATCAGCGTGAGGAACAACTGGACCGGGAACGTTCCGATCACCGTGTTCAGCGGCATGCCGCCGAGGTACACGCCGACGATCCACGCGAACGCGAGCGAGACGACGCCCACGTTCACCTGCGTCAGCATGCTGAGCGTGATCGCGACGAGCAGCGCCACGAGCGAAATCCACGCGAGGTTCATCGAGTCTCCTTACCGATGTTGCGTCCGGCGTTAGCCGGACTTTGCCAGCAGCGAGCTGAGCAGGACCGCCGGGTGCACGGCGCGCACGCCGGCGAAATGCGCCACCTGGTGCCGGCACGACGTGCCGCCGGCGACCAGCGTGGATCGATCGTCGAGGGCGCGCGCGGCCGGCAGCAGCCTGCGCTCGCCAATGGCCCGCGACACCTCGTAGTGGTCCCTGGTATAGCCGAACGAACCGGCCATGCCGCAGCACCCGGCCTCGAGGTCGGTGACCTGGGCGCCGGGAATGCGCGACAGCAGCGCCTTGGCCGGCGCGGCCAGGCCCATGGCGCGCTGGTGACAGTGCGGATGCAGTTGCACTTGCGCCGGCCCGCCCTGCAGCCGCAACGCCGCGCGCCCGGCCGCCAATTCCCGCTCGAGATACTCCTCGAACAGCACCGAGGCGCCGGCCACCACGCGGGCCCGGCGCTGCAACTCGCCGCGCAACAGCCCGGGCGCATCCTCCCGGACCGCCGACAGGCAGCTTGGCTCCACGAACACGATGGCCATGCCGCGTTCCGCCAGGTCGTAGAGTGCGTGCACGTTGGCAGCGGCCAGCTTGCGCGCCTCCCGCAAGCGGCCCTGCGAGATCAAGGGCCGGCCGCAACAGGCGTTCGGCGCGAGCCGGCCGCCCAGGCCGGCCGCGTCCAGCACGTCGAGCGCGGCCACCCCGATCTCCGGGTCTTCGAACTCGGTGAAGGTATCGGCGAAGAGCACGGCTTTCGGCTCCGCAACCCCCGGCCGTCGCCGCGCCACCCGCCGGCGCAGCGTGTCGCGCGTGAAGCGTGGCAACGGGCGCCGGCGGTCGATGCCGACGACGGTTTCGGCCAGCCACTTCGCCGGCACGCTGGCGGCGATCGCGTTCGAGAGCGGCGCCAGCCGGCTGCCCCACTCGGCCGCCGCGCGCGCGCTGCCGAACACCTGCGCCTGGGCCGACAGGCCGTGACGATCCCAGTAGCCGGAGAGGAACTCGCTCTTGAACTTCGCCACGTCGACGCCAACCGGGCATTCCGACTTGCAGGCGCGGCATTCGAGGCACAAGTCGAGCACCTCGTGCACGCCGGCGTCGGCCAGGCCCGCGTCGCCCAACCGGCCGGTCATGGCCAGCCGCAGCACGTTGGCCCGTCCCCGCGTGGAGTGCGCTTCGTCCTTCGTCACCATGTACGACGGGCACATCGTGCCCTCGCGCGTCTTGCGGCACAGGCCGACGCCGCTGCACATCTCCACGGCGCGGCCGTAGCCGCCGTGGTCGGCGTAGTCGAAGATGGCGGCGGGACTCGGCGTCTCGTAGCCCGCGCCGAACCGCAGGTGGGAGGTGATCGCCGGCGTGTCGGTAATGCGCCCCGGGTTGAAGAGCCCGTTGGGCTCGAAGGTGCGCTTGACCTCGCGGAACGCCTGGTAAAGCTCCGTGCCGAACATCCGCTCGTTGAACGCGCCGCGCACCAGGCCGTCGCCGTGCTCGCCCGAGAGCGCGCCGCCGAACTCCAGCACGAGGTCGGCGACCTCGTTGGCGATCGCCTCGAAGGTCGCCACGCCGTGCGCGGTCTTCAGGTTCACCACGGGCCGCACGTGCAGGCAGCCGACCGACGCGTGCGCGTAGACGCCGGCCACGGTGTCGTGGCGCTGGACGATGCGGACGAAGCGATCGATGTAGTCGCGCAGCCTCTCGGGCGCGACCGCCGTGTCCTCGACGAACGAGATCGCCTTGCCGTCGGACTTCATCGCCGTCGACAGGCCGAGCGCCGCTTCGCGGAAGCTCCAGATGCGCTGCTGCGCCGCGGGATCGGCGATCTGCCGGCAGCGGCAGCTGATGCCCGCGCCCTTCAGGTCGCGCTCGACCGCGTCCATCCGCTCTACCAACTCGCCGGCCTGGTCACCATAGAACTCGACGCACAGCAGTGCCGACCCGTCACGGTCGATCATTGACCGCCGCTGCGCGTCGAGGACCGCATGCCCCTTGGCATGACGGAGGATGAAATCGTCCATCACCTCGACCGCCGACGGCCCGTGCGTCAGGATCAACGGCGTGGCGCCGAGCGCGTCGAGCAGCTCGTCGAACTCGACCGTCAGCACCGCCTTGCAGGCCGGCAGCGGCACCAGCCCGACCCGGGCCTCGACGATGAAGCCGAGCGTGCCTTCCGAGCCGACCATGATGCGGGTCAGGTCGACGGCGCGGCCCGGGTCGACGAACTCGTCGAGGTTATAGCCGCCGACCCGGCGCAAGACCTTGGGGAAGCGGCGATCGATCTCGGCCGCGTGGCGCCGGCCCAGTTCGGGCACCGCGCGATAGGCGCGGGCCTCGATGCTGTCGCCCCGCCGCGCCTGGTCCAGTTGGGCCGCCGTCAGCGGCCGCAGGTGCGCCAGCTGCCCGTCCGAGAGCACGACGTGCTGCTCGCGGACGTGATCGAGGGTCTTGCCGTAGAGCACCGAGCGCGCGCCGCTGGAGTTGTTGGCCATCATGCCGCCGACCGTGGCGCGGCTGGCCGTCGAGATGTCGGGC
>CAYGMD010000118.1:0-13695 GCA_964350785.1 uncultured Acidobacterium sp. | reverse complement strand
CGCCGTCGAGTTCATCAACGACGACGAACTGGTCGAGGTGACGCCGAAGAGCATCCGGCTGCGCAAGCGCATCCTCCAGCAGAACATGCGGCCGCGCAAGTCGGACGACTAGCCCGGCTCCGCCGAGGCTTCGGCCTACGGGAAGATCCCGAGCTCCGTGTAGCTGCGTGCCACCTTGTGGATGGCGTTGACGAACGCGGCGATGCGGAGATCGGGAATCTCCTGGTGATCACGCTGCGTCTTCAGCAGGTCGTGGAAGGCCGTGATCATCGTCTCCTCCAGGCCCGAGTTCACCAGGTCCTGCTCGTCCGGTCCGTGCGCGAACGCCGTGCGCTCGGCCTCGGTGAACGCCGTGCCGGTCGCCTTCTCGATCACCTTCAGCACCGCCAGCTCGTTCGCCATCTCGTGGCGCTTCTCCAGCCGCCCGAAGCGCACGTGTGACAGGTTCTTCAGCCACTCGAAGTACGAGACCGTGACGCCGCCGGCGTTGCAGTAGATGTCGGGGATGACCAGGATGCCCTTCTGCCGGAAGATCGGATCGGCGTCGGGCGTGGTCGGGCCGTTGGCGCCCTCCAGGATGATCTTGGCCCGGATGCGCGGCGCGTTCTCGGCCGTGAACACGCCCTCGAGGGCCGCCGGCAGCAGGATGTCGCACGGCATCTCGAGCGCCGCCGCATTGCTGGCCAGGTTGGCGGCGCCGGGGAAGTTCAGGATCGAGCCCGTGGCCTGGCGGTGCTGGAACACCGCTTCCTCGTTGAGGCCCTTCGGGTTGCCGATGGCGCCCTCGCGTTCCGCGATCGCGATCAGGATGGCGCCGCCTTCGCGGCAGAACCTGGCGGCGTGGTAGCCGACGTTGCCGAGGCCCTGCACGATGACGCGCTTGCCGTCGAGGCCGGTCGACAGGCCGAGCCGCTTCATCTCGCCGGCTTCGTTGCAGGCTTCCCGCACGGCGAAATAGAGGCCGCGGCCGGTGGCCTCCTTGCGGCCGCGCACGCCGCCCTGCGTGACCGGCTTGCCGGTGACGCAGCCGAGCGCGTCGAGCTGGCCCGGGTTGAGGGCCGCGTAAGTATCGGCAATCCACGCCATCTCGCGCTCGCCGGTGCCGTAGTCGGGCGCCGGCACGTCAATGCCGGGGCCGAGGAAGTTCTTCTTTGCCAGCTCGTGCGCGTAACGGCGGGTGATGCGCTCCAGCTCTTCAGGCGTGTAGTCCTTGGGCTCGATCTTGATGCCGCCCTTGGCGCCGCCGAACGGCACGTCGACGATCGCGCACTTGTAGGTCATCAGCGCGGCCAGCGCCATCACCTCTTCCTCGTAGACGTCCGGGCTGTAGCGGATGCCGCCCTTGACCGGTGTCTTGTGGTGGCTGTGCTGGACCCGCCACGCGCGAATCACTTCGAGCTTGCCCCCGGCGCGCCGGAGCGGGAAGTCGAAGCGATAAACGCTGTTGCAGACCCGGATCTGCTCGAGCAGGCCCGCCGGGTAGGTCGTGAACTTCGCGGCTTCATTGAAGTACTGGGTGACCTGATCGAAGAAGTTGGCTTGAGCGCTCATGTCGCCATTGTAGGTTGGGGTCAGGTCAGGAAAATCACACTTTCCGTTCGCCGAGGTCCGGTTCCACTCATCCCGAAGGATGATTTTCTTGACCTGACCCCAATCGTCCCTCTGGTACACTGAGGGGATATGTCGTCTGTTGAAGAGATGCGCCCGGCGCGGCTGTGGCGCTTGATGCCGCTGGATCTCCGCGTCCTTGCCGCCAGGTCCTTCTGGAGCGATGAGCAGGCCGCCCTCGAGCAGGCGGAAGCCGTGGCCTTGATCGCGCGGCACATCAAGTTCCGGCCCAAGAGCGTGTTGACGTTGGGCGTCGACAAGCGCGCCAGGCACCTGGCCGGCCTGGTCCAGGTCTCGGACCTGCTGGCCGCGCGCCTCGTCATCTCCTATCACCTCGAGCACCAGCGGCCGATGATGGGAGCCTTTCTCGACGCGCTGGGCATTGCCCACGAAGACGGCCTGATCAAGGACGAGTCGCCGACCAAGCCCGATGACGCCACCCTCGACGCCGGGGTGAAGACCCTGGCGGCGGCGTACTCCAAGGCCGACGTGGCCCGCTATTTCTGGGCGCTGCTGTGGCAGGACCCGGAAACGTGGGGCGGCCTCAAGGGCCGGCCCGAGCTGGCCCTCGAATAAGCCACCGATTAGACACCGATTAGGCACAGACCGACATCGTGGCTCCTTTCGACAAGCACATTTTCATCTGCTGTAACAGGCGCGAGCCGGGGCACGTGCGCGGCTGCTGCGATCCGGCGGGCAGCGAGGCGCTGCAGAAGGCCTTCAAGAAGGCCCTCGCCGAGCGCGGCCTGAACCGGCGCATTCGCGCCAACAAGGCCGGGTGCCTCGATCAATGCGAGAAGGGACCCACCGTCGTCGTGTATCCAGAGGCCGTGTGGTACGGCCGGGTGACCGAAGCCGACGTGACCGAGATCATCGAGCAGCACATCATCGGCGGCACGCCGGTGGCGCGCCTGCTGATGCCCGACGATGACGCGGCCGCCAAGCCGCGCTGAGAATCTATGGATGCATTCCTGACCGCCGACGGCCTCGCCGCGCTCGTGACCTTGACCGTGCTCGAAGTCGTGCTCGGCATCGACAACGTCATCTTCATCTCGATCCTGGCCGGCAAGCTGCCGGAAGCGGACCGCGAACGCGCGCGCCGCGTCGGCCTGATGGGCGCCATGGTGATGCGCATCCTGCTGTTGATGTCGATCGCCTGGATCGTGCGGCTGACGGCGCCGCTGTTCACCGTGTTGGGGCAGGCGTTCTCGGGACGTGACCTGATCCTGGCGACCGGCGGCCTGTTCCTGATTTACAAGGCCACCCACGAAATCCACGACAAGCTCGAAGGGGAAGAAGGGCACGTCTCGGCGCGGGTCGCGCCGACGTTCGCCGCCGTGATCGGGCAGATCATGCTGCTCGACATCGTCTTCTCGCTCGACTCGGTGATTACCGCCGTGGGCATGGCCGACGATCTGTCGATCATGATTACCGCGGTGGTGATTGCGGTGGCCATCATGATGTTCTCGGCCGGCGCCGTCAGCGGCTTCGTCGAGCGGCACCCGACCGTCAAGGTGCTGGCGCTGAGCTTCCTGTTGCTGATCGGCTGTTCGCTGATTGCCGACGGGTTTGGCGTGCACATCCCGAAGGGCTACATCTACTTCGCGATGGGCTTCTCGGTGTTCGTCGAGGCCATCAACCTGCGCGCCCGGGCCAAGAGCAAGGCCAAGGTGGAGCCGGTCAAGCTGCACCAGCCGATCAAGTAGCCCGGTCCAGCTGCGCCCGGATCCACGCCACCACCTCGTCCTGGATGGTGGTGTGGACCGCGGCCTGGTCCCGCCCGCTCGATTTCAACACCGCAAAGGAATGGTCGCCGCTCTCGACCGGCAGCACCGTGATCGGCGGCGCCGGGTTGGCGTCGGCAATGGCCTCGCGAATTTCGTCGGGTCCGCCAAACGGATCGCGCGTGCCCTGCACGATCAGGGTCGGCACGGTCAGCGCCTTGAGGTGCGTCACGCGGTCGCCGGTCTTGCGGCTGCGCGGCGGCGCGAGCGGGTAGCCGAAGGCGATGATGCCGCTCGGCCGCGGCGCGTCGGGCCAGCGATCCGGCGCCGCGCCGAGGTGCGTGGCAATGCGCCCGCCCATGGACTTGCCGCCGATGAAGATGTGGCGTCCGGCTTCCACCGGACCCATGCCGGGTTGCCGCAAGGCGCCGCTAATGGCGCGGCGAAACGCGTCTTCGAGCACGGGCGCGCGGTCGGGCGTCTTGCGCCGCTTCTCCATGTAGGGAAAGTTGAACGTGACCACCGAGACGCCTCGTTCGCACAAGGCGGAGGCGTAGCTGGTGATGAACGGGTGGAGGTGGCCCGCCCCGGCGCCGTGGGCGAACACGAAGACCGCGTCGAGCGCCGTGGCCGGCCGGGCGGAGTAGCAGGCGGCCGTCAGCGCGACTTCGGCATCGCCGGGGATCTCGAAGGCAACGGGACTCACAATCCTTCCGTTATAGCATCATCGGCAGATGACACGCCCGGAGCAGCAGAGCTTGACCCACGACGTCCGCACCATTGCCGTTCGCACGCACGGCCGCTACCTCGTCGATGCCCACGCCGGTGCCGTCGCGACGCTGGTCGGCTTTCACGGCTACCAGGAGAGCGCGGCCATCCACCTGGACGTGCTGCGCCGAATCGCGCGCAGCTTGCCCACCGAAGCGCCGGGCGCGAAGGTGGGCGTCGTCACCCTCATCAGCATCCAGGCGCTCAACCGCTTCTACACGCGCGCGAACGCGGTCGTCGCCGGCTGGATGACGACCGAAGATCGTGAGCTCGCGATGGCCGACAACATCGCCTACACCGGAGCGGTGCTCGCCGCAGTGGCGGCCGACGCCGGCCTGGCGCGTCCGCTGATTTACGTCGGGTTCTCGCAGGGCGTGGCGATGGCCTACCGCGCGGCGGCGTTCGTGCCGCGGCCGTGCGACGGCGTGATCGCGCTGGCCGGCGACGTCCCGCCGGACGTCGTGCCAGTGGCGGCCGGCCTGCCGCCGATCCTGTTGGGCCGCGGCACCGAGGACGCGTGGTACTCAGCGGAGAAGATGACCGCGGATGCGGCGACCCTGCGCGCCGCTGACGTGCCCGTCGCTGAGCACGTCTTCACGGGGGGGCACGTGTGGGAGGAGTCGTTCATCGCCCGCGCTCGCGCATTCCTGGCCGAGCGCGTGGCCGCTACCATCGCGCGATGAGCACGGCGGCCAGCGGTCCGGCGGCAATGAAGAGGGCCTGCCAGGCAACGCGGCTCGCGGCCGGCGTCGTGGTGCGATGATTCTCGACCCCGAACCACGCCGCCGCAATGCCGGCGGCCGTGAGGGCTTCCGCCAGCAGCCGCTGGTTGGTGAACAGCAGCGGACCGAGCCGCGACCCCAGCGGCAGCAACGCGACGAAGAGCACCGGCACGGACCAGGCAAGGGCGTGGAGGCCGCTGCGGCAGAGAGACGAAACGTACAAGCTGCCGACGGCCAGCAGCGCGATCGTGCCGGCATGCCATGCCCGGACGCTGACCGCTCCGCCCGACAACCCGATCGGCACGCCCACCGAGACCACCAGGGCCAGGCTGAGGACGACCGCCAGCTTCACGGACCATTGCTGCCACGTGGCGATCGGCAGCAGCGTCTGCCACTGGTGCGTGCCGAGCTGGCGCTCCGTGGCGCTCGCCAGCGATCCGATCAGGACGGCGAGCGCGCCGTAGTAAATGAACCCGACGGCGGTCAGGATCTCCCTGACGACGGGGTCGCTCCTCCACACCAGGACCACCGCCATCCATCCCGCCGCAAACAACGGCGTGACGATCAGCGTCAGCTGCTGCAATCGCAGTTCCTTGAGCGCCAGCAGCCACAGCGGATGCCGTCGTCTCGACTTGGCCGGCGAAAGGGCAGTGGCAGACGGCCGAGCCGGCCACCAGCGCCCCAGCTCGACGGCCGAGACGGGTCCCGATCCGACCTCGAGCCGCATGAACAATCGCCATCCGGAGATCGCCGAGACCAGCGTGCCGACGGCCAAGGCGGCGGCCAGCACGGCGATGCGAAACGCGGCCTGCTCGGGGCCGCGGTCGTCGATCGAGCCATAGCGAACGACCAGCGCCACCTCGGCGGCGATGTGCGCGAGCGCGGTGATCGAGCCGGCGAAGAGGACGCCGGCCAGCGGGTCGCGGCACACCATGGTCAACCATGGCGCCGTAACAAGGCCGCAGAGCAAGGCGAGGGCCGGCAGATCGCTCGGTCCGCGACCGCCGTCTGCCGGCAGCACGGCGACCGCGACCGCGACGAGCAGGGCGACCATGGGCAGCGCCGCGCCGAGCTTGACCAGCAGCAGCCGGCGTCGCTCGACCGGCTGCGAGAGCAACGTGGCGAGCGTCCCGTTGGAGTACTCGTGGCCGATCGACAAGCCGGTGATGGTGAGTGCCCCGACGAACAGCGTGACCCACCCGAGGTCGGCGTTGCGGCCGGTCGACATGAAGGTGAGCGCGCCGATCGAGACGGCGGCAACGGCCCAGGCCGGCCACAGGGCCCGCAGCTCTTTCCGGAAGGCGACCTCGAGCGGGCTCACGCCGTTGCGACTCCCGGCTGAAGGGTGGTAACGAATATTTCCTCGAGCGTCAGCGACTCGGTGGTCAAGGCCTCTGGCGACCTCGCCTTCAACCGGTCGAGCAGCGCGCCCGCGTTGCCGTTGGCCACCAGCTCGAGCTCGCGCCCGGCGCGGCGCAGCACCTGCACGCCGGTCAGGTCGAGGCCGGCGGGTTCGCTGGCGAACCGGGCGTAGATCTTCTGGTAACGCTCGCGCGCCGCATCGGCCGCCAGCGTCAGCACCGCGCGCCCCTCCTCGATGATCGTGAACTCGTCGATCAGGCCCTCGAACTCGGCGATCAGGTGGGTCGAGACAAACACCGTCCGCCGCCCGGGATCGCCGTCCTGATAGGCGCCGATCACCGTCTGGATGAACTCACGGCGCACGATCGGATCGAGGCCCGACGTGGGTTCGTCCAGCACCAGCAGTTCCGGTTCCGGGCAGATCGCCGTGATGAGCGCCAGCTGCGTGCGCTGGCCCTTCGACAGGTGGCTGGTCTTCTGTCTGGTATCGAGGCGGAACTGGCCGAGCAGCGCCCGTTCGGTGTCGTCGTTCCAGTGCCCGCGGAACGACGCGAAGTAGTCGAGCGTCTCGCGCACCGTCATCCACGGATAGAACGCCACCTGGTCGGGCACATACGCCAGCCGCGACTTGACCGCGACCTCGTCGCGCGCCGGGTCCAGCCCGAACAGCCGCGCGGTGCCGCTCGTCGGCTTCAGCAGGTTCAACAGGCACTTGATGGTCGTCGTCTTGCCGGCGCCGTTGCGGCCGAAGAAGCCGTAGCAGCGGCCGGCCGGCACGCGCAGGTTGAGGCCGTTGACGGCGTCGGTGCGGCCGTAGCGCCGGACCAGTTGGTCAATGGCGATGACAGGGGCGTCGGGCGTGGTCGGCATCATCATGGGTTCTCGGCGCGCGCGCGCTTCACGGCGAAGGTGTCGAAGCGGTCTTCGGCCAGCCGCAGGAAGTCGTCCTTGCTGACCTGGAGATGATGGGCCTGCACGACGGCCTGGTCGACTTCTTCAGCCAGCAGCCTGAGACGGGCATCCTTGCGGAATGGGGAGCTGGTCTCGCGGATGAAGCAGCCCTTGCCGGCCACCGATTCAATCACGCGCTGGCTTTCGAGTTCGGCGTAGGCCTTGGCCACGGTGTTGCGGTTGACGCGCAACTGCTCGGCCAGCGGCCGAATGGAGGGCAGGGCCTCGCCGGCCAGCATCGCCCCCGACGCGGCGGCGGCCTTCACCTGGTCGACCAGCTGCAGGTAGACCGGCTTGCCGGACTTAAAGTTCAGGAGAAACTGCATCGCCCCAGGTCATCTGTCATAGGACAATAGGACAGTCCGGGTCCGCCTGTCAAGCCCGTGAACGTTAATGCCAGCCATCGCGGTCTAACCGCAGGCAGGAAGGCGCCTTGGTGCAGCAGCGAAACCCGGGCAGTTGATCGGCGCCAGCTCGAACCAGGGAATCTGCTCGCTCATTCGTTCGCTGTTATCCTACTGCCGAGTGGGTTTCGATCTGAACGCGTTGGGGTGGGACGCCGAGTGGGCGCGCGTGTTTGCGCCGCACGCGGCCGCGGGGCTGCTCCCCGCGCGCGTCGCCATCGAGTTCAACCACATCTACCGGCTCTACGCCGAACGCGGCGAACTGCAAGCCCAGCACGCGGGCCGCTTGCGGCACCAGGCCGAGGGCCGCGAGAACCTGTCGGCCGTGGGCGACTGGGTCGCGGTGCTGCCGACGCCGGGTGAGGCCGCGGCGACCATCGAGGCCGTGTTGCCGCGGCGCAGCCGCTTCTCGCGCAAGATGGCCGGGGAGACCACCGAAGAGCAGATCGTCGCCGCCAACATCGACACCGTGTTCCTGGTGATGGGGCTCGACGGCGACTACAACCCCCGCCGGCTCGAGCGCTACCTGCTCATGGCGCACGAAAGCGGCGCCCGGCCCGTCGTCTTGCTCAACAAGTCGGATCTCGCCGACCGTTGGTCGGCGCAGTTGGACGAGATCGCGGGCATTGCCGCTGGCATCCCGGTGCACGCGATCAGCGCCCGCAACCGCCACGGCATCGAGGTGATCGGGCGCTACCTTGGGCTCGGGAAGGCCGGGGCCCTGCTTGGTTCGTCCGGCGTCGGCAAGTCCACCATCGTCAACGCCCTGATGGGCGAGGAGATGCTGAAGACGCGCGACGTCCGCGCCAGCGACTCGCGCGGCCGGCACACCACCCGCCACCGGCACCTCATCCTGCTCGGCGACCGCGGCCTGCTGATCGATACGCCCGGCATGCGCGAGCTGCAACTGTGGACGCAGTCGGAATCGGCGCGCGAGACCTTCGAGGACGTCGAGACGCTGGCCGCCGGGTGCCACTTCACGGACTGCCAGCACCGCGAGGAGCCGCGCTGCGCGGTGAAACAGGCCATTGCCGACGGCACGCTCGAAGCCGGCCGCCTCGACAATTACCTGAAGCTGCAGGACGAGATGCGCAGCCTCGGCGTGCTCAAGGACGCGCGCGCGCAGATCGACGAGAAGCGCAAGATGAAGACGGTCAGCCAGTCGCTGAAGAAGCTGCACAAGTCGCGCGATCGTTAGGGGACGATGCGCAGGCGCTCGGTCTCGCCGGGGATGATGCGGGCCTGGTTCATCGCCGGGCCGAGTTTCTGCCGCACCGCATCGGCCTCTTCCCGGGTGGGGTAGCGGCCCACCAGCACGCGGCGCTGGAGGTCGTTCGGCGCGATCATCACATCAAGCATGTAGACAGGCAGCCGTTGCGCGCGCAGCTCGGCTTCGAGCCGAGCCACCTGCGCCGCGGTGTCGAACGTGCCCACCAGTACCGAGAACGACCCTGCCACCGGCGGCGGGGGCCCGATCTCAAGCGGACCGGCAGGGACGGCGAGTGCGGTAATGCCGGCCGGCAAGGGCCGGGCCGGCTGGCGCCGCGTCGCCGGCATCGGCGCCGCGCTGAGCAATTCGATCGGGTTGCCGAGGACATAGTACCCCGCGCCCCCGGCGGCGGCGATCAGCGACACGGCCGCAAGCACCCAGCTGCGCTTGGCCGACCGGGTGGCCGCGCCCGAGCGTTCGCTCTTGACCTTGCCCTTGGCGACCTCGAGACCGATTTGCCCGGCGCTCTGGACCACCTGCTCTTCGGTGATGCGGCTGGTCTGCGCTTCGCAGGCCACCATCAGGGCGCGGTCGCATACCAGGTTGATCATGCGCGGGACGCCGCCCGACACCGCATGCACCAGGTCGAACGCCTTGGGCGTGAACGACACCGAGGTCGACCCACGTGCCACCCACAGCCGGTGCGTCACGTAGGCCTCGACTTCTTCCCGCGTCAGCGCCTTGAGGGAACAGCGGATCGAGATGCGCTGATCCAGCTGCCGCAGTTCGGTCTTGTGCAGCAGGTCGAGCAGGTTGAGCTGTCCGACAATCACAATCTGCAGCAGCTTCTGGTCGTTGGTCTCGAGATTCGACAGGATGCGGATCTCTTCGAGCACGTCGGGCGACAGGTGCTGCGCCTCGTCGATGATCAGCACGGCGCTGCCGTGCAGGGGCACCAGCGACAGCAGGAAGTCGTGCAGGGTGCGGATCAGCTCGTGCTTGCTGGCGGTCGCCAGGCGTCCCGACTTGAGGGCGTCCTTGGAGACCACCCCGAAGCTCAGGAGGATCTCGCGCAGCAGTTCCTCGACCGACAGGAACGGGTTGAGGATCAGCGCGGTGAACGTGGTCTGGTCAAACTGTTCGAGCAGGGTGCGGCAGAGGGTGGTTTTGCCCGTGCCAATGTCGCCGGTGAGGACGATGAAGCCCTCCTTGCGGCGAATCGCCTGCCATACCTGCTGCAACGCGACGTCGTGGGATTCGCTACGGTACAGGAACCGCGGATCCGGCGTCAGGCTGAACGGCGGTTGGACGAACCCGTAGTACTCCTCGTACATGCTGCTTGGTCGGGCAAGCCAAGCGAGAGCCAAGGAATATGAGCCCGCTTGCCGGACACAGCATAACAGGAACGGACAGCTGCGTCACAGGTGGTCGTAATCGAACAGTTGAGCTGCCAGGGACGAGCCTGTCGATTCCACCAACTCGCGGCGCACCCGCGGCCGGTCGGGCGGTGCGGCGCAGGCGTTCGAGACCAGCAGGGCGGAACACAGAACGACGCTGACGAGCCAACGCACGGTGTCCTCCCGCCCGCCAGGTCTTCGCGCCGCCGCCTCCGAAGGTCTTGCAACTCGCGGCTCTTACCAGTCGTGCACTGGGAAGGTCGACGGGTCGATGCCGCGGTGGGTTCGTGTCGCGCGCGAGTTTGCGGTGGTGAACGTGGGGATGGATAATGCGCGCATGGCTTGGCAAGGCGCGGCGACGCTCGTGGTTCTGCTGTCGGTCCCCTTCGACTCGGCGGCGCCGTCGCAGGCGACGGCGCCCCTCGCTCAGGGCAGGCCTGCTCGCCAGGCCGTGATTGAGACCAGCGTTGGTGCCATCGTTCTGGACCTGCTCGCCGATCGCGCGCCGAACCACGTGGCGTTGTTCATCAAGACCGCCGAGTCTGGGGGCTACGACGGGACGACATTCTTTCGCATGATCAAGTACGGGATCATCCAGGGTGGTGATCCGGTGACGAAGGATCCGGCCGCGCGGGCGAAGTACGGCAGCGGCGGACTCAACCTGCTGAAGCCGGAAATCTCGGACGAGAAACAGACGCGCGGGGCGGTGTCGGCGACCCAAATCCCGGGCAAGCCTGACAGCGCCGGCACGCAATTCTTCATCGCCGTGACCGACCAGCCCGGACTCGACGGCCGCTACACGATCTTCGCGCGCGTCAACGAGGGCATGCTCGTGGTGCAGAAGATTTCCGAGACCGCGGTCGATGACACGGGCCTGGCCGTGGACCGCGTGGTCGTGAACAAGGTCACCATTCGCGACAAGCCCGCCGACGTGCCGGAGCCGTTCTCGACCGAGACCGTGGCGGAGCTGGCGCGGTATCGCGCCGTGCTCGAGACGTCGCTGGGGGAGATCACGTTGTCGTTCACGCCCGACAAGGCGCCCAACCACGTGCGCAACTTCCTGCGGCTGGCGCAGGCCGGCGTGTACGACGGCATGAGCTTCCACCGTGTGGTGAAAGGGTTCGTGATTCAGTCGGGGCACCTGCCCACGCGCACCGCGCCGCTCGGCGAGACGCAGCAGAAGTACGTCCGGCGGATGACGGCCGAGTTCAACGACCAGCTGCACGTGAAAGGCACGCTGTCGATGGCGCGGCTGGCCGAGCCCGACTCGGCCAGCGCGTCGTTCTTCATCGTCACGGCCAGGGCCGAGGCCCTCGACGGCAAGTACTCGGCGTTCGGCCAGGTCGAGAGCGGACTGGACGTGGTGGAGAAGATCGAAGCGGTGGCCGTGACCGGCGAGACGCCGGTGGAGCGCGTCGAACTTAGAAAAGTAACGGTCCTTCGGCGGTAGGCGGGGCGTCCGGGGCGTCGGTGCTGAGCTTGTGAACGCCGACGCCGAGCAGGCGGACAGGCCGCGCTCCGGCTTCGGTCTTGGCCAGCAGGGCCAGCGCCCGCGTCGCGATTGCGTCCGGGTCGTCGGTCATCTGCGGCGTGCTGTGGCTGCGGGTGATGGTCGTGAAGTCGTCGTAGCGCACCTTGATCGTGACCGTGCGCGCGGTGATCGCGCGTTTTTGCAGCCAGCCGGCGACATCCCGCGCCATCGTGTCGATCTCGCGGCGGATCTCGGTCAGCCCCGACAAGTCGCTGGCGTAGGTCCGCTCCGAGCTCGACGACTTCGACGGCCGGTTGGGTTCCACCCGGCGTTCGTCGCGACCATGCGCCAGGTCGATCAGCCACGGCGCCAGGCTGCCGACGATGGCTTCGAGGTCGGCGCGTGATTGCTCGCGGACATCGGTCAGCTTCTCGATGCCGTGCTCACGCAGCCTGGCGGCGGTGACGGGGCCGACGCCCCACAGTGCATCCACGGGCAGGCCCGTCAGGAACTTCTCGACGCGCGCGGGCGCGACCACCGTCAGGCCGTCGGGCTTTTGCCATCCCGACGCGATCTTCGCCAGGAACTTGTTGGGGGCCACGCCGGCCGACGCCGTCAGGCGGGTCGCCTCCTTGATGGCGGCCTTCAACCGCTTCGCCACGTTCACGCCGAGCGGCTCGCCCCAACTGTTCGCGGTGACGTCGAGATACGCCTCGTCCAGGGACAGCGGCTCGACGAGCGGCGTCACCTCGCGATAGAGCGCAAACACCTGCTGCGACACGGTGCGGTACTTCTGGAAGTCGGGCCGGACGATGACCAGCGAGGGACACAGGCGCACGGCGCGCGACATGGGAATGGCCGACCGCACGCCGAACTTGCGCGCTTCGTAACTGGCCGCCGCGACCACGCCCCGCGTGGTCGGGTCACCGCCGACCGCGACCGGCCTGCCGCGCAACGTCGGGTTGTCGCGCTGCTCGACCGACGCGTAAAACGCGTCCATGTCGATGTGAAGGATCTTCCTCACGACTGAAAGGTGAAAAGTTGAAAGTTGGCAGTTTCAGTTCGAAGTTGCAGTTTCAGGTGCCAGTGCTGCCGAAGCCGCCGCGGGTTGGGGCGGCCATTTCCGTCACCTCTTCCCAGGTCACCTGTGGGCAGGCCAGGACCACGCCCTGCGCCAGTCGATCCCCCCGCTTCACCTGCACCGGCTGATCGGTGACGTTGAGCAACTGGATCTTGATCTCGTCGGCGGGCCCGCAATAGTCGGCGTCGACAATGCCCACGCCGTTGGCGACCATCAGGCCCCGCTTCAGCGGCGTGCTGCTGCGGGCGAATATCCCCAGGAAGTATCCGTCGGGCACGGCAATCACCAGTCCCGTCCCGACCAATCGAATGCTTCGGGCCGGAATGTCCATGTCGGCCGCGGCCGCCAGATCAAAGCCGGCGGCGCCGGCCGTGGCAGGTTCGGGCAGGCCAATTGATGAATCCAGACGTTTGATCTTGAGGCGCATTGAGGAATAGTAATGCCAGGAGGGCAGCACTTTAGTGCTGCCGTGCCACCTGAAGCCGAAATGTCTTGGGAGCGCCGAATGAATCGCCTGAGTTCTGCTGTGGGGACAAACCTTCAGGTTTGTCCAGTCGTCGTGACGGTGCTGCTGATCGTGGCGCTGGTCGCCGTTCCGCGCGCGCAAGTGGCGGCGCCGCGCGCCCACGAGGCGACGCTGCAGGCGCCCGCCGTGCCGGCGGAACTGGCGCTCGATCGGCCTCTGCCGGTCGATCCGGCGGTGCGGTCGGGCCGCTTACCCAACGGCATCCGGTACTTCATCCGCCAGAACAGCCGGCCCGCCAACCGCGTGTCGATGCGGCTGGCCGTGAACGTCGGGTCCCTGCAGGAAGAGTCCGACCAGCGCGGCCTGGCGCATTTCATCGAGCACATGGCCTTCAACGGCACCGCGAACTTCAAGCCGGGCGAGCTGGTGTCGTTCCTGGAATCCATTGGCGCGCGTTTCGGCCCGCACGTCAACGCCTCGACGTCGTTCGACGAAACCATCTACATGCTCGACATCCCGACCGATCGTCCC
>CAYGMD010000117.1:0-13750 GCA_964350785.1 uncultured Acidobacterium sp. | reverse complement strand
CCATGGTGTCGGTGAAGTTCAAGTTCGAGGGCCTGCCGTCGCACGCCTCGGTGTCGCCGCACCAGGGCAAGAGTGCGCTCGACGCCGTCGAGCTGATGAGCGTGGGCGTGAACTTCATGCGCGAGCACGTCAAGGAAGACACGCGCATCCACTACGTGATCACCAACGGCGGCGGCCAGCCGAACGTGGTGCCGCCGTCAGCCGAGGTGTGGTACTACCTGCGCGCCAACAAGCACACCGACGTCGAGGAGTACTACGTGTGGCTCACCGAGATTGCCCGCGCGGCCGCGGCGATGAGCCGCACGAGGCTGATCGAGACGCGGGTGGATGCCGACATGCACGAAGTGCTGCCCAACCGGACGCTCGTGGAAGTGATCCAGAAGAACCTGGAGCTGGTGGGCGCGCCGAAGTTCGACGACCGCGAAAAGGCTTTCGCGCGCGCCACGCAGAAGGACCTGAAACCCATGCCGGCGATGGCCCTGTCGGAGCAGGTGGAGCCGCTGCCGAGCGCGCCGCCGCGCCAGGGCACGCACTCGACCGACGTCGGCGACCTCACCTGGTTCTTCCCGGTCGGCCAGTTCACCGCCGCGACGCACACCTACGGCGCCCCCGGCCACAGCTGGCAGGTGGTCGCCTGCACCGGCACCAGCATCGGCGAGAAAGGCATGATGGTCGCGGCCAAGGCGCTGGCCGGCGCGGCAATCGATCTCTACCGCTCACCCGAGTTGATCCAGCGGGCGCGCGAGGATCTCAAGAAAACGATGGCGGATCAGAAGTACACGACGCTGATCCCCGAGGGGCAGAAGGCGCCGAAGACGATCCGCTGACGGGCGGAGCGTGTCGTCGAGCATGGTGTCGCCCGTGCCTTGCACCCGACGCCCGTGCCGCCCGCGCCGGGGCGCGTCAGCACGCGATCGTGCGACAGGGTTCACCGATCAAAAGTTGCCGGTGTCCGGTTCGTCGAGGACTTCGCGAATCCTCTTCGCCAGCTGCATGGGCGTGAACGGCTTCTGCAGGAACGGCTTGCCCTCGTCGAGCACGCCGGTCTTCACGATCGCCTCGTCGGTGTAGCCCGACATATACAGTACGCGAATCGAGGGCCGCAGCGCGCGCAGGGCCTCGGCCACCGCCGGGCCGCTCATGTCGCCGAGTATCACGTCGCACAACGCGAGGTCGAAGTGGCGCGTGTCGTCAGTGCCCAGCGCCAGCCCGGCCCTGCCGGAGGCGGCCTCCGTCACGGAATAGCCCAGCCGCACCAGCAGCTCTTTCGACAACCGGCGCACCGACGGGTCGTCTTCGACCAGCAGGATGTGCTCGGTGCCGTCCGGCATCTTCTCCACCGACGGATCGAGCGCCGCCTGCGGCGGCGCCTCGCAGCGCGGCAGGTAGATGCGGAACGTCGTGCCCAGGCCCTGTTCGCTCGACACGGCGATGTGCCCGTCGCTCTGGCGGACAATGCCGTAGGCGGTGGAGAGGCCGAGGCCGGTGCCCTTGCCGACATCCTTGGTGGTGAAGTACGGCTCGAAGATGCGGGCGCGCACCTCGGGCGGCATGCCGACACCGGTATCGCTGACCGACAGCATGACGTAGGGCCCGGGCTTGACGTCCGGCACATCGGCCACCGCGGCGTCGTCCAGCACGGCGTCGCTCGCCTCGACGGTCAGGCGGCCGCCCTGCGCCATGGCGTCGCGGGCGTTGACCACCAGGTTCATCACCACTTGTTCCACCTGCCCGGGGTCGACGCGGACCCACGGCGAGGTGGCCTTGCCGGTGACGGTCATCACGATGTCTTCGCCGATCACGCGGCGCAGCATGGGCTCGACCTTGCCGAGCGCGGTGTTGAGGTCGATGATCTTCGGCTGCAGCACCTGGCGGCGGCTGAACGCGAGCATCTGCCGCGTGAGGTCGGCGGCGCGCATGGCGGCGCGGCCGATCTCCTCGGCGTCGGCGCGGCGCTCGTCCTTGGGATCGAGCGACGTCAGCACGATCTCGGTGTAGCCGATGATGGCCGTCAGCAGGTTGTTGAAGTCGTGGGCGATGCCGCCGGCGAGGCGTCCGACCGCCTCCATCTTCTGCGAGTGGCGCAGTTGTTCTTCGAGCAGCAGCCGCCGCTCGAGCGCATCGTCGCGCTCGGCCATGATCGCGGCGAGCAGTTGGCCGCTGAGCGAGCCCAGCGCGAGGAAGCAGAAGAGCAGGATCTGCGTGAACGCCACCGGGTATGTGGCAAGGGGCCCGACGCGCAGGCCGGTAACGGTCAGCCCGTACGCCGAGATCAGGACCATTAGCGTCGCGGCGCCGCGCTGGCCGAAGCGCAGGCCGGCCCAGCCGACGAGGGGAAAGAAGACGAAGGCGATTGGCAAGTTGTGGTTGGCGAAGAGGCCCCACATCCCGAACATCAACGGGGCGCCGAGAACCATCAACACGAGCAGCGCCAGGCCTTCGGCGATGCGCGGCCACGTCCAGACGGTGCGGCGGCCCTTGGCCCACGCGAACACGAACGTGGCCACGATCATGGTGCCCAGCCAGTCGCGCAGCATCCAGAGCCAGAGATCGTAGAAGAACGCCGATGGCTCGACGATGCCGACGGTGAAGTTGAAGCCGACGACGAAGATGGCGGCCGCCAGCGCGCCGATCGGGCCGGCTACCAGCGACAGGATGACGGGATCGCGGACGCGCTCGAGCCGCGGATCGAACTTCAGCGCGCGCAGGATGCGCACCACCAGGACGGGCTGGATCACCTGGGAGAGCGCAAGGAAGACGACGCCCGTCAGCGACTGCGTGCCGTAGTTGACGGCAATCGAGCCAAGGACAACGCCCGGGAGCAGCCGGAAGCCGCCCAGGTAGGCCACGGCGACGGCCAGGCCCACGGGCGGCCAGATTGGCGTGACCGCGCGGCCGCTGACGACCGGCAACAGCACCAGTTCGGCCAGGCCCCAGGCAAGCAGCGCCACACCGATGTTCAGGACGACGTCTGTGGCCCGCTCGTGGGCGGCAAACCAGGCCGTAATCGTAGAGGGGAGCGATCGTTCGGGCACGTGCCATGAAGCCTAACGGCTGAGTGTCACGCACGCAAGCGAAGCCATGCAGGTTTTGGGGCCAATCTGCCGGTATACTTGAAGGCTCCGGTGGTCGCCGCAGGCGGCCGTCGCGCGTCAGGTGAGGTGGCCGAGAGGCTTAAGGCGGCGGTTTGCTAAGGCTGCCTGGAATCACGAAACGGGCCGAGATCTTCAATGATCTCGGCCCGTTTTTGTTTGTGCGTTTGGTTGGCGTTGGCTGCTGTCTGATGACTCTCGGACCACGTTCGGGCACACTGGTGGGCACACGGAGCATGCCAGGAACTAGTATTAGTTAGAATGTAGGAGCCATGCAGGTCACGATCCAGTTGCCCGCGGATATTTTGGCCGCCCTCGCGGAGCAGTGGGAGAACGTACCGCGACGCTCACTTGAGGCCATCGCGGTTGAGGGCTATCGCTCGGGTGCATTGACCGAGACTCAGGTCCGCCGGCTCCTGGAACTGGACACCCGCTTTCAAGTGCACGCGTTGCTCAAGGAGCACCACGTACCTCTGCAATACACCACTGCGGATCTCGCGGACGACCTCACCGCGCATCGCGATCTCGGCATCTTGCCAAGCCGATGATCGTCGTGGCCGACAGCGGGCCGCTGCACTACTTGATCCAGCTGGAACAAGTCGATCTTCTTCGACGCTTCTACGGCCAGGTCCTGGTGCCTCAGGCAGTCGCCGGCGAGCTCTCGACAGTTGGTGCTCCCGGATTCGCCCCGACCCAGCGGCCATCGAGGCGAATCGGCGTCGCATCGAGCGCGAACGCGAAGCACACGCTGACCAGCTCGCGCGGATGCGGCGCGTGCTCATTCACGCGTTCCCGCCGGCGCGGCCCGAGGCTCTGGTGCTCATCGATGTCGAAGGACACGAGATCACTACGTTCGTGGGTGACCAGATGGCGCGGGCGATCGACCGGTTGGCTGGCTACGAGATCATCGGCGCCGTCGGCGTCAGAGCGCTACTGCGGACACTGAACGTCGACCCTGGCGAACGTCGGCTGGCCGAACTGGGCCCACCGCAGAAGACTCGACAACTCAATCGTCGTGGCCGGACGCTGACGATCACGAGCACGCTCCTCGTTCAGGGATCATGTGGCATCAGTCGTCCCTTCGGCGACGAACGAACGTTGCGCGACTACTTGCGCGACGGCGCCCACACCAAGCTCAGACGCCGGCTCGAAGCGGACGCGAAGTCACTCTTCGCGCTCTATCAGTACGGGCGTCTTCATGGCGGCGTCCGGCTCCGCTGGGGCTTCCTCGACGAGATGCTGCCCGCACCGTGGGTTCATCGGGATGAGTCGACTCTATACAACCTGTTGAAAGGCGCGCACCAGCGCGGTCTGCCGCTCGAGGTGGTTGTTGGTAGCGCCCCGGGATGGACAGACCCGTGGTCTCGGGCGCAACGGGCCTACGTCGGGACGGACGCCTGGCATACGCCATCCCTGCTGGCGGACGAGCAAGGCTACGAGATTCCCCGGGCGGACGTGCAGATGGCGCGTCTGCTCGACGGGCCGCTAGGACCCGATTGACGCTCCAAGCACAACCCGCACCATCAGGGCTCCGGATTCTCGGTGTTTTCAGCGAGTGTGCCCAGAGTAGCGTGTCGGTCACTGCGAGATAACGCGATTTTCCGGCTAAACTTGAGTATGGCGGCGGTTTGAAAAACCGCCGCCTCCGCGAAAGAAAAAGTTCGATCTAGTAAGTCCTGCTTTCACGTACACTTAGCGTCTGCGGTGAGGTGGCCGAGAGGCTTAAGGCGGCGGTTTGCTAAACCGTTGTAGGGGTTTAAATCCCTACCCAGGGTTCGAATCCCTGCCTCACCGCCATTTAACTCGTTCTATCTATTGACCTTCCTTCCGAGGTCAGTGCCCGTCTCCACCACGTCTCCAAAATCCTGCAAGGATCTGCCGCGTTGCGACGGTCCATTCGGCTGTTCGAGCAATCGGATCGCCGCGTCGAGTGCGGCCGGACTCAGATGCATGTAGCGCTGAGTCATCGACAGTTCCTTGTGCCCCGCCAGCTCCTGAATCGCCCGTGCTGGCGCGCCACGCATCGCCAGGTGCGAGCAGAACGTGTGCCGCAGGATATGCACCCCATCGTTCGTCAAACCGCCCTTACGAGCCGCACGTTTGGCCCGCGTCTGCACGATCTGCCTGGTCATCGGCTCGGCGTCGTCCTGACAGAGCACACGGGCGCTCCGCAGATGCCGATGCTCGCTGAGGGCCGCCGCCAATCGTCTGGTCAGCGGCACGTGTCGCAGACGCCCGCCCTTGGGCGTCGTTACGTGTCCGTTCCAATCGGACCGGCGAACGCACACTTGTCGGTTCACCAGATCCACATCGGACCACTCCAGCGCCATCATCTCGCCGCACCGTAACCCGGCCTCACCGCCCAACAGCACGATGAGGTGCGTCCGTGGGTCGAGAATGCGTGCCGCTTCGACGAGCCGTTCATACTCATCGAAGTCGTGAAACGCGGTCGATCCTTTCGGGACCGGCAAGAGCTTGATCGTGCATGGCATGCGCTCGATCACTTCCCACTCGACCGCCTTCTTCAACAGCACGCTGAGTACGGCCAGGATGTTGTTGACCGTCTTCGGCGCCTTGGCCTCCAGATCGCGCTTGAGGCACTGCACGTCCTCGCTCTTGATCGCGTCCAGCTTTCGGTGGCCCAGTGCAGGCTCCAGGTGCACGCGAAGAATCACTTCCTTCGCTGCGATCCCGCTTGGTTTGTGCCGATTGGCCCGCGCGTGACCCGCCAGGAAGCGCGACGCGAACTCTCGTAGTGTCGGGACCTCCTTTCGTGGCTTGTGTTGCGCCGGATCCATCAGTCGTTGGAACAACGTTCGTTCGCGACCTTCGGCCCAACGCACAGCGGCTGATCGGGACGACATTGGAGCACGTTTGCGCTCCCGCAATTGCCGCGCGCCGTCAGGCGTGACGACGCGGATGTCGATCTCCCAGCCGCCTCTTCGATACGGACGGATTGTGACGCTCATCGCCGGTTACTCCTCCGGTGATGGCGCGCACTTCTGGTCTAACCAGTGTAGCAAGTCATCCGCCCGGAGCAGAACACGTCGCCGAAGCTTAACAACTCCCGGCAACTGCCGGCGTTCGACCATCGCGTAGATCGCGCGTCGAGTCGTCCGAAGCAAATCCGCGGCTTCGTCCGCGGTCAACAGCACCGGTAGCGTGCGCAGTTGTGCCATAAAGAACCTCAATGTGTTGAGTGAGTCGTTGAGGTGGGCGATGTGCCGACACTGAGGACGCTCGAGCCTGCGCTCAAGCGGTGGTTGCTTCCCGGCAACTTGGAGGGCTTGCGACTCGTGGCGCGTCCTGTCCGGACAGCACCCGAAGCTTCGCGAGAGGATTCTGGCAATCCTCTGTCCTGTAGAACGCCCTGATTCGTCAATTCCTGACACGCCCATCCCACCGGAGGATTTGCGGCCTACCCTGGCCACCACGTAACTGCCAACTCGGAGCTGCGCGCAGGCGCCGTCAAGGCCCGCAGCCGTGGGCATTCAGCGGTCGGCGCGCAGCGCCGAGGCCTTGACGGCGCCGAGCACAGCTCCACAATCGAATACGTGATGGCCAGTGAGCGTTAGGTGCAGCCCCTTGCCTGACCAATCGGAGTACCAACTCCTGCGGGAAAAGGCAGCGCAGTCGTCCGTCGACCACCGACACGCAAGCCGGAACGTGAACGACCCCCACCGAAGGCGCGTGGGGCCACCCACCGCGCGCGGCACCGGGGTCGTTCACGTTCCGGCTTGCTCTCCACTCCGACTACAAGCGCGTTTGCGGGCGGCACACGGCGCCGCCGCTGATCCGAGAGGCAACCCTCCAACGTTCTGTGTGCAAGGGCGTTACTGGCGCTGGCCTGTGAGCTGACCAGGGAGATGAAGAGACTGGACATGTGGACGCGCCTCACTGTGAGGGGGACAACCTGCCGGGGCCTGGACTTGTCCCCCACGTGCGATCTGGTCGAGTCTCGTTAAGCCACACCGACCAATGAGGCGAGCCGCAAGTATTGGTGCGGTAGTTCCATGAACTCGATGCGTCCTTCGCCGCGTGAGAGTCTGTCGCGCAGGACGGACGAGCGGACGCCCCACAGCGCCATGGACGGGTCCACTTGCCACATGCGATAGCGCGCCCGGAAGCGTGCAGCGGCGAACTTGTGCTTGGCAACGGCGAGGTCGAAGTCGGCGGCAGGCGAGGTGCCTCCTGCCACGCTTGCGCGATGCCGAAAGACCGTCTCGAGCTCGTCGACGATCGATGGGCTAAGTGGGGTGGCGAGTTCGTCTCTCACGGCGTACCGATAGAGCGCGATCGCCTTCCGGAAGCGGCGCGGCACCACCAGTCGAATCGTCCATTGCGGCACGGTCCCGAGCAGGTCGGCGTGCCGAAACAGAAACATGCGAAAGCCCGCCGGCACGTCGCTCGTCACCAGGTAGAGGAACACGTGCCGACGGCCGTAGTCGCGCTCGACACCGATAGGCATCTTGTCGGGGAAGTAGCGAATGACCTTCTCGGCTCCAGTGCCAAACACCAGATGCGGGAGGCGGGGGTCGGCGCCAATCCCTCTCTGCTCGAAGGTCGACTTGAAGTAGGTGACCTTGTCTTGTTCCGTCCCGAGCCACGTGTAGCGGCGATCGGCCAAGACGGCGTCCAGCACCATGAGCCGCTCAACCATCCGACCCATCGTGGCGGGCCGGCGGTTGCGATTGTTTGGCTCCCCGATGGCTTCGTAGAGGGGCTTGTACTGGAGGTGAAAGAGCCGTCCGCGGTGCAGCGCGCCCGGCGTGATGACGGTCACATAGCCACGGTCGATGAGCTTCCGCACGAAGTCATGCGTTTTCTGCCCGTGCGTGATCCCGGCGAAGGTGCAGTACTGCCGCTCGAGGAAGGCGCCCCCGTAGACCATCACGGTCACGAGAAAGCGCGCCTGGCGCTCAGTGAACCCGAAGCTCGCCATGGCCGCGACCCGGCCGTCGGACACGCTGTCGCGCATCTGCTTCATAACCAATCCCATTCGCGCGGACGAACCGGCCCGCCGCCACGTTTGCTTGAGCCGACACAGGTGAAACCGGCGCGGACCCGTGAGGCCGCATGCGCGCCTCGGTAGTTGTCCGTGACGACTTCGACATCCTCGTGGCGGCCTTGGCCGTCCAGCTCGTACTCAATGCGAAAGTCGGGGAAATGGACTTGGTCATCGAAGTACGGCAGGCAGTGCTCGCGTGCCCACGATTCAATCTCCCGCTCGTCGCGATCGGGGCGTCCGTCGCTGTCAGGCCGGCCGCGGTTGTGTTCTTGAAGGAACTGCTGATACTCGCGCTTCAGGTCGACTTCGAGCACCACCCGCTCGATCCGCGCACCCTTGGCGCAAAGGCGCTGCTCGACCTCCCGATACGCACCCAAGAGCTGGGCGTCATGCCGCAATTCGCGTGGCCGGGAGACCCCTGCGTGAAACGCCTGGCGCTCGGCGCCGTCGCGGTCGCGACGATGCGCGTCGAGCACGTCCCAGCCCCGATCGGTGAGCACGACGGCCTCTTCGTTGTGACCGATCGGTACCGTCCGAATCAACTCCTCCTCGCGGAGATGTTCAAGGTTCTCCGCGCCGCCTCGGAAGACGTCAAGATCGCGCTCAGGGATCACACGGAATGCCCCGATGGTCGCTAGCATGCGGCTGTCGTCGCCGTTCATTTCGTATAGCCGCTCTCGCGAGTCCTGAACCAGTTCGCGTTCCAGTCCGCGGGGCAGGTCTACGCTGCGCACGAACACATCGCGGGGATCGGGAGCACATGGCTCACGCTCATCGTGCTCGCGCGCATCTTCGCCCCGGCTGAGATCGTAGATGCTCTGATGATCGATGTCGTGTGTCTTGCTGAAGTCTCGAGGGTCGAAGTCCATGGGCACACCTCCGGTCGCAAGATACGTTTTGCAACCTGTACCAGTGGACCGTCCGGTCGAGAGGCTCGTGTGGTTGGCCAGAGCGTGCAGCCGGAGCAATGTGCTCGTGGGTGACGCAACCGGTATTTGTCGGTGTCTTACTCGCGTCCGTCAGGACGACCAGAGACCCGAGGCGATGATCGAGACTGACGCGATCTGCCTGACGCCTGTTATAGCCCCACGGCGACCTCTGGAGCAAGCTCGGCTAGCATGCCGAGCGTACGAGCAAGCATGCTCGCCGTCGCGCATCGCCCGCAAGTAGCAAGAGACGCCGCTTCATTTGAAGCAAATTCATAGCATTTATTGCTTCGTAAACCAGATGGCGAAAGGGCCGCAATCTATTGAAAAGGCTGTTCTTGATAGGGTTCATGGCCGTGGGAGGGGTCGGGTGTTCACTCGTCGCCATCTTCCGGACCTGGCGCCCTGCCTTGGTGCTCCAACATTGATTTGAGAACCCTCGCGGCCCTCTCCGCCTTGCCTGGTTTAGATTCAGCCAATCTGCAGCGGTAAGGGCCACCAAGGAAATGGTGGCCCTCTGCGTTGTCGCTATGCGGATTGTGTCAGGCCAGTTCGTCAACTTCCAAGAGTGCACCGAGGCGCTTCATTACGGCGTTCCATTCTCGGGTAATCAGCTCATGGAGCTCGCGCTCAATGTCTTGGCGCGGTGGTGCACCGAACCACTGGCGGTTCCAGTTCGCGACGCGGTCGCGGTAGCCGTAGCCCTGCCCCCACTCGTTCTCGCACTGCGCCCAGAGTGTCGGATCGAGCTTTAGCGCGTCCTTGAACGAGGTCCGCCCCATGAGCTGCACCTTGCGCAGCAGTTCTTCGAAGGCCGACTCCAAGACTCGGCGCGCCTGCTGAATCAGGTCCCCGGCCTCCGCGTAGTTCGGGTTTCCCTCCATCAACTCCGTCACGCCCTTGAACTTCTCGACAGCGGGCTCCAAGGCAGTTGCGGCGAGTCGGCGCGCGCCGTAACCGAGATGATGGCCGTAGTCGAGATTTGACCACTCGCCTTCGCGGCGGATGGTCGCGCGGACAGTCGAGGCATACGCCTTCTGAATTTCGGCAAGCAGGCTGTCCTGGACGTGGCCACTGAGCGCAGGAACGGCGCTGTGCTGGTGAATCCAAGTCCGCATCATCGTTGCGGCTGCTCGCTGTACTTCGCGTACCTGCTCCTTTTCGTAGTTGCCGAGAAGTAGCCGCGCGCTCGCAATGTCTTCCCGGAGGCGGACGCGGTAGGTGTCGCGAATTTCATGCAGCGCTTCGAGAAGTAGTGCGCGTAGCCGCGAGGGGTCGTCACCGAAGGCATTGAAGAAACCGATTCTGAGATTGCCGAGCGCAAGGCGCTGAAGCGCCGTCGCCGCGTAGCCGGCCTTCAGGGCATAACCTTCATCGACGGTCTGCGCACGTTCGCCGTCATCGTCTTTGACGGCAAGAGCCTCGTTCGGCCGAGGGAGAACAAGCAACGCAGCATTGCGGTCGAGGCGTCTCACGCCGGCTTGGCGCGCGCGCTCGAGAAGGAGATAAGAGGCCGCGGATGGCGCATCGTTGAAACCTGAACACAGGACAGCGAGGGTGTGCGGTTCATCGAGACGTTTTTCGAGATCCGCTCGCGCCGCCGTGCGATCGATACCGCGCGTGTCAATCAAACGGACTGAGAGGTCGGAGGTCTCACCGAGCAGCGGCTCTGGAATGATGACCTCGATGCGGTTGGGCAGAGAGAAGTCGGGGTGCCTGCCGTTGTTGATTTGCTCAAAAGTGTCCTTGAGCCAGGCACGCTCGGTCTTGCCACTGGACTGGTCGTACCAGACGTCGCGCCGATCACGACGGTGGAGATTCATGCGGGCAAGAACCTCGACGACATATTCGCGAACGCTGCCGGTCTTGGCTGCGAGTTCTTTCGCGTCGTCGCGCCGAATGGTCTTGCCCTGCGGAGTCGTTTCGGGACGGCGTTTGAGGCCGGCGAGATTACGTATTGCGCGCTCGACCTCTTGTGCAATCCCCTGGCCGCCGTCATTGTCGTCGTCTTCGGCGTTGGCTACTGTGCCTTTGATGTGCTCGGCGAAATCCGTGACGTGAGCGCGCATCTCGTCCTCTGAGCAAGGTTCGGTCAAGATGCCGTAACCGTGGCCGGTTCCAAGATGCACGTCGCAGACGGTAATGCCACCGCCGCCTGCTTCAAGAACGGGCATCGGCAGCGCGTTGTCGGGACTCGGAACTTCTAGGCCGGTCACCTTGCAGATAGCGGTGGATTTCCCGATGCCTTTGCTGCCAATGAAGGCGATATCGTAATTGCGCTTGAGCAGAGACTCGGCGCCGCTATTGATACCGTCGATGTATTCCGTGAGGCGTTGCTCGAACGCATGCCGGACATTGGGATCGCTTCGCAGTTCGACGAGGTCGCGGCTCACCTGCTCGGCTTCCCACAGAAGGTCTTGATCCGGATGGTCAAGTGGAGGACGGCTGATCTGGTTCCAGTCGCGCGACAGGGCCGTTGAAAGTTGGAGGGCTTCAGGTGTTCCGATCGCCTCCATCACGGTCCTGAGTTCCTCTGACGAGAGTTCTCGTTCGCCAGATTCAATGCGAGAGAGCACTGCGGGACTCATTGTGATGCGCTGGGCCAGTTCAGCCTGCTTCAGGCCTGCGGCCTTGCGCACTTGCTCCAGGCGGCGACCAAGCTCGTGCTGCGTAATGGCCGGGGTTGTTTCCATAATCACCTCGCAGCGATCTTAGCAATAATGCTGCAACGTTGCAACAATATTGCTGAAATCGGAGGTTGCTGATTTTAGGCCTCATTTTAGCTTTGCTACTCAATAACCTAATTCAAGATCGACTCGATAACCTAAAAATGATACAACATTAAAACCTAATATTGGTCACACACGAAAACCTAAGAACAATCGCACCAGGAACGACTGACATGGCAACCCCGCAAGAGAGACTGGCGCAATCGCTCGAGGCCCTTCACAAGCTTCAGGAAGGTGGCGTCGTGGCCATCAAGTCAGCCGACCTTGGCCGCAGCGATAGGGAACGGCTGCTCAAGAGCGGTTTTCTCAAGGAAGTCATTAAGGGCTGGTACATCCCGTCCCGTCCCGACGAAATTCAGGGCGACAGCACGGCTTGGTATGCGTCGTTCTGGGACTTTTGCGCGGCCTATCTGCAAGAGCGTTTTGAAAAGGAATGGTGCCTTTCACCAGAGCAGTCTTTGACGCTGCATGGCGGGAACCGCACCGTTCCTGCGCAACTCATCGTCAGAACACCGCGTGGGGGCAACAAGCCAACAGCGCTCCCCCATGACACATCCTTGTTCGACGTACGGAGTTCCTTGCCAGCGAAAACAGAAACCGTTGAACGAGACGGGCTTCGTCTGTTCTCTGTCCCGGCGGCACTCGTGTCGGTTTCCGAGCAGTTCTTTCAACGCGCCGCGACGGATGTGCGTGCGGCGATGGCGGGCGTCAAGGACGGTTCATACGTGCTGGCACTTCTGCTTGAAGGCGGCCACAGTGTTATTGCCGGCCGCCTCGCAGGCGCCTTTCGCAACACCGGCCAGTCGCGGATAGCCGATGACATCCTCAAGACGATGGAAAAAGCCGGCTATACGGTGCGCGAGGTTGATCCGTTTGAGAGCAAGCCGGGAATCATCCTCGGAACGAGGGAAACGTCGCCCTACGTCAACCGAATCAGGCTGATGTGGGATGCGATGCGTCAACCGGTCATTGACGCTTTTCCGGCGGCGCCCGGAATTCCCGCCAACGCGGACGGCTATCTCAAGGCTGTGGACGACGTGTACGTCAATGACGCGTACCACTCCCTGTCGATCGAAGGCTACCGCGTTAGTCCGGCGCTAATCGAGCGTGTACGAAGCGGTACCTGGAACCCGGACGATAACAAAGAGGATGCAAACAACCGCAATGCACTAGCGGCACGCGGCTACTACGACGCCTTCGTCAGCGTCAAAAGCAGCGTCGAAAAACTACTCAGCGGCGCCAATGCAGGAGAGACGGCGCGCGACGATCACGGAGACTGGTATCGCCAGCTCTTTGGACCGAGTGTGACGGCGAACATCATCAAAGCGTCAGACCTTGCTGGCTATCGTACGGGACCGGTCTACATCCGGCGGTCCACGCATGTCCCGCTGCCGCGCGAAGCAGTGCGCGACTGCATGCCTGTTCTATTTGAACTGATTGCCGCAGAGACAGAGCCGGCCGTTCGTGTCGTGCTCGGCCATTTTGTTTTTGTGTACATCCACCCCTACATGGACGGCAACGGCCGCATGGGGCGCTTCATGATGAACGCAATGCTCGCCTCTGGCGGATATCCCTGGACGGTCATTCCTGTCGATCGCAGAAACGATTACATGGCCGCGCTGGAGTCGGCGAGCGTTAAGCAGGACATCGGGCCTTTCGCGAGGTTCCTAGCCGAACTAGTGACGGGAATGCTGCGCGGGCAAGACGCGCCACCAGTGCCGGACTCCAACTAGTCTCCTCGCGTGGAGATCGTCGGTGAGTGCTAAGCGACGTGCGGACCCTGCTGAAACAACCGCCCATACTTGTGAAACGCCGTCATGAAGTAGGGATGCAATTCAGGCGACTGCTCTAAGTGACATTGAAACGCCCGCACCATCCGGATAAACAGTCGTAGGAGTAATTCGATACAGATCTCGTGGCCGCCGTCCTCCCTGGGGCGAACTAGGAGCGTGTCCGAGTAATCGTCTGTGACATGTCGATTATTCCGATGCGCGC
>CAYGMD010000116.1:0-13804 GCA_964350785.1 uncultured Acidobacterium sp. | reverse complement strand
GCATGCCCAGCTCACCGAAGCTGAACACCGAGTCGACCATCTCCTGCGCCAGCTTCGCCATCTCGTCGACGCCCTTGACCGCTTCGGTCTTGTAGCCCGACAGCTTGGCGTTGGTCTGGGCCGCGGCCGGCGTCGCCGCCAGCGCGCCGGCACATAAGCCCGCAATCACACACACATGTTTCAATGACATCGTTTCCACTCCTTCACCGCGACCCGTGAATGGACACAGTTTAGCCGCAGATGACACAGATTACGCAGATACAAGAACCAACGGCAGGCCGGCGGCAAAGCCGCCGGCGATGGCCCGCGCCCGCCGGTCACAAGCCGCCGGGGCTGTCTGTGGAGGCGGTTTGTGACCGGCGGGCGTGGGCCATTGCGTCGCGCGCGCTATGCGCGCGCGGCCTGCCGTTCGGCGTCTGTGTCATCGGCGTCATCTGTGGCCCCGAGCTATTCAACGAAACTTCGGTGTCACATCTAAGTTGTGCATGATGAAGGCGTAAATGTCCGCCGTCGCCTCGATCTGCTTGGTCACGTTGCTGGCGCCGTGGCCCGACTTGGTGTCGATGCGGATCAGCACCGGCCGGTCTGGGCTCGCCTGCTTCTGCAGCGTCGCCGCGTACTTGAACGAGTGCGCCGGCACCACGCGGTCGTCATGATCAGCCGTCGTCACCAGCGTCGCCGGATACTTGCCGCCGGCCTTGATGTTGTGCAGCGGCGAGTAGGCCAGCAGCGCCTTGAACTCCTCGGCGTTGTCGCTCGAGCCGTAGTCGGCAATCCAGTTCCAGCCAATGGTGAACTTGTGGAAGCGCAGCATGTCCATGACGCCGACCTGGGGGATGGCGACCCGGAAGAGGTCGGGACGCTGGTTGATCACCGCGCCGACGAGCAAACCGCCGTTCGAGCCGCCCTGGGCCGCCAGCTTCGCCGGCGAGGTGTACTGGTTCGCGACCAGCCACTCGGCCGCGGCGATGAAGTCGTCGAACACGTTCTGCTTCTTCAGCTTAGTGCCCGCGTCGTGCCAGGCCTCGCCGTACTCGCTGCCGCCGCGCATGTTGACGCTGGCGTAGACAAAACCCTGCTCGAGCAGCGCAATGCGCAGCGAGTTGAAGCCGGGGGTGGTGGCGATGTTGAAGCCGCCGTAGCCGTACATCAGCGTCGGGTTGTCGCCGTCGAGCACGAGGCCCTTCTTGTGGACCAGGAACATCGGCACCCTGGCGCCATCCTTGCTCGTCACGAACACCTGCTTGGTGTCGTACTGGTTCACATCGAGCCCTGGGATTTCGGGCGCGCGGAACAGCGAGCTCTTCCGCGCCGCCACGTCGTAGCGGAAGATCGACGTCGGGTAGGTGAACGACTGGAACTCGTAGAACAACGACGTGTCGTCCATATTCCCGGCAAACCCTCGCGCGCTGCCCAATCCGGGCAGGTCAATTTCGTTCTCGAGGGCGCCCTCCAGGTTGTGCACGTAGGCCTTCGAGGCCACGTCTTTCATGTAGGTGGCAATCACCTTGCCGGCGGCCACCCGCACGGTATCGATGGTGTCGCCCTTGGGGGCGATGATGGTCTTCCAGTTGGCCGGCGCGGGATTCGCGGGGTCAATCCGGACGACGCGGCCGTTGGGGGCGTGGTTGTCGGTAAAGACAATCAACTCGCCGCGCACGCTTTCGAGCACGCTGTAGGTGTCGTCGCCAATCTCGGGAATCAGCGGCGTGAACTTCGCGCCCGGCCTGGACAGGTCCATCACGAACACGGCGTTGCCCTGCTTGCCGGTGCCGCGGTCCGACACGTCCAGCACGGCGAAGCGCTCGTCCTCGGTGGTGTCGAGCGTGTGGAACCGCTGCGGATTCTTCGGGTCGCTGAACACCAGTTCGTCGGCCGACTGCGGCGTGCCGATGCGGTGGTAATACACCTGGTGGTTCTCGTTGATCGACGACAGCTCCTTGCCCTTCGCCGGTTGCGGGTAGCGGCTGTAGTAGAAGCCGTTGCCGCGCCAGGCGATGCTTGAGACCTTGACCCACTCCACCTTGTCGCTGAGGACCTGGCGCGTCGCGAGGTCCATCACGTTGTATTCCTGCCAGTCGGAACCGCTGCGCGACACGCCGTAGACGGCGAGCTTGGCGTCCTTCGACGGCGCAAACCCCGCCAGGCGCACGGTCCCGTCCGCGGACCACGTGTTCGGGTCGATCAGGACCTCAGGCGTACCATTAAGACCCTTCTGGATGTAGAGCACGCTCTGGTTCTGCAGGCCGTCGTTCTTGGTGAAGAAGTAGTAGTCGCCCTTGCGCGACGGCGAACCGAACTTGGCGTAGTCGTACAGCGCCTTCAGACGCCTGGTCAGCTCGGCGCGGTACGGAATCTTGTCAAGGTAGGCGAACGTGACCTTGTTCTGGGCCTCGACCCAGGCCGCGGTCTCGGGCGCGGTGTCGTCTTCGAGCCAGCGATACGGGTCGGGCACCCTGGTGCCATGGTAGGTGTCGACGTGATCGACGGCGCGCGTGGCCGGATACTGCAGGCCCTGGCCCGTCAGGGTAACCGACAGCGCCAGCGCGGCCAGGCCAACCTTTAGTGTCGTCTTCATGCCGGCAATTCTATAATCAGTCATCACCTCCTATACGCCCATTCCCCGCTGGGCCGGCGGGCACAAGATGACGCTGTATGCGTGGGCCCGCAAGCGCGGGTTTACCTCGCTGGCGGCCACCGAGTCCCGCCATTTCGACGTCGCCCCCGACGCGCGCGTCCTGGCCCACTGCAACTGGCAGGCCGACCGCGCCGCGGCGCCGACGCTGCTGATACTGCACGGCCTCGAGGGCTCCAGCCTGGCGCACTACATGTGCGGCATGGCCGACAAGGCGCTGGCCGCCGGCTTCAACGTGGTGCGGCTGAACCAGCGCAACTGCGGCGGCACCGAACACCTGTCGCGGGGCCTCTACCACTCGGGCCTGACCGCCGACCCGTTGTTCGTGCTGCGCGAACTGCGCGAGCGCGACGGCCTGTCGCGGTTTGCCGTGGCCGGATACTCGCTGGGCGGCAACATCACCATGAAGCTGGCCGGCGAGTTGGGGACAAGCGAGTTTCCCGAGATCCGGGCGTTTGCCGCGGTCTCGCCGGTGATCGAGCTCGAAGACTGCATGCGCGCGATCGAGCGGCGCGAGAACCGCATCTACGAGTGGAACTTCTGCCGCAACCTGCAGGGCCGCATGCGGCGCAAGGCGCGCTTCTTCCCGGGCCAGTTCAACCTGGACGGGCTCTGGAAGGTGTGGTCGATCCGGACGTTCGACGAGCGCTACACGGCGCCCCATCACGGCTACGACGGCGCTTCCGACTACTATCACCGCGCCAGCGCCATGCGCGTGATCGACCGCGTGGCGCGGCCGGCCCTGATCCTGAGCGCGGCCGACGACCCGTTCGTGCCACCTCACATCTTCGAGGACCCGGCCGTGCGGAACAATCCGCACATCACGACCGTCGTAACATCCCATGGCGGCCATTGCGCCTTCGTTGAAAATGCCAACGGCTATGATGGATACTTCGCCGAACGCACCGTCGTCGGCTTCTTGAGGACCCAACTATGAAAACTCTTCGCCTCGCGGTCGCCACTCTCGCCCTCGTCCTCTCGGCCGCCACCGCCTTCGCGCAGAACGCCGCGCTCGGCACCTGGGATTTCACCACCCTCTCGCCCGAAGGCGAGTTCAAGTCGGTGATGGAGGTGCGCCAGGAGGGCGACAAGCTGGTCGCGATCGGCAAGAGCCCGCAAGGCGAGCGGCCGTACGACAGCGTCGCCGTCGAGGGCAACAAGATCACCCTGGTCATCACGATTTCGTACAACGGCTCGCCCATGACCATCACCTACACGGGCAAGATCGATGGCGCGAAGATCGAGGGTGATGCGGACTACGGCGGGCTCGCGACCGGCACCTTCACGGCCGCCAGGAAGTAGGCCCGGCCTACACTCGAGATGGCAGCGAGCCGATACCCATGGGGCATGAGGGGACCCGTGCCCGACGACGCGCCGGACGACGCTGCCGCGGGCGAATCGGTGCAGTTGCGTGAAGACCCGTTCGAGGACCGGATTGAGCTGAACCTGGGCGGCGAGACGGTGGGACTCGACTGGCAGCCGGAACTCGACTCGGCACTCGAAGCGATCGACTCGCGCCTGCCGGTGAAGCGCCGGCGCGCCACCGACCCGCCGGGCACGAGCTTCCCGCGTCCCGAAGTGAGTGTGCTCACGTTCACCCCGGAAGTGCTGGATGCCCTGGCCACCCGTGTGGCCGAGAAACTGCGGGCCATGCAAGCGCCACCGCGGCCGCCGGCGCCCGAGCCGCGGCTGGAACGTGGCGCGATCCTCACGATCCGCTACCGGTGGCCGCTTTTCTCGTTTCGCTCCCGCCGCGGCGAGCGCCGCATCAGAATTCCAGCGTAGGCCGATAGCTCGGCGCCTTGCGCGCTTTCAGCACCTGCTCCAGCGCGTACCCAAACCCAATCAACTCGCCTTCGCTGAACGCCGGCCCCATGAACGTGAGGCCCAGCGGCAGGCCGTGGCTGTCGCCCACCGGCACCGTGAGGCTGGGCGTGCCGGCCACCGCCGACATGCCGTAGCCGGCGCCGACGAAGTGATCGCCCAGGACGTGATCGGTCGGCCACGCCGGCGACAGGCTGGGCGCGATCACCGCATCCAGCTTCTCCTTCGCCAACACCGCGAGCAGGCCGTCCTTGCCGGCCAGCCGCCGCGCCTCGGCGCGCGCCTTCGTATAGGCCGGCTCGGCCAGCGGCCCCTTGGCCTGCGCCTGCTCGAAGATCTCCTGGCCAAACAACGGCATGGCCTGCGCCGCGTTCGCCTTGTTCCACTCGATTAGCGCGGCGAGCGAACCATGCGGTGAACCGCTCTTCTTCAGGTAGGCGTTCAAGCCGTCCTTGAATTCGTACAGCAGGACACTGAACTCCGGGTCGTTCCAGGCGTTGTAGGTTGCCACCTTGATGTCGATGACCTCGGCGCCGGCGGCCCTGAGGGCGGCGACGGCCTTGAGCGTGGCGGCGTCGACGTCGGGGTGATAGCCCATCGCCTGCCGCAGCAAGCCGAAACGCTTGCCCTTGACGGCGTCGGCCTTGAGGAACGTCGTGTAGTCGGCGGCAATCTTGCCCTCGGCGGCGGCGCCCTCCGGGTCGGCGGCATCGACCGCGGCCATCCCGTTCAGCAGCAGCGCGGCATCCGATACCGTGCGCGCCATGGGGCCCGCGGTGTCCTGCGAAATCGAGATCGGAATGATGCCGCTGCGGCTCACCAGGCCCACCGTCGGCTTGAGGCCGACGAGGCCGTTGACCGAGGCGGGACAGATGATGCTGCCGTCGGTTTCCGTGCCGACCCCCACGGCGCCCAGGCTGGCGGCGATGGCGGAGCCGGTGCCGGAACTCGAGCCGCAGGGATTGCGATCGAGCACGTAGGGGTTCTTCGTCTGCCCGCCGCGCGAGCTCCAGCCCGAGGTTGACCGGGTCGAGCGGAAGTTGGCCCACTCGCTCAGGTTGGTCTTGCCGAGAATGACGGCGCCGGCCGCGCGCAGGCGCGCCGCGACAAAGGCATCGGCGGCCGGACGGTTGCCGGCCAGCGCCAGCGAGCCGGCGGAGTTGACCATGCCGGCCACGTCGATGTTGTCCTTCAGCAGGACGGGAAGGCCGTGCAGCGGGCCGCGGAGCTTCCCCGCCGTCCGTTCGGCATCAAGCGCCGTCGCGTCAGCGACGGCCTGCGAATTGATCTCGATCACTGCGCCCAGCGTCGGCCCCGCATCATCGATCTTGGCAATGCGATCGAGATACGCCTGCGTCAAGGCCGCGGACGTCAAATCGCCGGAGGCCATACGCGCCTTGGCGTCAGTCGCACTTAGCTCGACGACGTCGAGACCAGCAGGGGGCGGCGGAACTGCCGCGGGCGGAGACGCACACGCACTGAGCATGACCGCCGTGGCAATGAACCAGTGTTTCATCTCTTGATCTCTTGATCTTCTGTTAGTAATGCCATCATCTGTTGCCCGAACGCCGCGCCCTTCCCTTCGTCCTCGTGCTTGAAATACACGAACACGTCGGAACCGGTGGCCGCCAGCTGTTTCGCCGTCTCCGTCCAGCGCGCGATGTCGGCAGCGCCGTAGCCTTCGTCGCGCAGGCGCAGGTAGGCGTAATCCGCGGTGGCAATCGCCGGCGTCTGGCGCGCCTCGCTGTCGGCAATGCACAGCGCGAGGTTGCGCGCCCCGAGCGCGGCAAAGACTTCGTCAGCCAGCCACGACGGGTTGCGGAACTCGAACGCCGCGGTCGTCCGCGGCGGCAACAGCGAGAGAAATTCGTTCAGGAGGACGATGTCCTTCTTGAGGTTGGGCGGGAGCTGAAACAGCAGCGCGGCCAGTTGCGGACCCAGTTCGCCGGCGACCGACACGAAGGTCCGGAGCGAATCGGCGACCTCGGCGGCGCGCAGCCGCTTGTCGTGCGTGATGCGCTTGGGCGCCTTCAACGTGAACCGGAACTCCGGCGGCACTTGCGTCACCCAGCCCGCCACGATCTTCGAGGTCGGCATCCGATAGAAGGTGTAGTTGATCTCGACCGTGCGAAACCTGCTCGCGTAGTACGGCAGCATCTTCGACGCGGCCAGGTCGGCCGGATAGAAACTGCCCTTCCACTCCGGGTAGTTGTAGCCGCTGGTCCCGACGAGAATCATGCGAGCTTACGCTACCACGCGGTCATGGCGTCTTCGAACAGCCGGCTCAATTCCTCGGGACCGGCCGCCCGTGGCGCCAACTTCGTCACCCGGTGCTGCGGCAACGTCCCCGCGACCAGGGCCGGGATGTCGGACGACGAGTAGCCGAGCGCGGCGAGGCCGTTGGGCGTCTTGAGCCGTTGCATGAACCAGGTGATGCGATCGGCCAGCACGGGGCCGGCATCCGCGCCCTTCACGCCCGACACGTCAACGCCCAGTGCCGCGGCCGCCTGCAAGTGCCGCTCGGGCGTCGCCGGCGCCGTGAACCGGAACACCGCCGGCGCGTTGAGGATCACCGAGATGCCGTGCGGCACCAGCGGATGATCGGCGTCGTAGCCCGGCGCCCGGTAGTCCTTCACGCCGCCCGAAACGGGGTACGACATGCCGTGCGGCAGGTGCACGCCGGCGTTGCCGAAGCCCACGCCGGCATAGGACGCCGCGAGCAGCATATTCGCGCGCGCCTCGTCATCCGATGGGTCGTCCACCGCCCGCACGAGGTACTGCGCCACCATGCGCAGCGCCTGCAGCGACCATACGTCGCTGATCGGGTTCGAGCCTTGATAAGCCGGCCGCAGCGCCGGACGATCGGGCAGCGGGCGCCCGGTGAACGGCAACGCGGTGAACGACTCGATGGCGTGGCTCAGGATGTCGAGCCCGCTCGACGCCGCCACCTCCGGCGGCATGGTGCGCGTGTTGTCCGGATCGAGATAACCCAGCGTCGGCTTGAGGCGGCGGCTGGCAATGCCGGTCTTGGCGTGCATCCGGCTCAGGTCGAAAATGCTGACCCCCGTCGTCTCGCTCCCCGTCCCCGCCGTCGTCGGAATCGCCATCAGGGGCATCAGCGGCCCCGGCACGGGCAGTCCCTTGCCGATGGGCGGGTTGACGTAGTCGAGAAAGTCGGCCGGCGGATAGACCGTGTAGAGGTTGACGGCCTTCGCCGTGTCGATGGTCGAACCGCCGCCGACGGCGACGATGGCGTCGAAGGGGTGCGCGTTGGCGAAGGCGATGGCGTCCTGAAACGACTCGTCGCTCGGCTCGATGCGCACGCGGTCGTAGACGACGGCGGCGATGCTGTTGGCCGCGAGCGAATCGAGCACGGTCTGGACCGGCGCCAGGCGGCGCATGGTCGGGTCGGTGACGACGAGCGCGCGCTTCACCCCGAGTTCGGCGAGGTCGGCGCCGACTTCACGCGTGACGCCGGCGCCAAAGCGCACGGCCGACGCCGCCATTTCAAACGCAAAGTCATTGGCCATAGGAGAAGCGGGGGCAGACTATCATGGTCGTGATGCATCGAGGCGCGTTCCTGATCCTGGCCCTGCTGCTGGGCGCGGCCGGCTGTAGCCGTGGGGCGGAAACCGGCAACCCCAACGGGTTGCCTCCATCGGCAGCCCGGACCTACGAGCTCCAGGGCCAGGTGCTGGCCGTGCGGGCCGAGACCGACGAGATCCTGGTGAAGCACGGCGACATCAAGGGCTTCATGCCGGCCATGACCATGCCCTACAAGGTCAAGGAACCGGCCTGGCTGAAGGGGCGGCAGCCCGGTGACTTGATCACGGCCACGCTGCACGTGGCGCCCGACCTGGCGTGGTTGTCGGACATCACCAAGACGGGAACGGCACCGATTCCCGAGGACGCCATCACGAAGATTCCCGTCGCCGCCGGCGTCACGCTGCTCGAGGCCGGGGACGAAGTCCCCACGACGCCGCTGATCGATCAGGATGACAAGCCGCTGACGCTACAGGACTGGCACGGGTCGGCCGTGGTGGTCACGTTCATTTACACCCGCTGCCCGCTGCCGCAGTTCTGTCCGCTGATGGATCGCCGGTTCGCCGAAATCCAGGCGCTGGCGGCCGCCGATCCGGTTTTGCGGGGCAAACTCCGGCTGCTGTCGATCAGCTTCGATCCCGCCAACGACCGGGCCGCCGTGCTGCGGGCGCACGGCGCCAAGGCCGGAGCAAATCCGGCGGTGTGGCGCTTTGCCACGGCCGACGAGGCCGTGGTCGGTCGCCTCGCGGCGACGTTCGGCGTGAACGTGATGCGCGAGACCAACGGCACCATCACTCACAACCTGCGCACCGCCGTGATCGATCCACGCGGCCGCATTGTCGCCATCCACGACAGCAACGCGTGGTCAGCCGCCGCCATTGTCGATGAGCTCAAGACGTCAATTCACGCGCGCTGACCGTGCGTTCTCGCGCACGGAGCGCGCCCTGATCGCGCGGCTCAACACGCCGGCCAGGGTGCAGCGGTGGCTGAACGCGCTGCCCTACAACACGGAACAAGGCGGCGAGACCCAGCACAGCTTTCGCCCGGTCGTGCGGCTGGGCACCGCCCACTGCATGGAGGCGGCGCTGTTTGCGGCGGTTGTGCTCGAGCAGCACGGCTATCCCCCGCTCGTGATGAGCCTTGAATCGCAAGACTGGCTCGACCACGTCATCTTCATCTACCAGCAGAACGGCCGCTGGGGTTCGGTGGCCCGCTCGCGCGATCCGGGGCTGCATGGCCGCAAGCCGGTGTTCCGCTCGCCGCGGGCGCTCGCGCGCAGCTACATGGACTCGTACGTGGATTACACCGGCCGCGTGAAAGGGTTTGGCGTGGCCAACCTGGCCGAGGCGATGGGCAACTACGACTGGCGGTTCTCGGAGAAGAGCGTGTGGAAGGTGGAACAGATGCTGATCGACCTGCCGCACAAGAAGCTGACAAGCTCGACCCGCCGGTATCGGCAGCTGCTGCGCAAGTACCGCGCCTACCGCAAGGCGAACGACGACCGCAAGCCGACCTATTACCGGGGACGCGAGAAGTGGAAACCCCTGCCCGCTGACTACCGTTAATCGAGATCGAACCCGCGCAGCGGTTTTGACACCGGCGCCTTCTTCGCTTCCTTCAGCGCCTCTTCGAAGCGTTTCGACAGAGCGTCGCCCTTGTTCTTCTCCGCCTCGAACGATTGCGCGAACAGCGCATCCCGCTTGGCGGCCTGCTCGGCCAGGATGCGGTGGGCGTGATCCAGCTCCGGCCGATCCGGGTTGGGCGGCGCCTCGTGGCTCACGATACGGCCCAGGTTAAGGTCCACGGTCAGCACTGCTCCGCAGCACGGGCACGGCAGTTCGCGTTCGCTCTCCAACTTGGCCATGGGCACAGCTTATCAAGATACGATGGAGGCTGATGCCCGGCGACGAACCCAAGCGAACACGGACGGTGCGTGTCGCCACCTACAACATTCACCGCGGCCGCGGCCTCGACGGCCGCACCCGTCTCGAGCGAATTGCCGCCGTCCTGGCCTCGGTTGACGCCGACATCGTCGCCTTGCAGGAAGTGGTGGGGGCCAGCCCCACCAAGCCCGGGCAGGCCGCGGAGCTCGGCGCGGCGCTTGGCATGGGCTGGGTGATGGCGCCGACGCGGCACCTGCGCACAGCGCTGTTCGGCAACGTCGTGCTGACGCGCTTTCCGGTTCGCAATCACGTGCAATACGACCTGACGTGGAAGACCTGCGAACACCGCGGCGTGCAGCGCGTGGACGTCGGCCTTGAGGACGACACCTTGCACTTCTACAACGTGCACCTGGGCACGTCGCTGCTCGAACGGCGGCACCAGGCCGCGCGCCTGGCCACGCTGGTCCACGATCGCCGGCTGACGGGGCCCAAGATCGTGCTGGGCGACTTCAACGAGTGGGCGCGCCACCTCGGCGCCACCGATCTGCTGGCCGAGCGGCTACAGAGCATTGACCTCAGTAAACACCTGAGCCGGCGCCGCACGTATCCTGGCTTCTTCCCCATCCTTCATCTCGACCACATCTACTACGAGGGCAAGGTCGAGGTTCTGAAAGTGACCCTGCCCCGCGACCGCATGGCGCTGATGGCCTCGGATCACCTGCCGTTGGTAGCCGACCTCCGAATCGGATTCGACTAACACCGATGACGGGCCGCAGATGACGCAGATAACGCAGACTTTGAATTTCTCCTGATTTTCTGCGTTATCTGTGTCATCTGTGGCCCCTTGACAATAGATATCCATATGATATCAAATCGAAATCGTCAAGGAGGCTCATCTGTGTCGATGATTCGCGAACGCGTCCACAACGGTCTACCCGGTCTACCCGTGCTCCTTGTCCTGATCCTGCTCGACGCCGGATTGATCTGGATGCTCGTGATGAACATCCGGGAACAATCGGCGCCCGCGATCGTGGCCGCCGCCCTCGGCCTTGGCTTCGTCACGTTCCTGACCTCCGGCCTGTTCATGGTCAACCCGAACGAAGCCAAGGTCCTGCAGTTGTTCGGGGCGTATGCGGGCACCGCGAAGGAACAGGGGCTGCGCTGGGCCAACCCTTTCCTCATGAAGAAGAAGGTGTCGCTGCGCATCCGCAACTTCGAGAGTTCGCACCTCAAGGTGAACGACATCGACGGCAACCCGATCGAGATTGCCGCCGTCGTGGTGTGGAAGGTCTTCGAGACCGCCGAAGCGGTGTTCGAGGTGGACGACTACGAGCACTACGTCAAGGTGCAGAGCGAAGCGGCGCTGCGCAACCTGGCCACCAGCTATGCCTACGACGCGCACGACGATGCGCAGGTATCGCTGCGCGGGCATACGAGCGCCGTGGCCGAGCACCTGAAGCGCGAGATCGGCGACCGCCTGGTCAAGGCCGGCGTCGAGGTGATCGAAGCACGCATCAGCCACCTTGCCTACGCGCCCGAAATCGCCGCGGCCATGTTGCAGCGGCAGCAGGCCGGCGCCATCATCGCCGCCCGCCAGAAGATCGTCGAAGGCGCCGTCGGCATGGTGGAGATGGCCCTCGACATGCTGTCGAAGAAGTCGATCATCCAGCTGGATGAGGAGCGCAAGGCGGCCATGGTCAGCAACCTGCTCGTCGTGCTGTGCGGCGATCGCAACACCCAGCCGGTGATCAACACGGGCACCATCTATCAGTAGGCACCGTGGCCGAGCGTAAGCCGTTCCTTCTCCGCGTCGACCCTGCCCTGCTCGAAGCCCTCCAGCGCTGGGCGAACGACGATCTGCGCAGCCTCAACGGCCAGATCGAGTTCGTCCTGCGCAAGGCCGTCCAGCAGGCGGGGCGCGCGAAGGACACCGGCGAGCCGGCGGCGCCGCCCGGGCCGCCCGAGCCCTGAATCCACCGCTCGACCGCGAAAACCCGCCGGTTGCCGGACCCTGTCGAACCGGCACCCCCTCGAACGACGTCATCTAGAAGGTAATCACGACGAAGGCGTTGCTCTTCGCCTTTTGTTCGCATACCATGTCTGGCTCCCGAGGGAAGCCACACCGTGACCGATTCGATCAACGACCTCTCTGCCCTTCGTATCGAACGCGAGCCCCTGAACACCGGCGGCGGGCGTTGGGTGAAATGGGTAATGCTCCTGCTGATCCTGGGCGGCGCCGGTGGCGGCGCCTGGTATTGGCTCAACCGCGAACGCCCCATCGCCGTGGAGGTGGCTACCGTCACCGGCCGGGCGGCGGGCACCCAGGCGTCGGTGCTGAACGCCTCGGGCTACGTCACGGCGCGGCGCCGCGCCACGGTCTCGTCGAAAGTCACCGGCAAGGTGATCGAAGTGAACGTGGAGGAAGGCATGGCCGTGCGCGAGGGCCAGGTGCTGGCGCGGCTGGACGACTCGTCGCTGCAGGCCGGCATGGCGCTGGCCCGCGCGCAGCTCGAGGCCGCGCGCCAGGCGATCCCGGAGATCGAGGTCCGGCTCGCCGAGGCCCGCGTCAACCTGCGCCGGCAGCAACAGTTGATGAAAGACGGACTGACGACGCCCTCGGCGATCGATCAGGCGGAGGCCGAGGTGAACTCGCTCGTCGCGCGCATCGGCTCGCTGCGCGAGCAGATCAACGTCGCGCAACGCCAGGTGGCGCTGCAGCAGACGATGATCGACGACATGGTGATTCGCGCGCCGTTCAGCGGCGTCGCCCTGTCGAAGGACGCCCAGCCCGGCGAGATGGTGTCGCCGGTCTCGGCCGGCGGCGGCTTCACGCGCACCGGCATCAGCACCATCGTCGACATGCGCTCGCTCGAGATCGAAGTCGACGTCAACGAAAGCTACATCAACCGGGTCAGCGCCGGGCAGCCGGTGACGGCCGTGCTCGATGCCTATCCCGACTTCCCGATTCCCGCGAAAGTGATCGCGGTGGTGCCGACGGCGGATCGCCAGAAGGCCACGGTGCTGGTGCGGATTGGCTTCAACGAACTCGACCCGCGCATCCTGCCCGACATGGGCGTCAAGGTCACCTTCCTGCGCGAGGCCGATGCGGCGGCGCCGGTGGCGCAGGCCGTGACGCTGGTGCCCAGGGGCGCGGTAAAGACCGACGGCGCCAGCAGTTATGTGTTCCTCGTCACGCAAGACACGGTCGAACGCCGGGCCATCACGACCGGCGGCACCGACGGCGATCGGCTGGAGGTCACGGCTGGGTTGAAGGGCGGCGACCGCGTCGTCGTCGCGCCGCCGGCGGAGCTCGCCGACGGCGTGAAGATCGCCATCAAGTAGTGCCAGAAGGCCGGCACTTCAGTGCCGGCCGATTAGGGAGTCAGAGATGGAACCACTTGTCAAGGTCAACGGCGTCCACAAGTACTTCACCCGCGGCAGCGAGCGGATCGACGTCCTGAAGGGCGTCAACCTCGAGATCCCGAAGGGCGACTTCCTGGCGCTGATGGGACCGTCGGGGTCGGGCAAGACGTCGCTGCTCAACCTGATGGGCGGCCTCGATCAGCCGTCGGCCGGCTCCATCGAAGTCGGCGGCACCAACATCGCGGGGCTGTCCGGGAGCATGCTCTCGAAGTGGCGGGCCTACAACATCGGCTTCGTCTTCCAGTTGTATAACCTGCTGCCCGTCCTGACGGCCGAGCGCAACGTCGACCTGCCGCTGCTGCTGACCAAGCTGTCGAAGGCCGAGCGCAAGAAGCGCGTCGACATCGCCCTCAGGGTGGTAGGGCTCGCCGATCGCGCCAAGCACTACCCGCGGCAACTGTCGGGCGGCCAGGAGCCGCGCGTCGGCATTGCCCGCGCTATTGTCACCGACCCGACGCTGCTGCTCGCCGACGAGCCGACCGGCGACCTCGATCGC
>CAYGMD010000115.1:0-13827 GCA_964350785.1 uncultured Acidobacterium sp. | reverse complement strand
CTGACCATCCAGAGCGGCATCAACCAGCTGCGCTACGCGACGCTCAAGGGGATCATGGCCGCGAAGAAGAAGGAAATTGCCAAGGTGGCGGCGCCCGCGGGCCTCGCCCCGCGGCTCAAGGTCGTGGCGCTCAGCGCGCCGCAGAAATCCAAGCAGACCGTGATGATTGGCGGCTCGCCCGCGGAAGCGGCGAAAGAACTGGTCAAGCGGCTGCGGGAAGAAGCGAGGGTCCTGTGATTCTCGTCATCGCGGAACAGCAGCAGGGCAAGCTCAATCGCGCGAGCTGGGAGGCGATCGCGGCGGCGCAGCAGCTGGCCGCCGGGGCCATGCCCGTGAAGGTGGCCGTGGCCGGCCAGGGCGTGGCGGCGGTTGCGGCCGAACTGGCGCAGGCGGCCGTCGCTGAAGTGATCACCATCGAACACGCGGCGCTGGGCACCTACACGCCCGACGGCTTCGTGCAGGCGCTGCAGCAGGTGATCGCGCAGACCACGCCGGCCTACGTGTTCTTCTCGCACACCTACCAGACCCGCGACTTCTCGCCGACGCTGTCGGCACGGATGGATCGCGCGCTGGTCACCGACGTGATTGCCATCAAGTCGGTCGCCGGCGCCACCGCCTTCTCGCGGCCGATGTTCCAGGGCAAGCTCGTGGCCGACGTCGTGCCGCAGGGCGAGGGCCCGTTCCTGATCAGCATCCAGATTGGCGCGTATCGCGCTGATGCCATGGCGAAGGGCAGCGCGCCGGCGCCGATTGCGGCGGCCGCCGTGACCATCGACGAGTCGAAGATTCGCCAGAAGCCCGAGGCGCCGTTCCAGGAAGCCCGGCAGGCCGTGGACCTGTCGCAGGCCGAGCGCATTGTCTCGGTCGGCCGCGGCATCAAGGCGGTGGAGAACATCGCCCTCGCCGAACAGCTCGCCAAGGCGTTTGGCGCCGAACTGGCGGCCTCGCGGCCGATTTGCGACAACGGCTGGTTGCCGATGGAGCGCCAGATTGGCAGTTCGGGCCAGACCGTGGCGCCCAAGCTGTATGTCGCGCTGGGGATTTCCGGCGCCATCCAGCATCTCGTCGGCATGAAGGGCTCGCGCGTGATCGTCGCCATCAACAAGGACGCCGACGCGCCGATCTTCGAAGTGGCCGACTACGGCATCCAGGGTGACCTGTTCGAACTGGCCCCGGCGATCATCGCCGAGCTGCAGAAGGGCTGATGGCTGAGCGCGAGACGCTTGCAGTAGACGTCCTCATCGTCGGCGGCGGGCCGGCCGGCCTCTCCGCGGCGCTGCGGCTGGCGCAACTGCAGAAGCAGAAGGGCGGCGAGCCGCTCGCGATTGCCGTGATCGAAAAGGCGCGCGACGCCGGCACGCATCAGCTGTCGGGCGCGCTGCTGGATCCGTCGGCGCTGCGCGACCTGATCCCGGACTTCGCCGCCAAGGGCGCGCCGCTGGCCGCCGAGGTCCACGAAGACAACATCTACTACCTGACGCCGGAGCGGAAGTTCCGGCTGCCGATCACGCCGCCGCCGTTCCGCAACCACGGCAACTACATCATCTCGCTCAACCAGTTCGCCAAGTGGCTGGCGGCCCAGGTCGAGGCTGAAGGCATCGACCTGTTCATGGGGTTCCCCGGCCAGCACGTGCTGTTCGAGGGCGACCGCGTGATCGGCGTGCGCACCGGCGATCGCGGCATCGGCAAGGACGGCCAGCCGAAAGGCGCGTTCGAGCCGGGCGCCGACATCCACGCCACGGTCACGATCTTCGCGGACGGCGTGCGCGGCCACCTGACCAAGCAGCTGAACCAGACGCTGCATTTGTCGGCCGCGTCGGAGCCGGCGCAGTTTGCCATCGGCATCAAGGAACTGTGGGACATCCCGCAGGATCGCCTGAAGCCGGGCACCGTCATCCACACCCTGGGCTACCCGCTGCGCGACGAAGAGTTCGGCGGCAGCTGGCTGTACGCCATGCCCGAGGGGCGCCTGTCGATCGGGTTCGTGGTCGGGCTCGACTACAAGGATCCGCTGTTCGACCCGCATGCCGCGTTCCAGCACTTCAAGCGCCATCCGTTCATCAGCAGCATGCTCGAGGGCGGTGCGATCGTCCGCTACGGCGCCAAGGCGCTGCCCGAGGGCGGCTGGAACACGCAACCGCAGCTGCACTTCGACGGCGGCGTGATTGTCGGCGACGCGGCCAACTTCGTGAACTCGACGCGGCTCAAGGGCATTCACCTGGCCATGCGCAGCGGCATGCTCGCCGCCGAGGCGGTGTTCGACGCCGTGCGCGCCGGCGATACGAGTTCTGCGTCGCTGGGCAATTACAAGGCCCTGGTTGATGCCAGCGCGATCAAGACCGAGCTCTACCCGGTTCGCAACGTGCACCAGGCCTTTGGCGTCGGCACCATGGCCGGCGGCGCCTACGCCGGCATCGCGATGTTCACCAACGGCAAGGGCCTGCCTGACCTGTCGGGCCACCCGGGCCACCAGGCGATGCAGACGATCGCCGATTACTACGGGATGACCAAGCGGGACATCCTGGTCCCGTCCAACGTCGCGCCGATCGATCGCCAGCTCACGTTCGACAAGGTGACCGGCGCGCACTATGCCGGCACCCACCACGACGAAAACCAGCCCGTGCATCTGCTGGTGCAGACCGATGTCTGCCACAGCATTTGCGGACCCGAGTACGGCCACCCGTGCGTGCGGTTCTGCCCGGCCAGTGTCTACGAGATGGTGGACAACGGCGCCGGCGGGTTGAAGCTGCAGATCAACGCCTCCAACTGCGTGCACTGCAAGACCTGCGACATCATGGACCCGTACGGGGTGATCACGTGGGTCGCGCCTGAGGGCGGCGAAGGCCCTTCGTACGACGGAATGTAAGAACAAGGTGCCAAGGGTGCCAGGGGTGCCAGAGTGCCAGGGATGACGCCGAGTCCAGACTGGCGGCAGTCCCCGCGCAAGCGCGCTGAAGTGGCTGCGATCGCCACCCTGGGGTATCCGGTCGTTCGGGCCCTCACCTCGACCTGGACCTGGAAGGTGAGTGGCGCCGCGCACGTCGACGCCATCACCAGGGCCGGCCATCGCCCGATTCTGGCTTTGTGGCACGGCCGCATCCTGGCCGCCACCCCCTATTTTGCCAACCGCGGCATCGTCGCCATGGCCAGCGAGAACTTCGATGGCGAGTGGATCGCCCGCCTGCTCGGCAAGTTCGGCTACGGCGCGGCCCGTGGATCCACCTCCAGAGGCGGTCCCGCGGCCCTCAGGCAGCTCGTGAGAGACGTGAAGGCCCACGGCGTGGCCTTCACCCTCGACGGCCCACGCGGGCCCGCAGGGGTCGCCCAACCCGGGGCGGTGTGGCTCGCCAAGGCCACCGGTCAGCCATTGCTGCCGTTCCACTCAGAGGCGGCATCGAGTTGGACGTTGAAGAGCTGGGACCGAACCCAGATTCCGAAGCCGTTTACGACGGTGGCCATGGCCATCCGGCAGCCGATTTACGTGCCGCGAGACGCCGACGCCGTGGCTCTCGAGGCGCATGGGCGTGAACTCGAAGCGTCCCTCCAGGAGGCGCAGGCAGAGTGTCGGCGCTTACTGGCCTAGCGTCCGCCTCGTCGGCGTTTGACGGGCCACAGATTTCGCAGATTCACACAGATACGAGGCGGCCCGACGCGGAGCTTCGCTCCCGCGGACCGGTCAGGTAGCACTCGAAACCGAGAGTCTTCCTGGCCGCGCGCACTCTCGTTTTCGAGTGCTACCTGACCGGTCAGGCCGGTTGGAAGAACACCAACCGGCCTGCGTCTGGCCGCCACGTCTAGTGCCACTCGGCGGTCGGCTGGCTTCTGAATCGGTGACTAATCTGTGTCTAATCGGTGGCTGTCTTTGACTAACCTATAGCGATGCCTCTCGTTCTCGTCAGCTCGCCCCGGTTTGTCGATCACGTCACGCCGGCAGGACATCCGGAGCGGCCGGAGCGTGCTGAGATGCTCGGCGCCGTGGCCGCGCGGTTCCGCGAGCAGGGAGGCACCGTGCTCGAGCCGAGATCGGCAACCGACGAGGATCTGGCCCGCGTGCACACGCGCGCGCACATCGCCGGCATTGTTGCTGCCCGTGGCCGCGCCACGCTAATCGACGAAGACACGTTCACGTCGCCCGACTCCGACGACATTGCCCGGCTCGCGGCCGGCGCGGTGCTGACGGCTGTTGACCACGTGCTCGATGGCTCGGCGGGTTCGCGGGCGCTGGCGCTGGTGCGGCCGCCCGGGCACCATGCGGAGGCCGGCAAGGCGATGGGCTTTTGTCTCTACAACAACATCGCCGTAGGCGCGGCGTATGCGCGCTCGCGCGGACTCTCGCGCGTGGCCATCGTCGACTACGACGTGCACCATGGCAACGGCACGCAGGCGATGTTCTACGAGGATGCGAGTGTGCTGTTCGTGTCGTCGCACCAATACCCGTTCTGGCCGGGCAGTGGCGCTGCGGACGAGACCGGCCGCGGCGCCGGCGAGGGGTTCACCCTGAACGTCCCGCTCACCATGGGCGACCGGGACGCGGTCGTGGAACGCAAGTATGCGGAGCTGGTCATGCCGCGACTCCGCGAGTTCCAGCCGGAGCTGCTGCTGATCTCGGCGGGCTTTGACGCGCACGAGATGGATCCGCTGGGCCAGCTGCGGATGACGAGCGAGGGCTTCGCCCGGCTCACCCGGGCGCTGCTGGACGTCGCCGACGAGGTCTGCGAGGGCCGGGCCGTGCTCGTGACCGAGGGCGGTTATGACTTGCCGGCGCTCTCAGACAGCCTGGATGCGGTGATTGCAGTCTGCCGCTAAGGCAACCACGAAGCACGCGAAGAACACGAAGGAGCTCTTGGGGCTAAAGAAATTGGCTTCGTGACCTTCGTGAGCTTCGTGGTTGCGTTAAAATTGTAGGATCACCGTGGCTGAATATCATCCCCAAGACCTCGACAAGAAGTGGCAGAAGCACTGGGCCGACACCCAGGCGTTTGAAGTCACCGAAGACCCCTCGAAGCCGAAGTTCTACTGCCTCGAGATGTTCGCGTATCCCTCGGGGCACGCGCACGTCGGTCACGTCCGCAACTACATCATCGGCGACGTCGTCTCGCGGCTGAAGCGGCTGCAGGGTTTCAACGTGCTGCACCCGTTCGGGTGGGACGCGTTCGGCCTGCCGGCGGAAAACGCCGCCATCAAGAACGGCATTCACCCCGAGACCTCCACGCTCGGCAACATCAGTCACATGAAGGGGCAGTTGCAGCGGCTGGGCATCAGCTATGCCTGGGGCCGCGAACTGGCGACCTGCCTGCCGAACTACTACCGCTGGAACCAGTGGCTGTTCACCCGGATGTTCGAGAAGGGCCTGGCCTATCGCCGCCGCTCGACCGTCAACTGGTGCCCGAGCTGCAACACGGTGCTGGCCAACGAGCAGGTGGTTGATGGTGCCTGTTGGCGTTGCGGGACGCCGGTCACGCAGAAGGATCTGGAGCAGTGGTTCTTCAAGATCACGCACTACGCGGACGATTTGCTGCACGCGGCCGAGGGCCTGTCGAAGTGGCCTGAAAAAGTCCTGACCATGCAGCGCAACTGGATTGGGCGCTCGGAAGGCGCCAAGGTCCGCTTTCCGATCCAGGGCGAGGATGCCTCGATCGAGGTCTTCACGACGCGCATCGACACGATCTTCGGCGCCACGTTCCTGATGCTGGCCCCCGAGCACGCCCTGGTCACCTCGTTCGCCCGGGAATCGGCCGACGAGAAGGCGTTCATGGAGAAGGCGCAGCGCTTCCGCTCACAGGATCGCGCCGGCCGCCTGACCGGCGAGGTCGCCAAGGAAGGTTTCTTCACCGGCCGTTTCGCGATCAACCCGTTCACCTTCAAGCCCATTCCAATCTGGGTCGCGAACTACGTGCTCGCCGAGTACGGCACCGGCGCCGTGATGGGCGTGGCGGCGCACGACGAGCGCGATCGCGACTTCGCCACCCAATACCAGTTGCCGATTGTCCCGGTCATCAACGACGACGATGTCCTGATCGAGTCGGGCAAGTACACGGGCATGCCCGCCGCCGACGCCATGAAGGCGATGACCGAGGAAGCCGAGGAGCGCGGCATCGGCGAAGGCACCGTGCAGTTCCGGTTGAAGGACTGGGGCATCTCGCGCCAGCGCTACTGGGGCACGCCGATCCCGATGATCCACTGCCCGGTTGACGGGGTGGTGCCGGTTCCGGACGACCAGCTGCCGGTCACGCTGCCCAACATCACCGAATTCACCGGCCGCGGCGACTCGCCGCTGGCGAGCGTGCCGGAATTCGTCAACGTGAAGTGCCCGAAGTGCGGCTGCCCGGCCCGCCGCGAAACCGACACCATGGACACGTTCGTCGATTCGTCCTGGTACTTCTATCGCTTCGCCGACGCGCACAACGACCAGATGCCGTTCGACCCGAAGAAGGTCGCCTACTGGTGCCCGGTCGACTTCTACAGCGGCGGCGTCGAGCACGCCATCCTGCACCTGATCTACTCGCGCTTCTTTGCCCGCGTCTTTCACGACCTGGGGATGATTGAGCACACCGAGCCGTTCACGCACCTGCTGACGCAGGGCATGGTGCTGAAGGACGGCGCGGTGATGTCGAAGTCGAAGGGCAACGTCGTCGATCCGGATTCGATGATCGAAAAGTACGGATCCGACGCCCTGCGCCTGTACGTGATGTTCGTGGCGCCGCCCGAGAAGGAAGTGGAGTGGTCCGACTCGGGGCTGGAAGGCAGCTTCCGCTTCCTGGCGCGCGTGTGGCGCGCGGCCGACCAGTGGCGCGGCCAGGCGCTCGCGGCCGGCGGCGGCGCGATCGACCACGCCAGCCTGACCGCGGCCGAGCGCGGCCTGCGCCGCAAGACGCACGACACCATTCGCCGTGTCACGCAGGACATCGACGTCCGCCAGCAGATGAACACCGCCGTGTCGGCCATGATGGAACTGGTCAACGAGCTGTACCTGTTCAGCGAGCGGTCCTCCTCCGCTAAGGCTACGGAGGATAAACGCTCGGCCCAGGCCGCCCGGGTGGCGCGCGAGGCAATTGAAGCGCTGATCGTGATGCTGTCGCCGTTCTCGCCGCACACCATGGAAGAGCTGTGGCAGATGTACGGACACGCCGGCGGCCTGGCCACGGCGGCGTGGCCGGCGTTTGATGCCGAGGTGGCGAAAGCCGAGGAGCTGGAGATTCCCGTCCAGGTCAACGGCAAGCTGCGCGGCCGCGTGGTCGCCGCGCCCGATATCACCGACCAGGCGCTCGAGGCGCTGGCCCTCGCCGATCCCAACGTCCAGGCGCACACCAGCGGCAAGACGATCAAGAAGGTCGTCATTGCCAAGGGTCGCCTTGTGTCGATTGTTGTGGCCTAATAGCCGTGATGAACAGACGCCAGGTGCTGCGAGCGTTGCCGGCGATTGCCGCCGGCGTGGGGGCCGCCTCGTGCGGCTACGCGCTGGCCGGTCGCGGCTCCTTCCTGCCCGACTACATCAGGACGCTGGGGATCCCGATGTTCGGCAACACCACCGCGTTCCCGACCATCGAGCAGGCCCTGACGCAGAAGGTGCGGGAAGAGTTCCAGGCCAGCCGGCGCTACGAAGTCATCCCTTCCGATAGCGGCGCCGACGGCATCGTCCGCGGCGAGATTACGTCGGTCACGACCCAGCCGGTCGGCCTGAACGACGCGCAGCTGGCCTCGCGCTATCGCTTCACCATGGTCGCCAAGGTGGCGTTCGAGGACGTGAAACAGCAGAAGACCTTGTGGGAGAACGCGGCGCTGTCGTTCTCCGAAGAATACGATCTCGGCTCGCCGACCAGCACCGTCCAGGACTTCTCGGCGATTGTCGGCGGCAACCGCGCGGCCTTCGATCGCATTGCGACCGACTTCGCCAAGTCGGTGGTCAGCGCCATCCTCGAGGCCTTTTGAGCTCCGTCCTCGAGATCCGCAAGCAGATCAAGTCAGGCCAGACCGCGCCGCTGTACCTGCTCGAAGGCGACGACCTGCAGTCGCGCCACGACCTGGCGCTGGAGTTCGCGGCGGTCGTGGACGAGGGACTGCACGCGTTCAACGTCGAGAGCCTGTACGCGAACGAGGCCAGCAACGCGGCCGGGCGCGACGGGCTGATCGGCAACATCCTCTCGACCGCGCGGACGCTGCCGATGATGTCGCCGCGCCGCGTCATCATCGTGCACGAGGCCGAAACCTTGCTGTCGCCGAAGCGGGGCGCCAAGGACGAGGACGAGTTGCCGGGCCTCGGGGAGGCGAAGAAAGGGAAGCGCGGCACGACGCCGGTGGAGGAGCTCGAAGCCTACTTCGAGAAGCCCGAGCCGATGACCACTCTGGTGTTCGTGGCCGGCGGGCTGGATGGCAATCGCCGCCTCGTCAAGCTGCTGCGCAAGCAGGCCGACTGCGTTGACTGCGGGTCGCTCGACTCGCCTCGCGACGCGGCGCTGTGGATTCAGAAGCGGCTCGACAAGGACGAGCTGACCATCGAGCCCAAGGCCCTGTCGCTGCTGCTCGACACGACCGGCCTCAGTCTGGGCCGTATTCGCGCGGAGGTGGAGAAGCTGGTGCTCTACGCGGCGGGGGAGTCGGCCATCACCGCCAGCCACGTGCGCGACCTGGTGATGCCGCAGAACGAGCCGGGTGAAGACTTCGCCCTGGGCAAGGCGATCTGGAACGCCGACGCCGCCGGCGCGCTGCGCGAGATTGCCGCGCAGATTGACGCCGGGGCGCAGCCGCCGATGATCCTCGGGCAGATTCGCGCCGCGGCCATTCGCCTGCGGCCCGACACGCGCGTCAAGGCCAGCCTCGACGCGGTGTTCCGCACCGACATGGCGATCAAGTCGTCGGTCGGCGCGCCACGATTTCTCCTGGAGCGCCTGGTCGTCGAGATTTGCGGGAGGTAGGTGCGCCGGGGGGAAGCCCCCGACGCGGTAATCCAGGGGGAGTGAGGCGGCACTGAAGTGCCGCCCTCCTGGCACTACTTGACGACTTTGGCGGAGAGGCGCGACTTGTAGCGCGACGCCGTGTTCTTGTGGATGATGCCCTTGGTGGCCATCTTGTCCACCAGCGACTGCAACGACTTGAGGGCGGCCTTGGCGCCTTCCACGTCCTTGTCGTCGAGCGACTTACGGATGGCCTTGAGGCCCGTCCGGAGCTTCGAGCGCAACTCGCGGTTGTGTTCGCGCCGCTTTACATTCTGCCGATTGGCCTTCAGGGCCGACTTGTTTCTCTTCGCCACGTCACGGACCTCAATCTCAAAGGGATGCTAAACACGTAATCATAGCACCCTCAACGCCGGGTGACCACTTCGTAGGCCCCCGAAACCGGCGGTTTGTTCGAATAACGGGTGATCGGCTTGCCGCCGACCAGCTCCATCCACTTGTAGATGGTGTTGGCCGGGGCGGCAGGCGCCGCGCCGGTGATCCTCTTGACGTAGCTCTGGGTTTCCTTGAAAGGCGGCACGTCGCCGTACTTTTCGACGTTGCCCATGCCGGCGTTGTAGGCCGCCAGCGCCAGCTCCACCTTGTGGTCGTAACGCACCAGCAGGCGTTTCAGGTACGCCACCCCGCCCCGGATGTTCTGGTCGGGCTCGAACGGGTTGGTGACACCCAGTTCCTGGGCGGTGGCGGGCATCAGCTGCATCAGCCCCATGGCCCCCTTGGTCGAGACCGCCGAGGGATTGAAGGCCGATTCGACCTGGATCACGGCCCGCACGAGATCGGCTGACACTCCCATGCGTTGCGAGTGCTCGCTGATGGACGCCTCGTACTTCGCGCTTTTCGCACTGGGCACCAGTGGCTTGGTGGCACGAACACTCGCCGCCCCCTGCACCGCGTAGGTGTTCATCACGCCCTTGTCGTCCCGTGGCCGGTCCGACAGCACCAACTTGCCGTCGGCGTCGCGCCAGGAATAGATCTGGGCGGCCGCCGGCGAGGCCAGACCCAGCACAAGCGTGAGGAGCAGTAGGCTGCGTTTCACGGACCTTCAGTCTACCTTATCGGCGACTTTGGCCCGGGAGCTAAGCTCGCGGACTCAGGTGGTGAGCAGTTTTTCCACCAGGAGCCGTGCTTCCTTGAGCAATTCCGGAATCTTCGCCGGTTCTTTGCCGCCGGCCTCCGCGAAGTCGGCCCGGCCGCCGCCACCGCCGCCGACGACGGGCGCCAGCTGCTTGACCAGCTGGCCGGCGGGAGCCTTCTTGGCAAGGTCGGGGGTCACCGTGGCCACGAGCGCGACCTTGCCGTCAGGCATGGCGGCCGCCAGCACGATCACGCCGCTCTTGAGCCGCGACTTCAAGGTATCGGCGAGGGCGCGCAGCGATTCCTTGTCCACGTCCTTCACCTCGCGGGCCATGAACGTGGCGCCGGCAATCTCGACCTGGTCCTCGTCCTTCGCGCCACCGCCGCCGAGCGCCAGCTTGGTCTTGAGCTGCTGCACTTCCTTCTGGGTCTTGCTCAGAATCTGCTGGGTACCGATTACCCATAGACCGAGCTCGCCGCGCTTGGCGCCCGACTTGGCTGCCACCTCGCGGACCTCGTCCACAGACTCCCGCGCCAGTTTGAGCGCGCCCATGCCCGTGACCGCCTCGACGCGGCGCACGCCGGCCGCCACGCCCGACTCTTCGGTGATCAGCAACGACCCGATGTCGCCGGTCGCGCGCACGTGCGTGCCGCCGCACAGCTCGGTGCTGAAGGAGCCATCGCCGACGGCCACCACCCGCACCTTGTCGCCGTACTTCTCGCCGAACAGCGCCATGGCACCCGCGGCGATGGCCTCCTGCGTGTTCCGCACGGCGGTGTTGACCGCCTCGTTCTTGAGGATGGCGGCGTTGACAAGCCGTTCCACCTCGAGCAGTTGGTCAGCGGTAACCGCCGAAAAGTGCTGGAAGTCGAAGCGCAGGCGATCGGGCGCGACCAGCGAGCCGGCCTGCTTGACGTGCGGGCCGAGCACCTTGCGCAGCGCGGCGTGCAGCAGGTGGGTGGCCGTGTGATTGCGGCGCGTGGCGTCGCGCAGCTCGAGGTCCACGTGCGTCGTCACCAGGTCGCGCAGCGCCAGGCGGCCTTCGATGTTCTCGACCCGGTGCAGGCGGGGCAGCCCGGGACCCAGGCGCGAGACGCCGGTGACGCGCGAACGCTGGCCCGAGGCCGGCTCCATCCACCCCTGGTCGGAGACCTGGCCGCCGGCTTCGAGGTAGAACGGCGTCTTGCCGAGCGCCACGTAGCCGTTCTCGCCGGCTTCAAGCGACGTGACCGACGTCTTCTGGTCGTTGAACAGGGCCAGCACCGGCACGCCCTTGAGGGTGGTGTCGGTGTAACCGTCGAAATTGTCGCCGACCGCCCGCAGTTCCTCCCGCTCGTCGTCCGACATGAAGGTGAAGCCGTCGCCCTTCCTGCTGTCGAACGAGCTGCCGGCGCGGGCCTTGGCCTTCTGGCCGTCCATCGCCGCGTCGAAGCCCTCGGCATCGAACCGCAGGCCCTGGTTGCCGGCCAGGTCTTCGATGAAGTCGCGCGGCAGGCCGAAGGTGTCGTACAGCTTGAACGCCTCGTCGCCCGGCACGACCCGGGTGGTCTTCGCGGCGCGCTCGAGCACTTCTTCGAGGCGCGGCAGTCCGCCGGTCAGCACCGCGTCGAAGCGTTCTTCTTCGCTCTTGATTACCAGCACGACGGCGTCGCGGCCGGCCTTGAGTTCGGGATACGCGCCGCCCATCTCGTGGATCAGCACGTCGGCGAGCGAGAACAGGAAGGGCTCGTGCAGGCCCAGCTTGCGGCCGTGCCGCATGGCGCGCCGCATGATCTTGCGCAACACGTAGCCGCGCCATTCGTTCGACGGCACCACGCCGTCGGCAATCAGGAAGGTCGCCGCGCGCACGTGATCGGCGACCACGCGCATCGACACGTCGGCGGGCGACATCGACTTGCCATACTGGTGCCCCGAGCGCTCGCCGAGGGCGGTCAGCAGCGGCATGAACAGCGGCGTGTCGTAGTTCGACATGGTGCCCTGCAGGACGGCCGAGATGCGCTCCAGCCCCATGCCGGTGTCGATCGACGGCGCCGGCAGCGGCGTGAGCGTGCCGGCCTCGTCGCGCTCGAACTCCATGAACACGTTGTTCCAGATCTCGACGAACCGCTCGCTGCCCGCTTCGACGTCCTGGACGAAATGGCCGGAGCCCGGTACCGTGGCGCCGCGATCGACGTAGATCTCCGAGCAGCGGCCGCAGGGGCCGGTGTCGCCCATGGCCCAGAAGTTGTCGGCCATCCCCAGCTCGCCGATGTGATCGGCGGGCACGAAGTCGAGCCAGCGCTTGTACGCTTCCTCGTCACGGGGGATGCCGGGCGCGCCCTTGAACACCGTCACGTACAGCGTCGCCGGGTCCAGCTGCCATTCCCTGGTCAGCAGGTTCCAGGCCAGCTCGATGGCGTCGTGCTTGAAGTAGTCGCCGAATGAGAAGTTGCCGAGCATCTCGAAGAACGTGTGGTGGCGCAGCGATGGTCCCACGTTGTCGAGGTCGTTGTGCTTGCCGCTGACGCGCATGCACTTCTGCGAAGTCGTCGCTCGCGCGTAGTCGCGCTTCTCGCGGCCCAGGAACACGTCCTTGAACTGGTTCATCCCGGCGTTGGTGAACAGCAGGGTGGGGTCGTCGCCCGGCAGCAGGGGGCTGCTCGGGATCACGCGGTGGCCGTGTTTCTCGAAGTATTTCAGGAAAGACGCGCGTATTTCACGGGGGTGCATCCCTCTATTGTAAGTGGTCGGGACCGCCTTTGAGCCGCTTCATGATGGCGTCGAACGGGAAGCCCTGTGCCGCGAGGCCGCGGACGATGCGGGCGCGGCCCTTGTCGTCCAGGTCTTTCGGCGCCTGCCCCCGCAGGCGGCGCGCGAAGGCGCGGTCGAGCAGCGCCCCCTCGTCCACCTCTTCGAAGACTTCGTTGACGGCCGACTCGGCGACCTCGCCGTCGATGCCGAGCGCCCGCAGCTTCTGCACGACGCGGGATCGCCCCCGATGACGGACCGTGCTCTCGAGCCGCGCCACGGCCAGCGCCACCCGGCGGTCGTTCAAGGTGCCTTCCTGGCGCAGCCGCTCGACCGCCGACTCGATCTCGTCGTCTTCGAACTGCTTGCGGGCCAGGCGCGTCCGGACCTGGGCCTCGGACAGCTCGCGCCGCGACAGCATGGTGAGCGCGGTCAGGTAGGCGTCAGCCACCAAAACATTATCCGCCTAAAGGCGGATGCTACATCGAGGTGGCGTCCGGCTTTAGCCGGACCTCACTTCCCGAACCGGGTGATCTCCGGCGCCTTGGCCGCCGGCTTCGCGGCGCCGGCGGCGGGCTTGCCGCCGCCCTGCGCCGGATTGGCCGGCCCGGAGAAGATCGTGCCCGCCATCTGGTCGCGCGAGATGTCGGCGGTGGTCGAGATGCCCTGCACCCGCAGCTTGAACTCGTCCACGTTCGAGGCCCAGCGCAGGGCCTCTTCGTAGCTGATCAGCTGGCCCTGGAACAGGCTGAAGATCGACTGGTCGAAGGTCTGCATGCCGTACTGCGACGTGCCTTGCGCGATGGCGCCGGCGATCAGGTGCGTCTTGTCCTTGTCGACGATGCAGTCCTTGATGAACGGGGTGGCGACCAGCACCTCGACGGCCGGGGCGCGGCCGGCGCCGTCGGCGCGCGGGATCAGGCGCTGGGCGATGGCGGCCTTCAGCACCGAGGCCAGCTGCAAGCGGATCTGCTTCTGCTGGTGGGGCGGGAACACCGAGATGATGCGGTTGATGGTCTCGGTCGCATCAAGGGTATGCAGCGTCGAGAACACCAGGTGGCCGTGGATGCGGGC
>CAYGMD010000114.1:0-13985 GCA_964350785.1 uncultured Acidobacterium sp. | reverse complement strand
GCGACGAAAATCGGGAGCGCGACGACGAGCGCGATCCGAAGCACGACGAACGGCGCTAGAATTCCCTGCGCGTGGGACAGCCGTAGGGACAAATCCATCCTGGGGAGGCATCGATGCTCGTCGAATTGCTCTTGGCGGCGTTACTCGGACAGCAGCCCGCCGTGCCGCCGGCCCCCGCCCTCGACTACGACTTCTATAAGGCCCGGGTCCAGCCGCTGTTTCTCGAAAAGCGGCAGGATCACGCGCGCTGCGTGACCTGCCACGCCGGCAGCACCACGCTGCGCCTGCAGCGGTTATCGCCCGGCGCCGAGGCCTGGAATGAAGAACAAACCCGCCAGAATTTCGAGGCGGCGGCGGCCATGGTGGTGCCCGGCAGTCCCGGGGCCAGCAAACTCTTGCGTCACCCGCTGGCCCGGGCCGCCGGCGGCGACGTGTTCCACGGCGGTGGCCAGCACTGGACGACGAAGGACGACCCCGATTGGCAGGTGCTCGCGGCCTGGGTGAACGGCGCCACCCTGGCCTCGACCCGCGATACCCGCGTCGCCCGCATCGTCCAGACCAATGCGGCCGGCGACAACATCCACCTGATCGATCCCGGCACCAACAGGGTGGTCGGTGTGATCACCGACATCGAGGTGCCGCACGGCGTCACCTCGTCGCCCGACGGCCTGCGGCTGTATTTCACCAACGAGTCGCGCCACACGCTGGACGTCGTGGATGGGCAGACGCTGGCGATCACGGCCCGCGTCCCGCTGAGTGGCAGGCCCAATAACGTGGCCATCGGCAAGGACGGCCGGCGGGTCTACGTCGGCATTGCCCAGGCGCCGGGCGCCGTGGACGTGATCGACACCGTGTCGCTGACCAACGCGAAATCGATCGCGGTGAAGGGCGCCATCCACAACGTGTATGTCACGCCAGACGGGAAATACGTGGTGTCGGGGTCGATTCCCGGACGAATGCTGACCGTGATCGACGCCGCGACCGACACCATCGCGTGGGAGCTGCAGATGTCGGCCGGAATTCGGCCGGTGACCTTTGAACAGGCGCCCGACGGCTCGACGTCGCGGATCTTCGTGCAGCTGTCCGACTACCACGGCATTGCCGTCGTCGATTTCGCGACGCGCAAGGAGGTGTCGCGGTTTGACATGGCGGCGATTGCGGGCGAGGAGAAGCACACCCAGGGGTTGCAGGCCGCCCCCGCGCACGGCCTGGGTGTGAGGCCGGATGGGAGGGTGCTGTTTGCCACCAGCAAGGTCTACAGCCAGCTTTATGCGTATTCGTTGCCGGACCTGAAACCGATCGGCAACGTGCACGTCGGCCAGCATCCCGAGTGGCTCACCTTTTCGCCTGATGGAAAGCAGGTCTACATCGCGGCGGCCGGAGATAATGCCGTAACTGTAGTAGACACAGCGACTTTGAGGGTTCTGGCTCGCATCCCCGTGGGCCAGGTTCCGAAGCGCAACGGTACAGCTTTGCTTCGGCAATAGGTTTACAATTACAGACCTCGGAGCGCGAATTCCGGACCCTTGAAGGAGAGTATGTGATGGCGGTTGGAACGAAGGTTGGCTGGGGCCTGACCCTTGGCACCGTGCTTTTCGGCGCGGTGATCGCCGGCGTCGTGGCACCTCTCGCGGTGCAGGCCGAGCAGCAGGCCGCTCCGGCGCCCGAGGTGACGTTCACCAAGGACATCGCGCCCATCCTGCAGCGCAGTTGCCAGAACTGCCACCGTCCCGGACAGGTGGCGCCGATGTCGCTGCTGACCTACGAGGACGCGCGGCCGTGGGCCCGCGCCATGAAGCAGCGCACCGGCCTGCGCGACAAGGCCGGCGTGATGCCGCCGTGGTACATCGAGAAGAACATCGGCATCCAGCACTACAAGAACGACCCGTCGCTCAGCGACGAGGAAGTCGCCAAGATCGCGAAGTGGGCCGACACCGGCGCGCCGCGCGGCGACCTGAAGGACATGCCGCCGCCGCTCGCGTTCCAGGACGGCGCGTCGTGGCACGCCGGCGAACCCGACCTGATCGTCGAGAGCCCCGAGATCACCGTCAAGGCCAACACGCCCGACTGGTGGGGCGAGTTCGAGCCGACCAAGATTCCGCTGACCGAGGATCGTTATGTGGCGTCGGTGGAGATCCGCGAGGTCAACAACTTTGCCAAGGATGCGGCGGGGCGCGACACCGTCGGCCAGCGTTACGTGTGGCACCACTTGATCTGGGCCACCGCCGAGTTCAACGGTGAAGGCGACCCGATCGACGCCTCGATCTCCAACGACGCGGTGGGCTGGCCCGTGCATGAAGTCGGCCGCAACGCCGACGTGTTCGAGCCGAATGCCGGCCGCCTGCTGAAGGCCAACTCGAGCATCATTTACCAGTCGGCGCACCTGCACGCCGGCGGCGCCGACGTGAAGTCGAAGCTGCTGTTCGGCTTCCGCTTCCATCCCAAGGGCTACAAGCCGGCGCGCCGCAGCACGCTGCGCAACCTCGGCAATGGCCTCGACATCGACATCAAGCCGAACGAAGCCAACCAGCAGTTGCACGCCTACATGGTGCTGCAGCAGCCCACCAAGATCGCCACGTTCGAGCCGCACCTGCACGCACCCGGGCAGCGCATGTGCCTCGAGGCCATCTGGGGCATCAACATCCAGACGCTGACCTGCGCCGGCTACGACCACAACTGGGTGCGCCAGTACGAATACGAGGACGACCACGCGCCGCTGCTGCCGCGCGGCACCATCCTGCACATCATCGGCTACATGGACAACACGCCGAACAACAAGAACATCCCCGACCCGCGCAACTGGCAGGGCTCGGGCAACCGCTCGATCGCCAACATGTTCATCGACCTCGGCCAGTCGGTGCCGTTGACCGACGACGAGTTCCAGCAGGAGATGGCGGAACGCCGCAAGAAACTCGGGCCCAACCGGCCCGACGTGATCATCGGCTGTCCGTTGTGCAACGTCATTCCGCCGCCGGCCAAGCCGACGGCGCAGCAGTAAGTAACAAAGATCGGGGGTCCGGCGCAGGCCGGACCCCTCGTTCAAACGGGGCGTCCGGTTTGAGCCGGACCATTCTTTGGAAACCTCAATGATTCGATCAGGACGCGCGCGCCTGTTGCTTGGCGCGGCCACGGTAGTTCTCGCTTACCAGACCGCCAACACCCAGACGCTGTCGTACTCGCGCGGCCAGACCGTGTCGCCGGCGTTCGAGGGCTGGGAGAAGAACGAGGACGGCTCGTTCAACATGCTGTTCGGCTACATGAACCGCAACTGGGAAGAGGAAGTCGACGTCCCGGTCGGCGCCGAGAACGGCTTCTCGCCCGGCGACCCGGATCGCGGCCAGCCCACGCACTTCCTGCCGCGCCGCAACCGCTTCGTGTTCAAGGTGCGCGTGCCGGACGACTGGGGCAAGAAGGAACTGGTCTGGACTCTGACCACGAAGGGCAAGACCGAGCGTGCCTACGCCACGCTGCGCGAAGACTCGCTGGTCGACAACCTCGTCCAGGCGTCGGAACAGGGCGCCATCGGCGCCGGCATCAGCAGCCCCGAGATTCGCGCCAACGTCGCCCCCGAGCTGACGCTCGACGGCGGCGATCGCCGCGCGCAAGTCGGCCAGCCGCTCACGCTCATCGCCTATGCCAAGGACGATGGCGTGCCGCGTCCGCGCTTCGGTCCCGATTCGCGCGAGGCGCGCGTGGTGGCCGAGGCCCGCGCCCGCGCCACCAACAGCACGCCGCCCGCACCCACGCCGCGCGGCACCATGACCCATGACCCGGCCACGCAGCGGCCGCCGTCGGCCATCACGGTGGGCAGCCAGACCGGCCTGCGCCACTCGTGCTTCGTGTATCGCGGCGCCGGACGCGTGACGTTCACGCCCACGCAGGCCAAGGTGTGGGAGGACACGCGCGCGGGCGCCAACTCGCCCTGGGCGCCGCGCTGGATGGCGCCGGCCCTTCCGCCCGACGGCAAGTACACCGTCGCGGTGACCTTCCAGGATCCGGGCACCTACACGATTCGCTGCATGGCGTCGGACGGCGCGCTCAACACGCCGAAAGACGTCGTAGTGACGGTGACGAAATAGGGTCGGCCCCGTCGGAATTCGGGAGCGCTTGATTGTGGTGTCGGTGACGCGGAGGGGCCTGCCCTCTCCGCGTTATTGCGTGAAGCAGGTGCGGTTGCCGATGCCCTTCGCCAACTCGCACTTCACGAACGCGATGCGGGCGCGGGCAAAGCCCAACATCACGCCCAACGCCCCTTCGTAAGTTGCCTGCGAGAATTGTTTCAGCGAATCCTCCTTCATCGCCGCGTCGATGCGCTGCACCTGCCGGATGATCTCGGTGTCGAGCCAGCCATCGGCCTCGGCCAGCTCCACGGCGCGAGCCGCCTCGGACAAGTAGAGCGCGTTGTACTCCGGCACTGACATCAGTTTGTCGACCAGGGTGTTGCCCGCCCACGCCAGGTCCAGCGAGAATTCCGGCCCCCAGAAAGCATTGTCGGCGTCCCACGCAATGAGCGTATGCACGTTCTGGCCCTCGAGCCGGTAGAGATAGAAGTTGTTGATCCCGTATGCGCCCACGAACCCGTCGGTTTCGGCCAGGAACGCCTGGGCCGCCAGGAAGCGGATGAATGCCGGCACATCAAGCAGCCCGCCGATTGCGTCCTTGAGCCGGTCGGCCGGCGTCTCGTTGACCAACCGCACCAGGTCTACGATCGGGCGGTACTTGTCCTCGTCACTCTTCGATTCGTGCGTCGTTGCTTCAAACCGGATCTTGTAGGGCTCGAGACTGGCGCCGAGGCTGGCAAACCGCCAGTCGTCCTGGTACTTGAACTCGAAGAGGTAGCCGTCATTCTGGACGTTGTCATCGACACTGCCAAACACGCGAGCGAGCAGGTCTTTGTCGACCGCTTCGATGATTACGTAGAGCCCGGCGTACACGCCGTTCACGTAGAGGCGGGTGTGGATTTCGCGCGACACGGGAACGCCGAGTCGCGCGTAAAACCCCGCGGCAACACTTTCGTGAATACCCGAGGCGTCCTGCCAGAGGTTATCGAGGACGATCGACTTCAGGCCCAGGAACGTCTGGCCGGTGGCATAGCGGTCGAAATCGACGCGCAGGCCGGGCTTGGTGCTGCTGCGTGACCCGCGGCCGCGCGACCGGATTCCGGTATTGCGAACGGTCTGGTTGTTCAGCGTCAGGTCGGCGGGGTAGTAGGCATTTTCCCGGAAGTTATTCTGCAGCTTCGACCAGTCCGCTGAATTCAGCCATAAGTCCAGGCGCTGCAAGGTTTGGCTGGCAAACAGCTCATCGGCCGTCTGTGCGCGAACCGGTGAAATTCCCAGCCATGCGACAGCAAGGGCCGTGCCTGTCAACGTTGCGATGCGGTTCCGCACGGTACACAATATAGACGAGGCGTCCGGCGGGCGGGTTTAGTCACCCGCGACCGCGGGGTGCCCAGAACTGCACAATACTTTATGCTTTATCCCTCGCCCCGGATGCTCGGGCTGGCCCTGTTTCTGGGGTGTGGATTAGGTATTGCTGCGTGCGGCGGTTCTGCCAACACGCCCACGTCGCCGACGGCCGCGCCGACAGTGGCCGCCGCCCCGACCGCGCCGATCGAAGTCCCCGCGAGCGAATCGCCCGTGGTGCCCACGGCCCCGGCCCCACCAAGTCCGGTGACCAACTGGGTCAACGTGTTCGGCGACACCGGCTGGTGCGGCGCGACGGCCATGACCCAGATCGCTCGACTGCTGGCGACCCTCGGCGGCGATATTTTCCTGGCCGGCGACCTGGCGTATCCCAACGGCACCAGGGGGGAGTTCCAGCGCTGCTTCGATCCGGACTTCGGCCGCTTTCGACCGCGCTTCTGGGCGACCCCCGGTAATCACGACTACATGACGGCCGGCGCCGACGGCTACTTCACCTACTTCGGCGATCGCGCCGGGCCGGTGCGGCGCGGCTACTACTCGGTGCGCTCCGCGAGCTGGCGAGTGCTGATGCTGAACTCCCAGGCTCCGATTGGGCGCAACTCGGCCCAGTTCGAATGGGTGCGCTCGGAGCTCGTGGCCAACCCCGCGCGGTGCACCATGGCCGTGATCCACTATCCCTTCGACAGCTCGGGGCCGAACGGCCCGAACCCGCAGCTGCGCGACGTCTGGGACGTGATGCACGCCAACGGTGTCGACGTCGTGGTGTCGGGCCACGATCACATGTACGAACGCCACGCGCCCCAGGACGCGAGCGGACGGTCGGATCCCGCCAAGGGCATCCGCCTCTTCATTGCCGGTACCGGCGGCGCGCCGCCCTATGCCCGCACCCGTGCCGCCGCGCACTCGGAGATCCTGCTCTCGAACCACGGGTTCCTGCGGCTCAAGTTGGAGCCCGCCCTTTACCAGTGGGAATTCCAGGACGTGAACGGCAGCGTGCTCGACCGCGGCCTCAACGTCTGCCACTAACGGCGCGTCAGGTCGAACGCGCTCAACTGACGCTCGTTGCGCACGAAGTAACGGCCGCCCGCAAGCGCGGGATAGGCGCGGACGACGCCCGGCAGTAACGGTGCGCGTGAGGCGAACCGAAAGGCCTTGGGCGAGGCCGGCGCGAACGCCAGTTCGCCCGACTCGCGCATGATCACCAGGGTCTCGCCGGCAATCAGCAGCGTGCCGGCGCCAAAGCCGTCCACGTTCCACATCACCTTGCCGGTGGCCAGCTCCACGCAGCGCAGGCTCTGCCCGAACTCCTGCCGGCCTTCGAAACCGTACAGGTAGCCATCCTTGAAGACGCTCGTCGAGTAGTGGTTCGACATCGACTCGTCCCCGGACCACACGGGCGTCACGGCACTGTTCGCCACCTGCAGCAGCACCGCGCCGGTACCGTAGCTGGCCGACAGGAAGATCTGATCCTTCACGACGATGGGCGCGGCCGCGTTCACCGAGGCCGCCATGCGCGCGCGCCAGCGATACTGATAGCGGACATTGCCGTTTGCGGGGTCCACCGCGACCAATCCGGTGCGCGTGAAGAACACCGCCGTGTGTTGCCCGGCGATGTCCGCGATTACCGGTGCCGAGTAACTCGCTTCGTCGCTGGTCGAGGTCCACAGCGTCTTGCCGCTTGCCGCATCGAAGGCGACGATGCCACCAGTCTTACCGCCGACGTTGACCATCACCCGATCGCCATCGACGAGCGGGGAGGTGGCGACGCCGAAGTATCCCTTCGGCGCGTCGAACCCGCGGCGGGTGTCCGAGCTCCACAGCTTGCGGCCCGTCGCGAAGTCGAGCGCGTGCAGCCAGCCGTCGGCGCCGTGCGTGAACACGCGGCCGCCGGCAATGACCGGCACCGCGCGCGGGCCTTCATCAAAGCCGAAATCGTCGCGATAGCCGGTGGGGTAGTCGAACGTCCACAGCGTTTGGCCGGTGGCGGCGTCCATCGCGTCCACGGTTTCGCGATTGTTCAGGCGATGGAAGAGCACCAGCTTGCCGGCCGCCACGGCCGGCCCGGCAAAGCCGGCGCCGACGTCGCGTGTCCAGAGCAAGGGCGGCCCGGTGCGCGGGAACGACGCGACAATCGGCGGCCCGGTATAGATGCCGTTGCGGCCCGGCCCGAGAATCTGCGGCCAGTCCTGCGCGCCGAGTGCCGCCGCCGACCCGGCCATCGTCGCCGCCACGATCAGCGCCGTCTGAAAACGCGCCGCATTGCTCATGCGGTCATCGTCTCATACCCTTAGATGGTCCATGGCCACGCCCCCGACCACCCATCGCCCGATCATGGTTGCCGAGGTCCTGCAGCACCTGCGCCCGGTGCCCGGCGAGGTGGCCGTCGATTGCACGCTGGGCGGCGGAGGACATGCACTGGCCATCCTGGAGCGCCTCCAGCCGGGCGGCCGGCTGATTGCGCTCGATGTCGATCCCCTCGAATTGCCGCGAACGGAGGCGCGCCTGCGCGCGGCGGGTGTCGGCCGCGATGCCCTGGTCGCGCACCACGCGAACTTCTCCGCGCTGCCGCAGGTGCTGGCCGCGGACGGCGTGGCCGCGGCCGACCTGATCCTGGCCGACCTCGGCGTCTCGTCGATGCAACACGACAGCGACGAGCGGGGCTTCAGTTTCAGAGGCGTCGGACCGCTCGACATGCGGATGGATCCGTCGCGAGGAGAGACCGCGGCGCAGCTCATCGCGCGGCTCGATCAGGCGGCGCTGACGTCGCTGCTGACGGCCAACGCCGACGAACCGCAGGCCGCGATGATTGCCGGCATCCTCAAGCGCGAACTTCCCGACACTACCCACGCCCTGACGCGGCTGGTGCGGATTGGCCTGACCAGCGCATTGCCAGGCCTGCCCAAAGCCGACGTCAAGCTGTCGGTCCGCCGCACCCTGCAGGCCCTCCGCATCACGGTGAACGACGAGTTCGCCGCGCTCGAGCAACTGTTGGCCGCGCTGCCGCGCTGCCTTGCCCCCGGCGGACGGGTGGTGATCATGACGTTTCACTCGGGCGAGGATCGCCGGGTGAAGAAGGCCTTTCGGGCGGGCCTGGGCGCGGGAGTCTATGCGGCCGTGGCCGATCAGGTGGTGCGATCGGGCAAGGAGGAAACCTTTGCCAACCGCCGCGCCTCGTCGGCCAAGCTGCGCTGGGCGGTTCGCGCCCAGCGCTGAGGCCGCGGCCTACTTCGTGGCCGGCTTGGGCGGCGCCGGCCTGGGAAACGTTCCCTCGCGCATGGCCGCCTGGTACAACACGGTTGCCATCACCACCGCCGCCTGCTTGAGCGCCGCCGGCTCGATGCGCTCGGCGAAGTCGGCGTTGGTGTGGTGCGTGCGGACGTCGTAGTTGACGTACTCCTGCACCGCCTGGAAGCCAGGGACGCCCACGTCGAGGAACGACAGGTGGTCCGTGGCCCCGATGTGGCCGGGCGACGGGATGATCGCGCCGAGACTGGCCACCGGCTTGAGCCACTCGGTCATGATGGCGCGCGCCGGATCGTTGCCCTCCATGTAGAACCCGCTGATCGGCGGAAAGCCGTTGTCGAGGTTGAAGTAGACCGAGAACCTGTCGCGCGCGGCCTTGTTCCGGTCGCCCGCGAGGTGCTCGGCGACATAGGCTTTCGAGCCCAGCAGGCCTTGTTCCTCGCCGGCCCACAGCGCCGCGCGAATGGTTCGGCGCGGCCGCACGCCGAGTGCCTTCAGGATGCGCATCGCCTCCATGGTGGCGGCGACGCCGTCGGCGTTGTCGGTGGCGCCGGTGCCGGTGTGCCACGAATCGAGGTGCGCGCCCACCATGACGATTTCATCCTTCACCGCGGCGTCGGTGCCGGGGATCTCGGCAATCACGTTGTGCGTCTTCGGGTCGTCGGCGTGGTACTTCGCCTGGATCTCCACCGCCAGCGTGACCGGCACCTTCTGCTGCAGCAGCCTCGCGACCAGGTTGTAATGCTCCGACGCAAGCACGATGGACGGCACCGAGTTGGCGCCCGGGTCGCGGCCGGTGACGAACACGGTGCCGTGCTCGCCGATGTTGGGCTCGATCGTGACCGCCACGCCCGCGGTCTTGAGCAGCGCCAGCCGTTCGGCGTTCAGCTGCGGCGGCCGCGCGGGCGCCGGCTGGGGCGGCTTGAGGTCGCCGCTGGCAGCGGGACGATCCGCCCGAATCGCATACTGCTGGATGGGGCTTGTCATCAGGATGGCGCCCTTTAGCTTGCCCGCCTGCGCCTTGAGCGCGTCGGCCTCGAGGCCCGGCAGCCACACCGGCGCCGCCATCACGCGCCCGGCCGTCGCCGGCGACCATCCCTTCGGGTAGCCGATCATCGGCATGTAGCGCGGCTCGATCATCTCGACCGTGACCTTGTCGAGGGTCCAGCCCCGGCCGAACTCGAACGGCTCGGCATGCACGTCGCTCATGCCATAGGCCTTCAACGTGTCCTGCGTCCAGGCGACGGCGCGCTTGTGCGCGGGCGAATTGGTGAGGCGGGGGCCGATGACGGTGGTGAGGTAGTCGAACGTCTCCAGCACCTTGGACCGGTCCATGCCTTCCGCGCGAATCTTCTCGATCACGGTGAAGTCAATGCGGTCCTGTGCGGCGCCGGCGATCGTCAGGAGGAGGATGGTGGCGAGAACGCCCAACGATTTGGTTCGCATGCGCGAATCCTAGCACTCCAGCACTTCCGCACCATAGCACCCGGGCACCCGTTATAATCGCGGCCATGAAGACCGACCGACGCTCGTTCCTGCGCATCTCCGGCGCCGCCGGCGCCGGCGCCCTGGCCCTTGGCAGCAACAGCATCGAGCTGGTGGCACAAGCCTCCCGCGCGCTCGGCAATCGGACGCCGGACGACGTGGCGGCGGATGAAAGCTACTGGCGCGACATCCAGAGCGCGTTTTCGCTCGACCGCTCGCTCATCAACCTCAACAACGGCAACAGTTGCCCCAGCCCGACCGTGGTGCACGAAGCCTACAAGCGTTACCTCGATTATTCGAACCAGGCGCCGGTCTATCACCGCGGCCTGATCGAGCGGAACATCGAAGTGGTCCGCCGCCGGCTGGCCGCCGAATTCGGCTGCGACGCCGAGGAGATGGCGATTACCCGCAACTCCAGCGAGTCGCTGCAGATTGCCCAGAACGGCCTCGACCTCGCGCCCGGCGACGAAGTGCTTACGACCGAGCAGGACTACGGCCGCATGCTGACGACCTGGGATCAGCGCGCGCGCCGCGACAAGCTCAAGATCACCAAGATCAACTTCCCGGTGCCGAGCACCGGCGAGACGCTGTTCGGGCTGCTCGAGGGCGCCATTACGCCCCGCACCAAGGTGCTGCATTTCTGCCACATCACCAACCTCACCGGCCAGATCTTCCCGGTGCAGAACATTGCCCGCATGGCCCGTGCCCGCGGCATCATCACCATCGTCGACGGCGCCCACGCCGTGGCGCATTTCCCGTTCAAGCTGCGCGACCTGGAGATGGACTACTACGGCACCAGCCTGCACAAGTGGCTGTTGGCGCCGACCGGCACCGGGTTCCTGTATGTCCGCCGCGATCGCATTGCCAAGACATGGCCCATGCAGGCGGCGCCCGAGCGCAGCGACAACGACATCCGCAAGTTCGAGGAAATCGGCACCTCGCCGGCGGCGACCAAGGCCGCCATCAACGAGGCGCTGGCCTTCCACCAGGCTATCGGCACCGACCGCGTCGCGGCGCGGCTGCGCTACCTGACGCTGCGCTGGGCGAACCAGCTCAAGTCCGACCCGAACATCAAGATCCACACCGGCCTCGACCAGGTCTACGGCGTCGCCTGTGTCGGCGTGAAGGACGTGCCGGCGGGCAAGATCTACGACTTCCTGTGGAACAAGTACCGCATCATCACCGCCGCCATCTCGCGCCCCGAATACAACGGCGTGCGCGTGACGCCGAACATCTACACCCCCCTCGAAGAGATCGACACCTTCGTCGCGGCCATGGAGGACCTGCTCAAAAACGGCGTGCCGGCGGCGTGACGCCGGCGCAACGCCAGGCCATCGACGAATTCAGGCGGCTGCGAGGGACCGACCCGTTCGGTCCCTTCGTGGCCCTGCTGAAGAGTCCCGAGCTGCTGACGCGCGTCAGCGCCCTCGGCGAGTACCTGCGGTACCGCAGTGCGTTGCCGCCCAGGCTCAGCGAGTTTGTGATCCTCATCACTGCCGCCCACTGGCGGCAGACCTACGAATGGGATCTGCACGCGCCGATTGCGCTGGAGGCGGGCCTGACGCCATCCATCCTCGATGCGCTGTCGGCCGGACAGCGGCCCGAAGGCCTGGCCGAAGACGAGGCCGCTCTGTATGACTTCTGCCGCGCCGTCCACGCCGGCGGCCACCCGGCGGCCGCGGTTCACGCTCGTGCCACGAAGGCGGTCGGCGAGCAGGGCGTGATCGACGCGATTGGCATCTGCGGCTACTACGCCCTCCTCGCCATGGTTCTCAACACCGGCGCGTGAGCGGCGGCCGCCGACCGACTGAACAGCCCCACGCAGAATTGCCGACCATGCCTACCGCCATCCATCGCCAGGTCGAGGCCGCCCGCAAGGGGGAGCTCGCACGGGTCATCAGGCGCATGTCATCGGGATGGGCCGTGTTGGGCGACCCGCAGATCACCCTCGGCTACTGCCTGTTACTCCCGGATCCGGTGGTGCCCGACCTGAACGCGCTGGCCGGCGCCACTCGCCGCCAGTTCCTGGAGGACATGGCCGCCCTCGGTGACGCGGTGCTCGCGGTGACAGGCGCCGAGCGCATCAACTACGAGATCCTCGGCAACGTGGAGCCGGCGCTGCACGCGCACGTGATTCCCCGTCACGCTGCCGAGGACCCGGCGCTGCGAACCAAACCGGTATGGCTGCACGACTGGTCGACGGCGCCGGCGTTCGACCCGGGCCGCCACCGCGACCTGGCGTTGCGGATTGCCGCGCGCCTGGTCCCCGCTTAGCGCCGATCGAAGTATTCGACCAACTGCTGAGCGTCCTGCTGAAGACCAACGCCGGCGCCGCCGCATTTTTTGCTGTTCATCGTCGACTGCCTGCGCCGTGATTACCTTTCCCCATTCAATCTGGCCGTCACGTTCAACCCGGCCACGCAGGCGTTTGCCGGCGAAGCCGTGGTGTTTGAGCGGGCCTTTACCCGGTACGGTGCGACCGGCCTGTCGGTGCCGGCGATGTGAGCCGGGCGGACTTCCTGCTGTCATCCAGCTACGGGCCCGTTGCGCCACAACGTACCGGCGCGTTGAGCCGCGGTCGATCAGGCGAACAGGTACGCACCCTTGGCGACCGTCGCGTCGGCGAGCCGCCGGCGCATGGCCACCGTGTTGACGGGCGTGATCTTCATCAACCGCCGCAGCGCCGCGAGCTGCGTGCGTAACGTGTCGCCCTCAGCCATGGCCGCCAGGCAGCTGCGCGCCGCCAGCTCGATGCGGCCGGCCGCCTCGTTGGTGGCGATGCGGGCCGCGTCGGCATGGGCCTCGACGTTGGCCACCTTTCGCGCCGCCGCATCGCGCGCGCGCAGCACGGCGCTTTCAGCGGCATAGGTGTCGATCAGGATATCAGCCAGGTAACTCAGGACTTCCTGCTCCTGCTCGAGCTTGGTGCCGTAGCGCTGCATCGCCGTGCCGGCGACGAACAGCACGACCTTCTTGAAGACGCCGCAGGCGCGCGTCTCGTCGGTCAGCGGCTCGTCCGACGTTTCGGGCATGGCCATCGCCGGGCTCATGATCTCGTCCTGCAGCTGCTTGGCGGCGGCCAGCAGCGGCAACTCGCCCTTGAGCGCCTTCTTCATCAGCATGCCGGGAATCAGCAGGCGGTTGATCTCGTTGGTGCCCTCGAAGATGCGGTTGACGCGCGCATCACGGTAATGGCCCTCGGCCGGGTAGTCGTGCACGAAGCCGTTGCCGCCGTGAATCTGCAGGTTCTCGTCGATGATGTAGTCCACCGTCTCGCTGCCGAGCACCTTGGCAATCGACGCTTCGACCGCGAACTCCTCGAGCGCCTGCAGCATGGGCGCCGGGTCGTCCACCTTCTTGTCGGGCGCCGCGGCCATCCGCTGGTCGATCAGGCCCGCGGTGCGGTACATCATGCTCTCGAGCGCGTACTGCCGGGCCGTCATCTCGCCGAGCTTGTGCTTGATCGCGCCAAACGTGGCAATCGCCACGCCGAACTGCTTGCGCGACGCGGCGTACTTGGCCGCCTCGCCGAGCGCCGCCCGCGAGCCGCCCGAACACATGGCCCCCAGTTTGAAGCGGCCGAAGTTCAGCACGTTGAAGGCGACCTTGTGACCCTTGCCGATGTCGCCCAGCACCGCATCCGCCGGCACCTTCACGTCCTGCAGGATCACCGGCGTGGTCGACGAGCCGTGCAGGCCCAGCTTGTGCTCTTCCTTGCCGCTCGACACGCCGGCCCACTTGCGTTCGACAATGAACGCCGTGAAGTGCTCGCCGTCGACCTTGGCAAACACGACATAAACGTCGGCGAATCCGCCGTTGGTAATCCACATC
>CAYGMD010000113.1:0-14079 GCA_964350785.1 uncultured Acidobacterium sp. | reverse complement strand
TACCTGGTCCGGGTCAGCGGCAACGAGAAGATCTTCCGGATGGACGCCAACGGCGCCAACCCGCTGCAGCTCACCTTCGGCACGCACGACGAGGGCGGCGCCCAGTTCCTCGACCCCAACACGCTGGTGTTCGCCTCGACCGCGGTCAACCCGGCCGAGCCGATCGATCCCGAGGTCGCCAAGAACGGCCAGATTTACAACCTGTGGACGCTCGACCTCAAGACCAACGAGCTGAAACAGTACACCGACGCGCTCTCGGGCAACCTCTCGCCGGTGGTGCTGCGCGACGGCCCGAACACCCGTCTCGCGTTTGTCACCTATTTCAAGGGCGAATACGGGCTGCACATCCTCGACCGCAAGGACGAACTGACCAAGGTCGCCAGCTCCGACTTCGGCTCGCCCGGCCCGATTGTCGACTTCCAGGCGCCGATCAGCCACCAGCTGGTGGCCGACAACAAGAAGAAGAAGGGCAAGTTCGAGAAGCTGTTCCTCGAGGGCCGGCCGCCGGTGGCGCTGGGCGTGACGAGCGGCGGCGACGTGTTCGGCGGCACGCAGGTGGTGTTCACCGACGTGCTCGGCGACCAGCAGTTCAACCTGTTCATCTCGTCGGTCTCGCAGTATCGCACCATGCAGTTCACGTGGGTGAACATGGAGAAACGGCTGCAGTGGGCGGCCCAGGGCTACAACACCACCGAGTTCTTCTACGGCCAGCTCGACGGCATCTTCTACGACCCCGCCTACAACGGCCTGATCGACCGCGACCTGGCGACCGCGACCCGCACCATGCAGGGCGGCAGCCTGTTTGCGATCTACCCCTTCAACCGCTACCGCCGCCTCGAGGTGTTCGGCGGCTTCTCGCGTTACCAGGAGCGGTACGAGGATCCCAACGTCGCCTACGTCGCCGACCAGTACCAGCAACAGCAGTACGGCCAGTCGTTGTTCAACAACGGCAACATGGTGCCGCTCGGCGCCGCGTTCGTGCAGGAGACCACGGTCTTCCGCGAGTTCGGTCCGCTCTCGGGCAGCACCATGCGGCTGGCCTACCAGGTGGCGCCGAAGATCGGCAACACGCTCAGCCGGCAAACCATCGACGTCGACATGCGGAAGTACTTCCGCCTCGGCGCCACCGGCCTGCTGGCGCTGCGCGGCCGCGGCTTCACCAGCTGGGGCGAGAACCCCGACTACACCTACTTCGGCGGCAACGCCGAACTGCGTGGCTACGAGTACCTGCAGTTTGTCGGCCAGAAGGCGTTCTTCACCAACGCCGAATTGCGCTTTCCGCTGATCGAGGCGATGGCCACGCCGATTGGCGTGCTCGGGGGCGTGCGCGCCACGCTGTTCGCCGGCCTGGGCGGCGCGCACTTCGGCGATACGCCCTTCACCATCTTCAGCACCGACGACACCGTCGAGCGGCCGATCATCGACTACGACCTGAACGGCAACCCGATCTACGGCGCGCCGGTGCTGATCACGGGCCGGCGCTTCGTCGACGCCCGCGCGTCCTACGGCATCAGCCTGTCGACCATGGCCCTGGGCTTCCCGCTCCACTTCGACTGGTCGTGGCGGACGCTCATGAACAAGGAGTGGGAGGACGTCGTCTACGCCCAGTCCGGCGGCAGCGAGGCCTTCCGCAAGGTCAAATTCGCACTCTGGATTGGCTACGATTGGTAGCCGCCAAGCGCTGGCAGGACTCGACGGCCGAAACCGTCCAGGTCGTCCTGCCCAACGACTCCAACCCGCTCGGGTTCATCCTGGGCGGGACGGTCATGCACCTGATCGACATCACCGGTGCCATTGCCTGTCACCGGCACACCAACACGCTCGCCTTGACGGCGGGCGTCGATGGCCTCGAGTTCATCCACCCGATCAAGGTCGGCGACCTGATCATCCTCAAGTCGCGCGTCACCTGCGCGTTCAGCACGTCGCTCGAAGTGGAAGTGGAAGTGTTCTCGGAAGAGATTGAGACCGGCGAGCGCAAGCTCACCAGCCGCGCCTACCTGACGTTCGTCTCGATCGACAAGCACGGCAAGGCCCAGAAGGTGCCGCCGCTCTTGGCCGAGACGCCGGATGACGAGGAGCGGGTGCGGCAGGCGCACGAACGGCGCGCCGACCGGCTGCGCCGGAAGGCGCAGCGCGGCCGCGAGTAGTGCCAGGAGGCCGGCACTTGAGTGCCGGCTAGTTCATCGCCTTCGTCATCCGCAGCTCGCTGCGATCGAGATCGAGCGAGACGCGGTACGGGCTCAGGAACTTGTGGCCGACAATGCCGCCCACCTGGAACCCCAACAGCACGCTCGGCGCCTGCAGGTTCAGCACCACCACGGCGAAGTTGTTGAAGGCAATGTCCTGGAACTTCAGGTTGAGGCCGGGCATCAGGAACGCGTCGCGGTCCCAGCCCGACGTTCCATACACGCGCAGGGCGATCTTGCGCGGCAGGTCGTGGTCCAGGTCGTCGGCGGTCGCCGTGCTGATCGAAATCACCTCGCCGCCGGTGTCGATGACGAAGTAAGTCGGGCGCGTCTGGTTGATCAGGCCGCGCACCATCGACAGGCGGTGATGCCGCATGGGCAGGGTGAACCCCGCCTGTTCGGCCGGCAGGTGGCGGCCGAGCGTCAGCTTGTGCGTCGCGTAATCGATCGTCATCGACAAGCCGAGGCCCAGCGGCGAGAAGCTCTCGGTCTCGCGCTTCGGGATGCCGCGCAGCGCCGGCGCCTTGATCAGCGCCGGCACGTTGCTCAGCTTCATGGTGCCGATCTCCAGCGTGTCGAGGCGGCCCAGCTGCAGGCCGCGCAGGCCGACCTCGCCGACCCCGGCGCTCAAGGTGTAGGTGATCGGGCGCACGGCGCCGCTCGACGCCGTCTGCCGCGAAATCGTCGTCAGCTCCGACCCGGTGTCGAGCACGAAGTCCTGCGGCCGCCCGCCGTTGATCTTGGCCTTGACGATGACCTTGTCGTCGACGATGCGGAAGTCGACGGTGTGCAGGCCGACGGCCGCTTCGTCGTCCATCGCAATCGGTTCCCGTTCGCCGAACGACCGCAGGAAGCGAATCTGCGACCGGGACCAGGACGCCTTGTCGCTGCGGTCCTTGTTGGGCAGGAGGTTGACGTAGTTGCCGTAGGCGACCGCCGCCTGCTCGTAGCGGCGCATGCGTTCGAAGATCGCGCCCACCGTGTGGTGCACCTCTTCGTCGCGCGGCGACAGCTTGAGCGCGGCTTGCGCCTCGTTCAGCGCGTCTTCGAGCTTGTTCTGCGAGGCCAGCGCGCGGGCGAGGCCATGATGGCCGCGCGACAGGCCGGGCTCGAGCGCCAGCGCGTCCTGGAACTCGGCGTGGGCCTCGTCAAAGAGGCCGGCCGACCACAGGGCGTCGGCGTGCACGGAGAGGACTTCGGCGCTCCTGGGATCCTGCTGCTTGAGGGTCTGGGCTTCCTTTTGCGCCTCGAGGAACTCGCCCAGCCGCAGCGCCGACTTGACGACGCCGATCCGGGCCTGCACGGCCATCGACTTGTCGTCGGCCCCGACGGCCTTGCGGAACGCCTCGAGCGCTTCGCGATAGCGCGTCTCTTCGAACAACAAGGTGCCCAGCTGGAACTGCAGGGCGGCATCGTCGCCGGGCGCGCGCCCCTGAACCCCCGAAACCAGCGCCGCGAGCACCGCCGCAGCCACCAACGCCATGCGAGGTCGATTCGCCATAGAACCTCTCACCAGGTCAAAGAGAACCTTACCCGGGGGGCGCAGTCCCGGGAGTCAACGGCTCGATTCTAAGTTAAAGCCCGGCCGGAGCCACCGGTTTATTTCTGGAAGTGCTTGGCGTTGATCTCGATGTAGTTCTTCCACTTCTCGGGCACTTCGTCCAGGGCGAAGATGGCCTCGACCGGGCAGGCCGGCACACAGGCGCCGCAGTCGATGCACTCGTCGGGGTGGATGTAGAGCTGGGTGGCCGCCTCGAAATCGGCTTCGTCCTTGCGCGGGTGGATGCAGTCCACCGGGCAGACGTCGACGCAGGCCGAGTCCTTGGTGCCGATGCAGGGTTCCGTGATGATGTAGGCCATTGCTTGTTCCTTGTAAGTGAAAAGTGAAAAGCGAAAAGTGAGAACAGTTAGGCGGTGCTCTCCAAAGCACTGGCCGGGACGTGGCCCAGCCGCATCGAGATGCGCCGCGCCAGGTCCCAGGCGCCGCGGTGGTGTTCCGTCAGGATGGGGCGATCGTCGGCGCCGTGGCCGAACACCCCGACCCGCGCGACCTCGTGGCCGGTGTAGTCGCGCACCGGCGCGCAGGTGCAGAACAACCGCTGCAGCGCGTCGGGCTCCATGGGCGGCGGCCCGAGGCGCACCACGGTGGCCTCGGGGTTGGCCAGTTCGCCCGCCGTCGCAAGGCGCAGGCAGCTCAGGCGGCGCGTCGCCTGCCGGGACGAAAAGTAGATCGCGCAGTGGCCCGGCATTTCCTTGCCGTAGACCGTGCGCATGGCGACTTCGTCGGGCCCGGTGCTCCACACGTAGGTCACTTCCCCGCTCGCGGGAATCGCGATGAAGCCCCGGTACGGCGTGCGCAGCACGTACTCCCGCATGATCGGGTAGGCATGCAGGCGCAGTTCCGATTGCCCCAGCGAGCGGAAGCTCAGGTCGAGCATCTTCAGCGTGAGGCCGTAACGCTGGGTCTCGTCGTCCTGCCGCACGTAGCCGCGGCGCTTGAGGACACCCAGCAGGCGATGTACCGTCGAGGCCGGCTGTCGCAGGGCACGCGCGAGGTCGGACAGGTTCATGCCACGGGGCACACCACTCAGGACTTCGCACACCTCCAGCGCCTTGTCGATGGACGTGAGTGCGTTCGACGATCGACGGATGGGCGGCTGGGGTGATTCCACTATACGGAACGGTGTTTCAGATTCTGACTCTACCGTTGTACCCCCTTCCCCGTCAAGGCGTTACAGGCATACGATGATCGTCCGCACTGTGTCGAATTCCCTGATCGGACAAACCCTCGGGCATTACCGCATCGTCGACCAGCTGGGGGCTGGCGGCATGGGGGTCGTGTACCGCGCGCAAGATCTCAAACTGGGCCGCCAGGTGGCGCTCAAGCTGCTGCCGGCCGCGAGCAGCGACAACGAAGAGGCGATCGAACGCTTCAAGCGCGAAGCGCGCACGGCGTCGGCGTTGAACCATCCGAACATCTGCACGATCTACGGCTTCGACGAGCACGACGGCCAGCTTTACCTGGCCATGGAACTGCTCGACGGCGAGACGCTCGATCGCAAGCTGTCGGGACGGCCGCTGGACTTCCGCCTGATGCTCGACATCGGGGCGCAGGTCGCCGACGCGCTCGACGCGGCGCACACCGAAGGCATCCTGCACCGCGACGTGAAGCCCGCGAACATCTTCATCACGCGGCGCGGCCCGGTGAAGGTGCTCGATTTCGGCCTGGCCAAGCTGTCGCCCGAGTACCGCCGCTCGGCGCGGCAACTCGACACCAAGGACGAGACGCACGTGCCCGAGCACTTCACCAGCGTGGCGGGCACCACGGTCGGCACCATCGCGTACATGTCGCCGGAGCAGGCGCGCGGCGACGACGTCGATCCCCGGACCGACCTGTTCTCGTTCGGCGTGGTGCTCTACGAAATGGCCACGGGCAAGCAAAGCTTCCCCGGGAACACGACCGCGGTCATCTTCGACGGCATTCTCAATCGTGATCCCGCGCCTCCGAGCCGGCTGAACCAGTCGGTGCCGAGCGAGCTCGATCGGATCGTGTCGAAGGCGCTCGAGAAGGACCGCTCGCTGCGGTACCAGACCGCGGCCGACCTTGGCGCGGATCTCAAGCGGCTGCGGCGCGACTCCGGCTCGCGCTCGGTGGCGGTCGCGTCACCGTCGAGCAATCCCGATGCCGCCACCGTGGTGCTGCCCTCCGGCAGCACGCAGGTCGCGATGGAGTCCGGCGCGCCGCCGTCCGCAGCATCGTCGGCCGTAGCCACGCCGGTGGCGGCCGCGGCGCCGCCCGCGGCGCGACCGCCGGGCGTCAGCAAGCCCTGGATCTTCGGCGCCGGCGCAGGCGTTGTGCTCGTCGCCGCGGTGGCCGCCGGCATCGGCGCGTACGTTGCCAGCCGCGGCGGCAGCGTGCCGGCCGGCCCGGCCCCCCCGGCGCCGCTCGCGCAATCGTCGCCAGGCGGAGCGCCCGCGGCCGACGGCGCCACCCCGACGCCGCCGGCGTCCCCCGCCGCGGGCGCGGCGGCCGCCACGGCCAAGCCTTCGCCGGCCGGGAATAACCCCGCTGCGGCCAAGCCCGGCGCCAAACCAGGCGAGCTGGCCCCGGTCCCGGCCGCGGCCGGGGCCAAGCCGCGCGAAGCCGAAGCCGCCCAACGGCTTGATGTCGCGCGCGCGAAAATCGCGAACAACCTGAACGACCAGGCACTGGCCGACCTCAAGCAAATCACCGCCGACTACCCGGGTTCGCGCGCCAGCGCCGATGCCACGCTGCTCATGGCCGATCTTCACGAGAAGGCAGGCCGGGTCGACGAGACGATGGCGGCGCTGGTGGAGTTCGAGAGCCGCTACGCCGGCGATCGGCGCACCGCCGACACCAAGCTGCGGCGCGCGTTGATGCTGGGCCGCATCCGCCAGCCGCGCGCGCAGATTCAGTCGCGCGAACTGCTGGGCGAGGTCGCGCGCGAATTTCCCGGCACCCCGCAAGCGGCTGCCGCGCTCGGCACCAAGCTGAAGATCGAGACCGACCGCAAGGAGCTGAGAGAGATCGACCCGGTCATGAAGATTGAAGTGCCGGCGGTGATGGTCACGCTGCGCACGGTGATCGAACAGTTCCCCGAGGCGCCCCAGTCGATGGCCGCCCGCAACCGCCTGGCGGCGTTGCTGAGCCAGATGGACCGCCACCAGGAAGCCGCGGCCGTGCTCGAAGACTTGGGCGCGCGCTTCCCCGGCAACCCCATGGACGTGTGGTTCCGGCTGGGCGAGATCTACGAGCGGCGGTTGAACGACGCGGTCAAGGCCAAGGACGCCTTTGCCAAGGTGCCGCCAGACTCGGCGCGTTACGCCGACGCGCAACGCCGGTTGAACCGCCGCTGACCGCGGCGGCTACGGACTGCGGATCTCGATCGTCCCGGTGACAACGTCGATCGAGATCACGGGGTCGCCGGCCCCCAGCGTCGCCTCGCCCCACCGCGGGCCCCACGCCTGCTTCATCGTCAACGGGATCGTGGAGGTGATGCCGCCGTTCAGCGCCAGCGCCATGATGCGCGCGTTGGCCGGGCGCTCGCTCAACCGCAGCCGCACGTCGCCGTTGAACGTGCGCAGCCGCAGCAGCCCACCGGGCGCCAGCCGGGCGCCGCTCACGGCGACATCGCCAATGCCGCTTTCCAGCCTTAGGCTGCCGGTGACGTCGCTGGCGTCGATCGGCCCGCGGCGAACATCGGCCCAGATGCTGCCGCCAAAGCCGTTGAGCGCGAGGCGGCCCTCCAGGACCCGGACGCTGTCGACGAGCGCGCCGCGCGGCACCTTGACCGTGATGTCGGCGCGCAACGCGGCGTCGGTGCCGCCGTCGATCTGCACGGCGCGAATGACGACGCGCGATGGCGTGTCGTCGATCACGACCGGCAGCCGCGCCTGGTGAGCGGCCGACGGCACGCGTCGCTCGATGACAATGTCGACCTCGTCGCGATCCCAGCCGTCAATCCGCACCGAGCCAACGGTCACCTCGATGGTCAGGGCGCGGCCCTCAGGCAGGGGCAGAGTGCGGGCCTGGCGGTCCGTCGTGTCGGCAAAGGCCGTCGCCACGAGCGGGATCAGCAGGACGAGCCACACTCGCGCATTATACTTTCCGGGTGTTAAGGTGCTCAGGTGCTCAGGTGCTCAGGTGCTGAAGTGCTGAAGTGCTGGGGTGCGGTGGCGCTCATCACGCTGTCCGCCACGTCAGCGTCCGCACAACTGCTGCCCGAGCAACCGCTGGCCTTCGCCGGCGGCCGCGTCGTGTTGGGCGCCGAAGTCACGGGGACGATTGCCCCGGAAGATCCCGGCTTCTTCAACTACACCAGCTACGAGTTCAACGCGCTGCGCAATTTCCGCTTCAGCGTGTCGGCCGAAGTGCGCGCCAACGACTATCTCCAGGTGCTCGGCGAGGTCCGCGTCGACCAGGGCCGTCTGTTCGAGATGTACGGGCTGTTCGTGCGGGTCCGGCCGTGGCCGCAGCGGCGCTTCGACCTGCAGGCCGGCCGCATTCCGCCGACGTTCGGCGCCATGACGCGCACGGCGTACGGCAGTGGCAACATCCTGATTGGCCAGCCGCTCGCCTATCAATACCTCACCTCGATTCACGCCGATGCGATTCCCGCGAACAGCGACGACCTGCTGCGGATGCGCGGGCGTGGCTGGCGCTCGAACTTCCCCGTCGGCGATCCGGCGCCCGGACCGGGTCTGCCGCTCGTCAGCACCACGCGCTGGGACACCGGCGTGCAGGCGCACGGCATGCTGGGCCTCTTCGAGTGGACCGGCGCGGTGACCACCGGCTCGCTGTCGGATCCCAAGGTGCGCGACAACAACCGCGGGCGCCAGGTCGCCGGCCGCCTCGTGGCGCGCCCGCACGCGTCGCTGCAACTGGGCGCCTCGGCCGCGACCGGCGCCTGGCTGACCGAGGCGCTCGAAACCGCCGTGCCCACGCCGGCGCAGGTCACGCGCGCGCGCCAGTCCGCCTTCGGCGGCGATGCCGAGTTCTCCGCCGGCCGGGTGCTGGTGCGCGGCGAGGTGATCCGCTCGGCCTGGGACATGCCCGAAGTGGCCGCGCCGCTCATCGGCGGCGCCATCACCGCCACGTCCGCCCTGGTTGAAGGCCGCTACAAGGTCGCGGCAGGCTTTTACCTGGCCGTGCGCGGCGATCGCATTGACTACACCGAAGTGCGTGGCTCGCGCGTCCGCAACACGTGGGATGCCGACTTGTGGCGCGTCGAAGCCGGCGGCGGCTACTCCATCACCCGCAACATCCTCGCCAAGGGCTCGTGGCAGCGAAACCGCCGCAACGGCGGCCGCGTCACGCACGATGATTTGGTGGCCGCGCAGGTGCTCTATTGGTTCTAAGGGCCGGCGTCCTTCGGCCGCCGCTGGGGCGCGGGCGCTACCGCGCCCGCGTAGGGGTCGGCCGCTTCCGCGGCCTCCTGGGGGTCGCGCCTTCGGCGCTCCTCGGGGTTCTCCTCGTCTTCCCCACCAACCCTACGAGCGGCGAAGCCGCGAGCCCCACGAGCGCCGTGGGCGCGAGCCCCACGGGCGCCGCGCAAGCGGCGCCCGCCGGTACCGGCATCCGTGGCCGCCTCGACATCCGGCGCCTCGCCCGCCCCGCCGAGCGCCGGCCCGACGTGGCGGCGCCCGGCGCGCCCGGGCCTCGCGACGTCAACGACCTGCGGCAGGGCGTCGTCTACCTGGAATCGGCGCCCCGCGCCGCGTTCGACGAGCGCGAACCCGGGCGCGCGGTCATGGATCAGCGCAACGAACGCTTCGTGCCCCACATGCTCGCCGTGATGGTGGGCACGCTGGTCGACTTCCCGAACAGCGATCGCACGTACCACAACGTCTTCTCGCTGTCGCGCGCCCGGCGCTTCGACCTGGGCCGCTACGCCGCCGGCAAGTCGAAGTCGGTGCGCATGGACCGTCCCGGCGTGGTCCGCGTGTTCTGCGACATCCACTCGCACATGAACGCGTTCGTGCTGGTCTTCAACCACCCGTTCTTCAGCGTGACCGACGTCGACGGCCGTTACACGCTCCCCGCGGTGCCGCCCGGCGCCTACACCGTGGTCGGCTGGTATGAGGGTGAGCCGCGGGCGACGCGCGCGGTGGTGGTGCCCGCCGCGGGCTGGGCTGAGGCCGATCTGGTCGTGCCGTGATGCGCGTGCTGGGGTCGCTCACCAATCGCATCTTCCTGGCCAGCGCGCTGCTCGCCATGCTCTCGATCGGCGCCGCCGTGTTCCTGATCAGCGGCCGCATGACCCGGGAAACCGAGGCCGAGTTGCAGCGCGACCTGACCGAGGCCGCCACGCTGGTCAACGAACAGCGGCGCACGCAGTTCGAGAACGTCGCCCGCATCGCCCTGCTGATCGCCGACCTGCCCAAGTTCAAGGCCGTGGTCGAACTGGGCGACCCGCCCACGCTGAAGCCCATCGCCGCCGACTACCGGCTGCAGGCCGGCGCCGATCTCCTGATGGTCACCGACAGTCGCGGCACGTTGCTGGCCCTGGTGGGCGAGCCGGCCACGCAACCCGCCGCGGCGTCGGCGGCAGACCTCCAGCGCGCCGTCGGCGGGCAGGTCGCGCCGGCCTTCTGGCTGCACCCGCGCGGCATCATGGAGGTGGTCAGCGTCCGCGTAGTCGTGGGCCTCGACCGTCCCCAGGTGCTCGGCGTGCTGAGCCTCGGCTACCTGTTGGACGACGCGCGGGCTGCCCAGTTCAAGTCGCTCACCGGCGCCGACATTGCGTTCGCCATGGGCGGCCACGCGCGCGCCGCCACGCTGGCGGGCCCGCGCGAGGCGCTGGCGCCGCTGCTCCCGGCCACCGGCCCGTCGCGCATCGTGATTGGCGGCGAGGAATACGTGGCGCTGACGCAGGCGCTCGGGCCCGGGACCGCCGATCCCGTGGCCATCGTGCTGCGTTCGCGCAGCGAGCGGCTGCGCACGCTGGGCGCCATCCAGGCGGCTCTCGCCGGCATTGCCCTGGGCGCGACCCTGCTCGCCATCGTGGTGAGCTACGGCGTCGCCCGCACCATTACGCGCCCCCTGGCAACCATCACCGACCACATGCGGCAGATCGCCGTGACCGGCGACCTCACCCGCAAGCTCCCCACCAAGCGCCGGGGCGGCTGGGACGATGACGACGCGCACACCCTGGCCACGACCTTCAACCTGCTGACCGATTCGATCGTGCGGTTCCAGCGCGAAGCCGGCCAGCGCGAACGGTTGTCGTCGCTCGGCCGCCTGTCGACCGTGATCGCCCACGAGGTGCGCAACCCGCTGATGATCATCAAGGGGGCGCTGCGCACGCTGGCCCGCGACGGCGCCACCGCGGCCGACGTGCGCGACGCCGCCACCGACATCGACGAGGAGATCGATCGGCTGAACCGTCTCGTCAACGACGTGCTCGACGTCGCCCGGCCCATTCGCTTCGACCCGGCGTCCACCGACATCAACCAGGTCTGCCGGGATGCCGCGCACGCCGTGACGACCGCCGGCGGGCGGCCCGTGGCGCTCGCACTCGCCCCGGATCTGCCCGCGCTCGTGACCGATGCCGAACGGCTGCGAACGGTGCTGGTCAACCTGCTGGCCAACGCCCAGCACGCGGTCGAGGGCAAGCCCGGGGCCGAGGTGCGAATGGTCACCAGCGCGCCGGGCGACCGCCGCGTCACCATCATCGTCCGCGACACCGGCCAGGGCATTGCCGACGACGACCTCGCGCGCGTCCTCGATCCCTACTTCACCACCCGCCGCGCCGGCACCGGCCTTGGCCTCGCCATTGCAAAGAACATCGTCGAAGGCCTTGGCGGATCAATCAGCGTGGCGACGCGCCGGGGCGCCGGCACCGACTTCCGGATCGAACTTGGCGACGCGCCAGTGCGGACCGAAGGATAGGCTATAGGGACATGGCGGGCAGCATCCTTCTTGCGGACGACGAAGAGAAGATTCTCAAGACCCTCGGCCGCGCGCTGCGCGACGACGGCTACGAGGTGACGACGGCGGCGAATGCGCGCGAGGCAACGCGCTGCCTGAACGGCGGCGCCTTCGACCTGCTGGTGATCGACTTCCTGATGCCCGACCGCACGGGCCTCGACGTGATCCGCGACCTGGTGGCAGCCACGCCCGAGGCCGAGCGCCCGGCCATTGTCATGATGACGGCGCACGGCAGCATCGAGAGCGCCGTCGACGCCATGAAGCTCGGCGCCTGCGATTACCTGCAGAAGCCGTTCGACGTCGACGAACTGCTGATGCTGGCCCGCCGCGCCCTCGCCGACCAGCGCGCCCGCACCGGCTTGCGGTACCTGCTGAGCGAGCGCGACGCCGAGTTCGACCACTACGGCATCATCGGCCGCAGCCGCCCGATCCGAGACGTCATCACGCGGGCCGAGATGGTGGCCGAATCGAAGAGCACGGTGCTGGTGACGGGCGAGACCGGCACCGGCAAGGAGCTGGTGGCGCGCGCCATCCACGCCCGCAGCGCCCAGCGCGGCATGCCAATGATCAAGGTCAACTGCGCCGCCATTCCCGAGACGCTGCTCGAGTCCGAGCTGTTCGGCCACGTCCGCGGCGCGTTCACCGGCGCGTCCTTCACCAAGAAGGGCCGCTTCTCGCTGGCCGACGGCGGCACCATCTTCCTCGATGAAATCGGCACGGTGGCGCTCAGCGTGCAGGCCAAGCTGCTGCGCGTGCTGCAGGACCGGGAATTCGAGCCGCTCGGCGCCGAACGCACCCAGCGGGTCGACGTGCGCGTGATCGCCGCCACCAACCGCGACCTGCGCCAATTGGTGGCCGAGGGCAAGTTCCTCGAGGACCTGTACTACCGCCTGAACGTGATCCCGATCGAGATGCCGCCGCTGCGCGAGCGGCCCGAAGACATCCCGCTGCTGGTGAACCATTTCGTGAAGCGTTTTGCCGAACGCACCGGCAAGACGATTGACGGCGTCGACGAGAAGGCCATGGCGGAACTGGCGGGCTATGGCTGGCCCGGCAACGTGCGCGAGCTGGAAAACACCATCGAGCGCGCGGTCGTGCTCGCGACCGGAACGCTGCTCTCCAGCCAGTCGGTGTGGCTGATGAGCGCCACCGCCACGCCCGCCACGGCCGCCGTCCCGTCGCTGAAGCTGCACCAGAATCTCGAGTGGGCCGAGCGCGAAACCATGCGGCGGGCCCTGGCGCAGGCCAGGGGAGTCAAGAAGGACGCCGCGGAGTTGATGGGCATCAGCCAGCGCGCCCTCAGCCACTACCTCGCCAAGCACCGGATTGACGACTAACGCTCTTACGTGCCCCGTAAATCCTTACGCGGCACGACGGGCCGTCACGCCCACGCGGCTCGCGCTCCCCTCCGGCCACGTGCCGGATTGGCCTTGCGCCGGTTAGGCATCACCCTTGCTTAAGCCAGACCAGGTGTCGTCAAGTCTGACCTTTCTAGCTGATTCAGTTGCCGCGGTGGGGACGGCGCTCCTGGTGGTGATGGCAGCAATAGCCCCTCAGCAGGACCCTGCCGCGGCTTCTGCGCCCTTCGACTCGGGTGGGAACGGCTACCCCATTCACACCCTCGCTCAGGGCAAGCCCTCTGACGCTCAGGCCACTGACGTCCCGAGCGAGCCGCGCGTGATCGAGGTGGTGGCCAGCCGCTTTGCCTTCGTGCCGGCCCGCATCGAGGTCACCAAAGGCGAACACATCCGCCTCGTGGTAGCGTCGGTGGACGGCGTGCACGGCGTCGCCATCAAGAAATTTCGTGTCGAGAAGACCGTGCCGCGCGGCGGCACGCCCGTGACCATCGACTTCGTGGCCATGGCGCCCGGTGAGTTCCCGATCCTGTGCTCCGAGTACTGCGGGAAAGGCCACGACGACATGAAGGGCATGCTGGTCGTCAGCGCCCGGAAGTAACCCCTGGCTCACCCGGAGAGGACCATGACCCGACTTGCGCAAGCCGCCATCGTTGCCTCTCTCGCTTTACTCCCCGTGGCATGTGACGAAAAGCTGAGTGACATTGCCGGACCAACCCCCAACCTGGTGCCGACGCTCTCCAGCATCCAGCGGGAAATTTTCAACACGCAGGACGCCAGTGGCCGATTGGCCTGTATCCAGTGCCACTCCAATGCCGGCCGCACGCCGGCCAGCGGCGTCAACCTGCTGGAAGGACAGTCGTACGGGTCGCTTGTCGGCCGGGCCAGTGTCGCGAAGGCCGGCGCCTGTTCAAGAAGCTTGCAGGCGCCGAGGATATCGTGGGGGTGCGCATGCCGCGGAGCGCCGGCCCGTACCTGACATCGGGGCAGATCAGTATTATTCGGCGCTGGATCGAACTCGGCGCGAAGAACGATTAGGAGACCGACGTGACAACCTTTCGACTGTTGATATTGTGGCTGGGCCTGG
>CAYGMD010000112.1:0-14770 GCA_964350785.1 uncultured Acidobacterium sp. | reverse complement strand
CGCGCTCAGTCTCCCAGCGAGACGCCGATGGCGCGCGCGGTTTTCAGCAGGTCGTAATCCAGGGGAACCGTCTTGGTGCGGCCGACGATGTCGGCCAACGGGACCGGGACGATGTCGGGCGGGTTGTTCGCGACCATCTTGCCGAACACGCCGCGCTGCAGCAGCGCGACGGCGGCGCCGCCGAAACGCGTCGCGAGCACGCGATCGAACGCGGTCGGCCCACCGCCCCGCTGCAGATGCCCGAGCACCACGCAGCGGGCTTCCTTGCCGGTCATTTCCTCGAGCTGGCCCGCCACCGTGATGCCGACTCCGCCCAGCCGTTCCACGTACCCGGCCCGGGCGGCTTCGCGCACGGTGACGCCGCCACCCACCGGCTTCGCCCCTTCGGCCACCACCACGATGCTGAACTTGGCGCCGAACGACTCTCGCCGCCGGATGCTGGCCGCGACCTTCTCGAGGTCGTACGGAATTTCGGGCATCAGGATCACGTCGGCGCCACCCGCCACGCCACTGTGCAGCGCGATCCAGCCGGCATAGCGCCCCATCACCTCGACGACCATGATGCGCTTGTGCGCCTCGGCGGTCGTGTGCAGGCGATCGATGGCCTCGGCGGCAAAATCAACGGCCGTGTCGAAGCCAAAGCAGCTCGTCGTCCCGACGATGTCGTTGTCGATGGTCTTGGGGACACCGACGATCGGAATGCCCTTCAAGTAGAACTGGTGCGCGATGCTCAACGAGCCGTCGCCACCGATCACCACCAGCGCGTGCAGCCCCATCTTGTGAAAGGTCTCGACCACCTTGTCGGAGTAGTCGACCTTGCCGGCGGGCGTGTCGACCGGATACTCGAACGGGTTACCGTGATTGGTGGTGCCGAGGATGGTGCCGCCCAGGCGCAGAATGCCCGTGACATCACGCGGCGTCAGCACGCGCGTGCGCGACGGATCGAGCAGACCGTCGAAGCTGTCTTCGAGCCCGACGACTTCAATGCCTGCATTGTGCGCGGCCTTGACGACCGCCCGGATGACGGCGTTGAGGCCCGGGGCATCGCCGCCGCCGGTGAGAACGCCGATTTTCTTGACTTGAGGCACTGGGTAACCCTTAAGAAACGTAGGAAGCAAAAAATAAAAAGTGAAAAGTGAGAAGTGAGAAGCTACGGAGAAATGTGGTGGCTTTCTTCTAACTTCTCACTTTTCACTTCTAACTTTGATATTATTGTTCAGTTATTGGTTCTGACGGGCGGCTAGCTCAGCTGGGAGAGCGCAGCGTTCGCAACGCTGAGGTCACGAGTTCGATCCTCGTGCCGTCCACCACCCTTCGCTCCGGTTCTGGCGAAGGGTGTCCACCGTAGCGGCAAAGCCGCGTAGGTGGACCACATCGTCAGTTCGGCTACGGGTGGCAAGCCCAGCCGGTCCCCCAAAGCAACTTAACCGACATCTCACGAGTCCTAATAGTATGGGTACCGTGAGATTTCTTTTCGCATCTCTTGTCCTCGTCACCGGAATCACGGTGGCGGCCGCGCAGGCGCCCCAGGATCCCGCGGCCCTCGCGACCAGGGTGCAACAACGCTACAACGGCATCAAGGACTTCCAGGGCGACTTCGTCCAGACCTACGAAGGCGGCGTGCTGCGGACCAGGACCACCGAGCAAGGCACGGTCGCCATCAAGCGCCCGGGCCGCATGCGGTTCACTTACACCAAGCCGGAGCGCAAGGAGTTCGTGTCAGACGGAACGCGGCTGTACACGCACCTGGTGGCCGACAAGCAGGTCATTGTGAGTCCCGCGCCCGACCCGGCCGACGGCGACATCCCGGCGTTGTTCCTGGCGGGCCAGTCGGACCTCGGCCGTGACTACGCAGCCAGCTTCACGCCATTGCCCGGCGCTGCAGCCGGCCTGGTGACGCTCAAGCTGGTGCCGCGCAAGGCCCACCCCGAATACGACTCGCTGGGCATCGGCATCGACCCGAAAACCCTGCAAATCCAGTTCTTGACGGCCCTCGACAAGCAGGGCGGCCGCTCGTCGTTCACCTTTAGCAACCTGAAGGAAAATCGGGGTTTGACCGATAAGAATTTTGAGTTTCGCATGCCCCGTGGCGTGGAAGTATTAACCAATGGTGCACGCTCCCAGTAGCCCGCTCGCCCGTTCGGCCCGTCCCGCCCTGCTGTTGGCGGTGGTGCTGACGCTCGCCTCGTGCGCCAGCTCGGGCGGCTCCCTCAAGACGGCGATGACCGCCGAGAGCACGCAGAACTACGACCTCGCGGTGGCCGAGTACACCAAGATCTTGCGCGCCAGGCCCGACGACAAGAACGCCCGCGTCGGCCTCGAGCGCGCCAAGCTGCGCGCCTCGCAGGATCACTTCGCCAAGGCCCGCCGCCTCGCCGGCATCGGCAAGCTGGAGGAAGCGCTGGTCGAGTACCAGCTCGCCTCGGAGCTGAATCCCGGCAACAGCGACATCGACACCGAGCTGCAGGCCACGCGCTCGCAGCTGCGCGCCAGGGTGGCCGTGCGCGAAGACGGCAAGACCCGCCTGCAGTCGCTGATCGAGCAAAGTCTCGAGGCCCCGCTGCCAGGGGCCTCGCTGCCGACCGGCGCCAAGCTGCCCGACAGCCTGGTGTTCCGCGACGCCGGCTCGCGGGACGTCTACGCCGCCATCGGCAAGTTCACCAACCTGAGCGTCCTGTTCGATCCCACGTTCCGCGACCAGCCGGTGTCGATCGACCTGCGCGGCGTGTCGCTCGAGGAGGCGCTGGCCGCCGTGTCCACCACGACCCGGAACTTCTGGCGGGCGACCTCGGCCAACACCATCACGATCATCCCCGACAACGCCGCCAAGCGCCGCGAGTACGAGGAAGAGATCGTCCGCACGTTCTACTTGAGCAACGCCGACCTCAAGGAAACCATCGACATGCTCCGCATCGTCGTCGATGCGCGGCGGCTGTCGTCGATCACCGCGACCAACGCCATCACGATCAAGGACACGCCCGAGCGCATCACCGCCGCCGGCAAGATCATCGCCGCCATCGACAAGGCGCGGCCGGAAGTGATCATCGACGTCGAGTTGCTCGAGGTCAACCGTACGCACATGCACGAGTACGGCCTGCAGATCGCGTCGCCGTCGTCGTCGCCGACCGGCATCAACGGCCAGGTCGACGTCAAGCAGGAGGGCGGCATCTCGCTGCGCAGCCTGACCAACCTGACCCAGGCCGACGTGCTGCTCACCAACCTGCCGTCGCTCTACTATCGGCTGCTCAAGAGCGACGGCGCCACGCGCATCCTCGCCAATCCGCAGCTGCGCACGTCGGAAGGCATTCCCGCCCAGGCGCGGTTCGGCGAACGCGTGCCGGTGCCGGTGACGACCTTCGCGCCGATTGCCGCCGGCGGCGTCCAGACGCAACCGATCACCTCGTTCAATTACGAGCCGATCGGCGTCAACATCGACATCACCCCGCGCACCCACCACGACGATGCGGTGACGCTGGCGTTGAAGGTGGAGTTGAGCAGCATTTCGGGCACCGGGTTTGGCGGCCTGCCGACCTTCGGCAGCCGATCGATCAACACGGTGATTCGGCTGAAGGACGGCGAGACCAACATGCTCGCCGGCCTGATTCGCGACGAGGAGCGCTCGTCGCTGGCGAGCATTCCCGGCCTCGGCGACATCCCGGTGATCGGCCGTCTTTTCGGCTACACGCACAAGGAGACGCAGGAAACCGACATCATCCTGACGCTGACGCCGCGCATTGTGCGGGTGCTGAACCTGACGGCTGAAGACCTGCAGCCGTTCCGCATGGGGCGCGACGGCGGCGCGCCGGTCACCGACATCGCGCCGCTGCCCATTCCCCTGCCGTTGCCCCCGCGTCCGCCGGGCGGCGACGAGGCCGTGGGGGGCGCCGCGCCGTCGTTCCCGGGCGCCCCGCCCGGGCCGGCGGCACCGGTTCGCGTCCCCGCGCCGCCGCCCGTCAAGCCGCCGAAGGGCCGCTAGACCTTGGCGACCGACGCGCCAAGCTTCTGCAGGCGCTCCACCAGCCGGCTGTAACCGCGCTCGACGGTCTCCAGCGGTTCGACCCGGCTCTGCCCGTCCGCCGCCAGCGCCGCGGCAATCAGCGCCATCCCCGACCGGATGTCCCGGCTGTCGAGGCTCTTGCCCCGCAGCTTGCGCGGCCCGGTCACGATGATGCGATGCGGATCGCACAGGAACAGATCCGCGCCCATGCCGCTCATCTGCTCCAGCGCAAACAAGCGCAGCTCGTAGAGCCAATCGTGCACGAGCGTCGCGCCGTCGGCCTGCGTCGCCAGCACGGTGACCAGGCTCACGAGGTCGCTCGGGAAACTCGGCCACAGCCCGGTCGTGATGCGGCCGGCGCCCACGAGCCGCGAGGCCTCGACGCGAAACACGTCGTTGTCCTGCACGCACTGCACGCGCATCTTGGCCAGCACCGACGCGACCACTTCCATGTCGATCGGGCGCGTGCCGCCCACTTCGATGTGGCCGCCGGTAATGGCGCCGGTCACGGCCCAACTGCCGGCCTCGATGTAGTCGCCAAACAGCGTTCGCTCGGCGCCCGACCGCTTGCCCACGCCCTCGATGCGAATGGTGTGCGACCCCTCGCCGGTCACGCCCACGCCCATGGCGCGCAGGAACTCGCCGAGTTCGACGACGTGCGGTTCGCACGCCGCATGGCGGATCTCGGACACGCCGTTGGCGGCCGCCGCCGCGAGCATCGCGGTCTCCGTCCCGGTGACCGACGCCTCATCCAGGTAGATCGACGCGGGCTTCAGCCCGTTGGGCGCCTCCAGGCGATGCCCCGAGCCGGCGACGGCGTGCGCGCCCATGGCAATCAACGCCTCGAGATGCGTCTTGATGGTGCGCCGCGCCGGAAAATCCCCGCCCGGGGGCGCGACGAAAGCCCGCCCGCGGCGCGCCAGGAGCGGCCCCAACAGCAACACCGAGCCGCGCAAACGGCCCACCAGCGCGCTGTCGGGTTCGTCCTTGGTGACGTCCGCGCACCGGATGCGCAGGGTCGTGCTGCCAATGCCTTCGACCTCGGCGCCGAGGTCCAGCAGCAGCCGCGCCATCACCTCGACATCGGCAATCCGCGGCATGTTGCGCAGCGTGCACCATTCCGTGGTCAACAGGCACGCCGCCATCAGGGGCAACGCCGCGTTCTTGTTGCCTTCAACGTCGATGCGGCCCTCGATGCGGTGCCCGCCTTCTATCACCAGTGTGGACATCTAATGAAGCCTCGTTATTCGAACTCGCCCAAGCAGATGATCTCATCTCGCAAGGTGACGCCGAAGCGTTCTTTCACGGCCGACCGGCATTGCTCAATCAGCGCCTTGATGTCGCCGGCGGTGGCGGTGCCGTCGTTGATGACGAAGTTGGCGTGCGTGGGCGACACGCGGGCGCCGGCCAGCGCGGCGCCCTTCAAGCCCGCGCGATCGACCAGGGCGCCGGCCGAGGGCGCGATGCCCTCGGGAACACGGTCGCGCGACGGGTCCGGGTTCATGAAGATGCAGCCCGCGCTCGGCGACTCCAGCGGCTGGGTCCGCTTGCGGAAGGCCAGCGACTCGCGCGCGACCAGCCGCAGCGCCGCCGGATCCCCGCCGGGGGTGACACGGAACGCCACCCACAGCACAATTTCGCCGGTCCGCTTCAAGCGGCTGTAGTCGTAGTCGAACTCCATGCGATCGGCCGGTGCCTGCAACAACGTGCCGTCGGGCTTGACCAGGCGGACGCTCTCCACGAGATCGCCGATGTTGATCTTCTGCCAGTGGGCGTTGCCGTAGATCGCGCCGCCAACGGTGCCCGGCGTCCCGGCCCATGCCTCGAGGCCGGCGTAGCCACGGTTGATCGTCCATCGCACCAGGCCGTTGATCGTGACCGCGGCATCGGCCCGAACCAGCCGGTTCCCCACGGCGTTGACGGCGCCGCCGCGCGGGCGAATGACCAGGCCCCGGACGCCCCGGTCCGAGACCAGCACGTTCGAACCACCGCCGAGCATGGTCACCGGCTGCCCCGCCGCCCGGGCGACGCCAAGCGCCCGCAGCACCTCGTCGGAGTTCACCGGCTCGAACAACACGTCGGCCGGGCCGCCAACCTTGAAGGTCGTCAGCGGCGCCAGCGGCGCATCGACCTTGATCCGCTCCGCGCCGAAGGCGGCCACCATGGCGTCAACGAGGGCACTCACAATGCGTCCTTCCGATCGGCAAACCGCAGCAGGTGACGCTCGCGGGCAATCAGCGCCGTCACGGCCTCCTGCCGCGAACAGGGGATGAACTGGATGAAATCGCCGGGCGCCAGCTGCCCGGCCAGCGGCAGGTCCGCTGAGATGACATGACCAATCTTCGGATATCCGCCGGCGGTCTGGCGGTCGGCCATCAGCAGGATGGGCTCGCCGGCCGCCGGCACCTGGATCGCGCCCATGCCGACCGGTTCGGAGATGAGCTCCCCCTCTCGCGTGCGCGCCAGCGGTGGTCCTTCCAGGCGATAGCCCATGCGGTTGGAACGCGGGGAGATTCGAAAGCTGACGCCGGACATGGTCCTGATGGCGTCGGGGTGAAACCAGTCGTCCTGCGGGCCGGGCACGACGCGCAGGCGTGCGCGGCCACCGGTCGGCAGGTGCAAGCCGGCGGTCTTCCGCGGCGGCCTCGGGGCCGGCCGGGCCAGCACGGGGAGGCGGTCGCCCGCCAGCAGGGCGCGTCCCTCGTGGCCGCCCATGTGGCTCACCAGGTGCGTCGCGCGGCTGCCCAGGACCAGGCTGGTCAGGACGCCACCCGCCACCGCGACGTAGGCCCGGGCGCCCTGAACAATGCGCCCGAATTTCACCCGCTGGCCAGGCTGCACGGCGAAGGACTCTCCGATCGGCACCTGCCTTCCGCCGCAGGTCACCTCGAACAGGGCCCCGGCGATGGCCATGGTGGTCTCGGCCTCGACCACCAGCTCCGGGCCAATCAGCGTCACCTCGAGTGTCGCCGCTTCCGGTCCGTTCCCCACCAACTGGTTCGCGAGCCGGTGCGAGAAGCTGTCCATGGGACCGGCCACGGGCACGCCGACTGCTTGATGGCCGTGTCGGCCGAGATCCTGCACCGATGTGAGCAAGCCTGCCTTGGCAATCTCCAGCGCACCCAGCGTCATGGCCGGCGCCCCGCTATCGGGATGAACCGCACCAGATCGCCGGGCGCCAGCAGGCTCGGCGGCGTCCGCTTGGGATCGAACATCAGCCGCGACGTGCGGCCAATCAACTGCCAGCCACCCGGACTGGCCACGGGATACACGCCGGTCTGCTCGCCGGCAATGCCCACCGACCCGGCCGGCACGCGCTCGCGCGGCACCCGGTGGCGAGCGGTGGCAATGCTGGCGTCAACCCGCCCCATGTACGCGAACCCGGGCACGAACCCCAGCATGTAGACGCGATAGACGCGCGCCGCATGCCGCGCGATGACCTCGGCGGGCGTACAACCGGCATGCACGGCCACCGCCTCGAGGTCCGGCCCGTCGTCGCCGCCGTAATGCACGCCGATCTCAATCGGCGTCTTCACCGGCAGCGTTTCGATTTCGGCAACGACGGCGGCCTCGTCCGCAATGGCGCGCTCGAGCGCCGGCAGGTCGGTCTGCAACGGATCGAAGTGCACCCCCACGGTGCAATAGCCGGGGGCGATGTCGCGCACGCCGCGCAACCGGCGCCCGCGCAGCCGCGACGCCAGCGCGATGGCGCGCTCGTTGACGACGGGATCGATGACGGCCGCGAGTTCGACGAGCAGCATCGAATCCCCGCACTCGCGAATGGTCATTTCAAGGCGTCCAGCAACTTGCCGTGGATGCCGCCGAACCCGCCGTTCGACATCACGACAATCACGTCAGCGTCGCGCGCCTCGCGCGCCACCGCGTCGACAATGGCGTCGACCGTCGGCAGGTGGCGGGCCGCCACGCCGCCGGCACGCAGGTCGGCCACCAGCTGCGCCTCCGACAAGCGCTCTTCGGGCGGCAGGCTCGAGCGGAAGATCGACGCCAGCACCACTTCATCGGCGCCGGCAAAGGCGCGGGCAAAGTCGTCTTGAAAGACGCGCCGGCACGACGACGCCGAGCGCGGCTCGAAGATCGCCCACATGCGGCGGGGGCCGATCGATCGCCTCAGTGCCTTCAGGGTTTCTTCCACCGCGGTCGGGTGATGCGCGAAGTCGTCGTAGACGGTCACGCCCCGCGCCTCGCCCACCACTTCGAGGCGCCGCTTGATGCCCGCGAACCGCGCCAGCCCATCGCGCAAGGCCTCGATGTCGAGGCCAAGGTCGGCGCCCACGGCGATCGCCGCCAGCGCGTTGCGCACGTTGTGTTCGCCCAGCATCCCCATGCGGAACCGGCCGAGGTCGCGGCCATCGTGGACGACGGTGAACGCCGTGTCCCCGCCGCTGGTGATGTCGAGCGCCCGCCAGTTCGCGGTCTCGGCAAGACCGAAGGTCTGCACCCGGCTTCGGGCCAGGGGCGCCAGCGCGGCGGCATCCGGGCTGTCGGCGCCAAGCAGCGTCAAGCCCCGGCGCGGCACCAGGTTCACCAGCCGCCGGAACGCCAGGCGGACCTCGTCCAGGTCCGCGTAGATGTCGGCGTGGTCGAACTCGATGTTGTTCACGACCGCGATGTCGGGCAGGTACTTCAGGAACTTCGCCGTCTTGTCGAAGTAGGCGCTGTCGTACTCGTCGCCTTCGATGACAAAGGCAGGGCCCTTGCCGATGCGATAGCTGGCGCCGGCGGCGCCGAAGTTGCGGGCGATGCCGCCCACCAGCACCGTCGGATCGGCGCCGGCCGCCGTCAGCAACCACCCCGTCAGCGACGTCGTCGTGGTCTTGCCGTGAGTGCCGGCGATGACAATCGACTGCGCGTCCCATAACCAGTGATCGCGAATCGCCTCCGGTAAGGACGTGTAGCGAAGGTTGCGATCGAGCACGGCCTCGAGTTCCGGGTTGCCGCGGGAGATGGCATTGCCGACCACGACCTGGTCGACGGGGCCGGCGACGTGGTCGGGCCGATAGCCTTCGAGCACGGTGATCCCTTCGGCCGCGAGGAAATCGCTCATGGGCGGATAGACGTGCTCGTCGGAGCCGCTCACCTCGTTGCCGGCATGCTTCAGCAGGGCCGCCAGCGTGGCCATGGCCGTGCCACACACACCAATCAAATGAATTCTTGCCACTAGTACACTGCCGCCTCTGTGATGACCACCGCCGGTAAAGACGTGCCGATGATTTCGGCGCGCACGCCGAATGGCAGCGTCCAGGTCGCACCGGCCGTGTGGCCGGAGGGAAACCCAAGCAGGACCGGCCCTGCAAAGCCGTCCGTGAAATCGCGCAGCACATCGCGAATGGCCGGGTCGCCACCCGGCTCGTCGCACCCGGGGAACTCGCCAAAGACAATGGCGCCGGCGCGGCTGAAGACGCCGGCCTGCGCGAGTTGCGTGAGCATGCGGTGAATGCGGTATGGCCGCTCGCCGATGTCCTCGAGGAACAGCGCGCATCCCGGCGGCGCGTCGAACGCCCACGGCGTGCCGAGCGACGACACCAGCTGCGTGATGGTCCCGCCGGTCAGGGTCCCCGCGGCGCGTCCGGGCCGCAGCGTCTCGAGGGCGGCCGGGCGCATCTCCCCCGCCGGGGCGGCCGTCATCACCACGCGCCGGAACGATGCCTCATCGTACGCCGCTGGTCCCTTCGACAGGCGGCGATCGACCATCGGGCCGTGGATCGCGACCAGCCCGTGCAGTTGGTAGAACGACAGGAGCGCGGTGATGTCGCTGTAGCCGATCAAGGCCTTGCGCGACGCGCGCAACACCGCCGGGTCGAGCAGGGGCAACACCTGGGCGCTGCCATAGCCGCCGCGCATCGCGATCAGCGCGGCGATCGAGGGATCGGCCCACGCCTGCTGAATGGCGGCCGCGCGCATGGGCGCCGGCCCGGCGACAAACCGGTCCTGCTGGAAGATCGTGTCGTCGTACACGGCTTCGAGGCCCAGGCGGGCGAGCTCGGCGACGCCGGCCGCGACCTCTTCAACGGGAAACGAACTGGCCGGCGCGACCAGCGCGACGCGGTCGCCCGACTGCAGCCGCCGCAGTGGGATCACAAAAACGCCGCCATTTCGGCCGCGACCCGCTGGTGCTCCTCGCGGCCCAGCACCTGACGCAAGTGACGCAGCCGGTGGGCCGTGCCCGGGCGCTCGCCCATGAGGAAACGTTCCTTCGCCCGCCGCAGTCGCGCGAACGCATCATCGCAGCGGGCCGCGGTGATGATCCCGGACTCCACGGCCTTGACGAGCGCCTCGAGCGTCCGTGCCTGCAAGTCGAGATCGCCGCTGCAAATCAGGATCCCGTCGCAGCCGGCGCGAATGGCTTCGACCGCCGATTCGGGGACGGGATACCGGGCACTCACCGCCTTCATCTCGAGGTCGTCGCTCAGAATCACGCCCTCGAAGCCCAGCTCGTCGCGCAGCAGGGCTTGCACGACCCTGGGCGACAACGTGGCCGGACGGTCCTCGTCGAGCGACGGCACGAGCACGTGCGCCGTCATGATGAAGGCGACGCGCGCGGCGATGGCCGCTCGAAACGGTTCGAACTCGATGGCGCGCAGGCGATCGGGTGGATGTTCGACCAGGGGCAGCTCGACGTGCGAATCGGTGCTGGTGTCGCCGTGACCGGGGAAATGCTTGCCGCAGGCGGCGACTCCCGCGTCCTGCAGCGCCTCGATGAGCACGCGGCCCAGCCGCGCCACATCCTCGGCGCGCTCCGCCAGCGCCCGATCGCCAATCACCGGGTTCGTGGGATTGGTGTGGATGTCGAGCACGGGCGCGTAGTCCAGCGTGATGCCCACCGCGCGCAACTCGCCGGCCAGGGCCGTGGCAAACCGGGCGGCCAGCCCGTCGCCTTCGCGTCCCGCGCGCCCCAGCGTGGCCATCGGCGGCCACCGGGTGAAGGGCTCCTTCAAGCGCGCCACGCGGCCGCCTTCCTGGTCGACGCTCACCCACGCGGGAGACGTGCGGCCGAGCGCCTCGCTCTCGGCGGCCAGTTCGGCCACCTGCTCGGGTGCCTCGATGTTCCGGCTGAACAGGATCACGCCGCCCAGGTCGAACTCGCGGGCCAGCGACCGCATCTCGACCGGCATGGTGCGATCGGGCAGGCTGCCGATCAGGAACTGGCCGAGGTCGCGTCTGGTGGCTAAAGGCATGATGTTCTGGGAATTATAATTGCGGCGTGCGTATCTCAGCGTCGGCTCCGACACGAATTGACCTTGCAGGGGGCACGATCGACATCTGGCCGCTGTACCTGTTCCATCCCGGGGCCCAGACCCTGCACGTCGCCATCAGCCTGCGCGCGCACGCGTGGATCGAGCCGCGGCCCGACGATCGCATCGAGCTCATCTCCGAAGACACCGATCGCATGGTCAACCTGTCGGCCGACCAGCTGGCCGGCGACGACACCCTGCCGCTGCTGGCGCGCCTGGTCCATCGCTTCGGCGCCCGCGGCCTGCGCCTGACCACGCGCGGCGAATCACCGGCCGGAGCCGGAATCGCCGGGTCGTCGGCCCTGAACTTCGCCATTTGTGGCGCGCTCTCCCGCTTCAACGGCAGCGAGCTCGATCCCGAGGCCCTGATGGACGTGGCCAGGGACGTCGAGGCCCAGGTCATCCGCGTGCCCACCGGCCTCCAGGACTACCGGCCGGCGATGTACGGCGGCATTGCCGCGCTCGAGCTGGACGCAGGCCAGGCCACCCGCGTGGCCCTCGAGGTCGATCCGCAGGAGCTGCAGCGGCGCCTGGTGCTCTGCTACACGGGCGCGCCTCGCAACTCGGGCACCAACAACTGGGACATCACCAAGCGCCACATCGACGGCGACCGCCACGTGTTCGAGTGCTTCGAACGCATCCGCGACACGGCCACGGCGATGCGCGCGGCGTTGACCGCCGGCGACTGGGAGGCAACGGCGCGCTGCCTCGCCACGGAATGGGAGAACCGCAAGCGCCTGGCGCCCGGCGTGACCACGCCGGCGATCGACGCCCTCGTTGCCAGGGCAATCGCCGCAGGAGCGCAAGGCGCCAAGGTCTGCGGCGCCGGCGGCGGGGGGTGCCTCATGTGCCTGGCGCCGCCCGATGCCGTGCCGGCGGTTCGCGAGGCCCTGGCCGACGGCGAGGCCCGGGTGCTCGACTTCCAGATCGAAACCACCGGCCTGAGCGTCATCCACGAATGAGCGTCCCCCTGCCGGCGCCGCTCGACAACCGCGCCATCGCGCGCGTGCTGCTGGACATTGCCGACCTGCTCGAGCTGAAGGGCGAGAACCCGTTCAAGATTCGCGCTTACCGCAACGGCGCCGACGTGGTGGCGCATGCCGCCGAGGCGGCCGCCGGACTGGACGAGGCCGGCCTGCGGGCCTGGTCGGGCATCGGCAAGGACCTCGCGACGCGCATTCGCGACATTGCCGCCACCGGCACGTGTGAAGTGCGCGACTTGTTGCTGCAGGAATTTCCCGAGAGCCTGCTCGAGGTGCTGCGGTTGCAGGGCGTCGGTCCCAAAACCGTGGCGATGCTCTACAAGCAACTGCACATCAAGAGCCTCGACGACCTGGCCCAGGCGGCCCGGGCCGGCCGCATTCGCGGCCTCAAGGGCATGGGCGCCAAGAAAGAGGAACTGATCCTCAAGGCGCTCGACGAGCGCCAGCGGCACGCCGGCCGCCACCTCCTGTCCAAGGCGACCGAGGTGGCCGAGGCCCTGGTGGCGTACCTCACCACGCACGCGCCCGCGGCCACCATCCTGACGGTCGGCAGCGTGCGGCGCGGGGCGGAAACCACCGGCGACCTCGACCTGCTGGCCACGGGCGCCGACCAGGCGCTCGCCGATGCCTTCGTCGCCTACCCCACGGTTGAACGCATTCTCGGCCACGGTCCCACTAAGGCCAGCGTGCTGCTGCGGGGCGGCTACCAGGCCGACCTGCGCATCGTGCTGCCCGAGCAACGGGGGGCCGCGCTGCAGTATTTCACGGGATCCAAGGCGCACAACATCGCCCTGCGCGACCGCGCCCTCGAGCGTGGCTGGAAGCTCAACGAGTACGGCCTGTTCGATGCCAAGGAACGGGTCATTGCCGGCGCCACCGAAGAAGGCATTTACGACACCCTGGGCCTGACCTGGATCGCCCCGGAACTGCGGGAGAACCGTGGCGAGATCGACGCGGCGGGCCGGCAGGCGCTGCCGGACCTGATCACGCAGGCCGACCTGCGCGGCGACGTGCACATGCACACCACCGAGTCGGATGGCCGTGAAAGCCTGGAGACCATGGCGGCGGCCGCCCGCGCCCGCGGCCTCGAGTACATCGCGATCACCGACCATACCCAGTCGCTCGCCATGACCAACGGCCTGGACGAGGCGCGCACCCAGGGCTTCGCGGCGCGCATTCGCGCCTACTCCGCCACGCTGAAGGGGTTCGCCGTGCTGGCCGGCATCGAGTGCGACATTCTCGCCGACGGCCGCCTCGACCTGGACGACGATTGCCTCGCCAGCCTCGACCTCGTCGTCGCCTCTGCCCACTCGGCCCTGCAGCAGGACGAAGCGGAGATGACGGCGCGCGTCATCAAGGCGATTGAGCACCCGTCGGTCGACATCATCGGCCACCTGACCGGGCGCATGCTGCTCCGCCGCGATCCGTCACGCCTGAAGATCGAGAAGGTGATCGACGCGGCGGCCGCCAACGGCGTCGCGTTCGAGATTAACTCGCAGCCCTACCGGCTCGACCTGTCCGACAGCCACGCCCGGCTGGCGAGGGACCGCGGCGTCAAGCTGGTCGTCACCTCGGATGCCCACGAAATCGAGGCGCTCGGCTTCACGCGCTGGGGCATTCTCACGGCCCGCCGGGCCTGGCTCACCAAGGACGATGTGCTCAACACCCTGCCGCTGGCACGGTTCCGGAAGGCATTGCGCCGGAACCGCTTATAATTCCCGTCATGGACCCGGTCGCGGAAATCAAGAAGCTTTATTACGGCGCCACGAAAGCCACGATCCAGCGCGATGTGGAACGGGCCATCGAGTTGCTGAAGACGCTGCCCACCGAGGACGAGCGCGAGCGGGTCGCGGTCTACATGGACGGGTTGTCGCAGATGCGGTCGGAGTGGGCGCAGGCCCACCGCGGCGGCGTGGCTACGCCCGGGTCGCCGCCGCGCGCTTCTTCGCGGCCAGCCGCAGGGCCTCGGGGACGTTCCGGTCCGCCGCCACCTTCTTCACGTCGCTCTCGGTAAGGCGCTGCATCAGCGTCATCGACATCGCGACCGGCGTCTTGGAGTTCTTCACGAGGCTCAGCACCACCGCGTAGTTCTTCGTCCACGCCCGCGTGTTGCCGATCGTGCGCAGGATGTCCTCCGAGACGTTCCCCATCTTGGCAAACGCCTCGACTTCGGCCTCGTTGACCTTGGGGCAGCTGAGCACCGCCGACGCGACCATGCGATTGGGATCGCGAATCAGCACCGCCCGCATCTCGCGCGTGCCCTTCATGGCGCACTTCACTTTCTCGGGCACGCCCATGTTGGCCAGCCGCTGCGTGAAGGTCTGCGCCGACTCCCCTTCTTCCTGCCCGAAGTCGAGCCCCGATGGGTCGGTGTCGAGCAACGGTTCCTCGAAGTCGGGCGCCGGCGTATCGGACGGCGTGATGCCGCGGGTAATGAAGAACTCGCGCAGTTCGGTCGGCACGTCCGAGCGGGCAATGAAGCCGGCGACCAGTTCGTCGGGGAGCAGCGCCAGGGTGGCGTTGGCGGTGTCGCGGAT
>CAYGMD010000111.1:0-14834 GCA_964350785.1 uncultured Acidobacterium sp. | reverse complement strand
CCCCAGTAGATCTGGTGCTGCATCTTCGAGGCGAAGGTCATCTTCTTGAACGGGCCGGTGAAGTGCCAGTTCTCCCTGGCTGCCTCGAGGTCGCCGACGATCTCGATCTCGCGCGGGTCGCCGCAGCCGAGGCCCCGGTCGTGCGCCAGGCGGATGTACTTGATCGACATGGGATCCATGCCCATCAGCTTGGCCGCCACCGCGTCGATCGCCACCTGATCGGCGCTCGCCAGCATCACGTTCTTCACGTGCGGCACCATGCAGCGCGGCCCCGGGCCGTCGCCGGCAAACGTGCCGTCCATCACGGCGAACACGCCGCGATGGATCTTCTTCTGGATCATCAGCAGGTCCACGAGCGTCTCGTGGATCACCGGGTGCGTCCAGTGGCGGCGCTCGTTCAGCAGCCCGCCGAACGCGTTCTTCATGGCGCCGGTCATCGTCGTGAAGACGTGCGTCTTCACTGTCGGCAGGTGAATGATGTTCTCCCCGATGAAGCGCTTCGGGATCATGAAGCCGTCGGGGTAGACCTGGTTGAGGCACAGGAACCGGTCGGCCAGCTCGCTGCCGACGGCGTCGCGGACGTTGACCCACGGCTCGTCGCCCTCGTAGAGGTGGACGTTGCGGATGCCGTGCGCCTGGACCACCGGCAGCTGCTTGTTGGCCGCCTCGCCGAGGTGGGCGTCAATGACGACGGTGCGGTTGTGGCAGGCGTGGATCAGCGCCGGGTCGTAGCCGTCCTGCCTCATGGCGCGGATCACGCCGTCGAGCTGCCACGGCGTGGTCGAGCAGCCGGGGAAGAAGAAGTGCCACGAGATGTTGACCTTGAGCGCGGTGTCGGCGTCCCTGGCGATGACGTCCTGGTAGCCGGCCAGGTTCATCACCGCGTGCGTGTCGCGGAGGATCGTCGCCGGCGAGGTCTTGAGGATGGAGACTGTTGAACGCGTCACGTTCCAGTTACGAACGCGTACGGCCGATAGATGATCAGCACTACGGCAATGCCCCACAACGCCACGCAGCCGAGCAGCGGGCGGTCCCGCAACAGCATGTCCGACGGGCTGCCGCCCCCGCGCTTGCGATGCACGAGGTACAGGTACCGGAAAATGCCGTAGATCGGGAACGGCGTGGTCAGCACCAGCAACGGGGTGCCGAACCGCGCGGCCGTGTCGGGGCTCGCACAGTAGATGATGTAGACGACGAGTGTTGCCGCCGCCACGATCGCGATCATCTGATCGAGCAAGTACGGATCGTACTCCTCCAGAATTCGCCGGTGTCCCGAGGCTCCGTCGGCCAGCATGGTGATTTCATGCCGCCGCTTCGCCAGCCCCAGGAACAACGCCAGCAGGATGGTGCAGACCAGCAACCAGTCGCTGACCGGCACCCCGATTACCAAACCACCCGCCACGGCCCGCAGTACGAAGCCAATCGCGATCGCCATCACGTCGAGGATCACGACATGCTTGAGCACGTGCGTGTACAAGGCGAAGAGCGCCAGGTACGCCGCGGCAGTCAACGCGAACACCGGCCGCAGCACGTAGGCGGCGGCCAACGCGGCCGCGCTCAGGCCAATCGCCCACGCCAGGGCGGTGCCGGCACCGAGCGCGCCCGAGGCGATCGGCCGCAACCGCTTGAGCGGATGCTGGCGATCGGCCTCGCGATCCGAGACGTCGTTGATCAGGTAGACGCACCCGGAGAGCACGCAAAAAATCAAAAAGGCCGCCGAAGCAAGCGCCAAGGCGGCCGGGTCGAGCAATTTGACGGCAAAAATCAGCGCCGCAAAGACAATCAGATTCTTGGTCCATTGATCCGGTCGCAGCGAAATGATCAGGTTCGCGACCGCGGACCGCGTCTCCACTTACTTGTAGCTCTTGACGGCTTCCGCCTCCGAATCGAAGGTGTCGAATACCGTCAGTAACTTGGTGATCGACAACAGGTCCTCGATCCGCTTGGTCAGGTTCAACAGCTTGAGGCTGCCGCCCTGGCGGCTGACCGTGGTGTACGTCCGCACCACTTCGCCGAGGCCGGCGCTGTCGATGTAGGGCACGCCTTCGAGATTGAGCAACAGCTTCTTCTTGCCCGCGGCGAGGAGGCTGTTGATCTTGTCCTTCAGCAACTCGTCGCCCTCGCCCAAGGTCATCTTGCCCTTGAGGTCGAGCACGGTCACATCGTTCACGGTGCGTTCGACGATTTCCATTCGCTTAGTTCCCCTGCGTCGAGAAAACCCTTGCATCACGGGCGTTTAAACGCCCAAGAAGGCGCTCTTAGGCGCCCCAAAAAGGTGTCGAATGTTACCACGAGAAAAGGGTTGGGGTCCCGAAAGACCCCACTCCTCTTATTCCGTTTCGCGACGCATCTTCTTCCGATTACGCTTCCGGGCGAGCGCCTGCTTCGCGCGGCGCTTGTCGCCCGGCTTCAAGTAGAAGGAGTGCTTCTTGATGTCCTTGATGATGTCTTCCTGCTGCACCTTGCGCTTGAAACGTCGCAACGCGCTTTCGATCGACTCACCTTCCTGCAATTTCACTTCGGCCATCTGTAGTCACCCCCTTTCGACCAGTTTTCTGCCAAATCGTCACACTACGAGATCTGGGCTCTCCGGCCGGTCAAAGACCAGCGGGACAAGTATGCTAGGCTATCACAAACGCAGACGGGGCCGCAGATGACACAGATAACACTGATAAAGTCTGTGTTATCAATGACATAGATGGCTACCTGACTAGCGCCTTGGACACCGTCGGCCACCCCGAAAGTCAATCGACCTAAACCGCCAATGCGTATCCTCATTATCGGCTCCGGCGGGCGCGAGCATGCCCTGGCCCAGACGCTGGGCCGCGAACCGGGCGTTGACTACTTACTATGCGCTCCTGGCAACCCCGGAATGTCCGTGGGGTCTGGTTTCAGTAGGACCAAACCGGTCCACACCGAACCGCTCGACATCTTAGACACCGATGCCGTGGTTCAGCTCATCGCCCGCCGCCGCATTGACCTGACCGTCGTCGGTCCGGAGGCCCCGCTTGGCCGCGGCCTGGCCGACCGGCTGGCCGCCGAGGGCCGCCTGGTCTTCGGCCCGACCCGCGCCGCCGCCCAGCTCGAAACGAGCAAGGCGTTCGCCAAGGACTTCATGCAGCGGCACCGCGTGCCCACCGCGCACTACCGCGTGTGCGCATCCGCGGACGAGGCGCTGGCGGCCATTCGGTCGGGCGAGTTCGGCGACGCGCTGGTGGTGAAGGCCGACGGCCTGGCCGCCGGCAAGGGTGTCGTCGTGGCGCCGGATCGCGCCACGGCCGAGGCGGCCGTGCGGGCCGCCATGGTCGATCGCAGCTTTGGCGACGCCGGCGCGCGCGTGGTGCTCGAAGAGATGCTGACGGGTCCCGAGGTGTCGTTCTTCGTCGTCGCCGACGGCGAGCATTACGTGCCGCTGCTGTCGGCGCAGGACCACAAGCGCATTTTCGATCACGACGAAGGTCCCAACACCGGCGGCATGGGCGCGTTCTCGCCGAGTCCGCTGGTGACCCCGGCGTTGCAGGCCCAGGTCGAGCGCGAGATCGTCAGGCCGGTGCTGGCGGGCATGGCCGCCGAGGGCACGCCGTTTCGCGGCTTCCTTTACTGCGGGTTGATGCTGACGCCCGCCGGCCCGAAGGTGATCGAGTTCAACGTCCGCTTCGGCGATCCCGAGGCGCAGGTGGTGTTGCCGCTGCTAACCGAGCCGCTTTCGCCGATCTTGCTTGCGGCCGCGGAGGGCCAGCTCCGGCTAAAGCCGGAGGCTACACCAACACCTGTGGCGTCCGGCTTCAGCCGGACCAGCGTCGGTGTGGTGTTGGCCGCCCACGGCTATCCTGGCGAGGTGCGCTCGGGCGACGTGATCACCGGCCTGGACGAGGTGGCGCGCGATTGCCCCGAGGTGATGGTGTTTCACGCCGGCGTCAAGCAGCGCGGCGAGGACCTGGTCACGGCCGGCGGGCGCGTGCTCACCGTCGTGGCGACGGCACCGGCGTTTGCGATCGCCATCGCCCGCGCCTACGAAGCGGTCAGCAAGATCCACTTCGACGGCATGCAGTTCCGCCGCGACATCGGTAGGAAGGCTCTTTAGTGCCAGAAGGCCGGAACTTTAGTTCCGGCGTCTACGGCGGCGTCAGCAGCGCCTTGACGGCATCGTCGATGTGATTGCGGAAGGTGTTGGTGTTGTGGCCTTCCGCCACTTCCAGGTAGGTGACCGGCGCGTTGACGCCGTCGAGCGTCGTGCGCAGGCGGCGGGCGCCGTCGATCATGGCGTCGTAGACGCCGCCCAGCACGAAGAAGCGGATTGACACGGCGGCGGCGCGGGCGCGCGGCTGGTTGGCAATGACCGACGCGGCTTGCTCGGGCGGCGCCATCGCCGCGCACAAGCCAAACACCGCGGGAAACTCGACCGCGAGATCGACCGCGCCATAGGCAGCCAGCGAGCTGCCCAGGATGATGCGATGGTCGGGCGTCGGGAACGTGCGGAAGCGCTTGTCGACCTGCGGCACCAGTTCGCTGGTGATGAAGGCCCGCCACCGCGGGTTGCGGGTGTACTCTTCCTGCCGGTCGCCGGGCTCCGAGAACACGGCAATGACCGGCGGAATGGCCTTGCGCGCGATCAGGCGATCGAGAAGGCGCGGCACCTCCATCTTCTCGACATAGTTGGCGCCGTCCAGGACATACAGCACCGGATACAACGTGTCGGCCGCGGCGGAGCCTGCCCCGAGCGCAGTCGAGGGGTAGCCCGGCGGCAGGTAGAACCACACGCGCCGGGGACCGAGCAGCTCGCGCGAGATCACGGTTTCGGCCAGCAGCTCGCCGGCCGGCGCCGGCACCGCGTCATCCACTTCCGGGTTGGCCACCCAGAACGGCATGCGGACCTCCGAGCGCGGCCCGGCGTAGGCTTGCACGGCGCGCGGGTTCAACGGATCGGCGGAGGCTTGCTGGTCGAAGAAGAAGACGTACTCGACACGGGCGTTGGTGTACGAGGTGCCCTCGAGGTAGGCCCAGTTCGTGCCGTCGATGCGCGTCATCTTGCCGATGTTCGCGTCGTAGGCGGGTTGCGCCGCCGGCCCTGAGCCTGGTTGAAGGGCCCACGCGTTGAAGTCGCCCACCACGCGCGGGGTCGCGCCGTTGACGTCGCGGGCGAAGAACACCAACCGCGTCTGGTTCTCGATAATCGGCGTCCCGCCCCGGGCGGCGATGAACTTCTCGACCGCCGCATCGCGCTCGTCGGACTCCATGCCCGGCAACTGCCGCTTGAGCGCCGCCCACGACTGCGGCTCGCCCGCGCAGCCACTTGCGAGTGCGGCGCAGACAACGCAACCACGAAGCACGCGAAAAGCACGAAGCCAAAGGTTGCTTCGTGGCCTTCGCGCCCTTCGTGGTTGCATTACTGCGCCTCCGCCGGTTCGGTCGCCGGCCTTCTGGGGTTCTGCCCCTCGACGATCAGTTGACCGCAGGCGGCGCGGATGTCGCGGCCGCGGCTCTTGCGCACCGACACGTTCAGGCCCTTGTCGGCGAGGATCTTCGCAAAGGTGTTGATCACCTCGTCCGACGGCCGCTCGAACGGAATGCCGGGGGCGGCGTTGAGCGGCAGCAGGTTGACCTTGGCCTTGACGCCCGCCAGCACCTTCACCAGCTTGCGCGCGTCCTGCGGCGAGTCGTTCACGCCCGCCAGCATCACGTACTCGAACATGATGCGCCGCCGCTTGGCGAGCGGGAAGCGCTTGCAGGCGTCGATCACGTCCTGCATCGAGTACTTCTTGTTCGACGGCACAATCGCCGCGCGTGTCTCCTCGGTGGCCGCGTGCAGCGACACCGCCAGGTTCGGCATCAGCTCCTCGCCGGCCAGCTTGTCCATCATCGGCACCAGGCCCACCGTCGACAGCGTCACCCGCTTCGGGTGCAGCGCCAGGCCTTCCTTCTCGTTCAGCATCCGCAGCGCCTTCATCGTCGCGTCGTAGTTGTGCAAAGGCTCGCCCATGCCCATGAGGACGATGTTGAAGGACTTGTCGAGCAGGTCGAGCGACTGCGCCAGCAACCGGACCTGCGCGGTGATTTCGGCGGCCGACAGGTTGCGGACCAGGCCCATCTTGCCGGTCAGGCAGAACGCGCAGCCCATGGCGCAGCCGACCTGCGTCGAGACGCAGAAAGTCTGGGCCGGGGTGTCGGGGATGAAGACCGCTTCGATTTGCTTGCCGTCAGCCAGCTGCAGCACGAATTTCTGCGTCCCGTCGCTCGAGACGTCGCGCTTGACGATGGCGGGGAGTGAGATCGTCGCCTTTTTGGCCAGCGCCGCCCGCAGCTCCTGGCCGAGGTCGGTCATCTGCGCGAAGTCGGTGACGCCGCGCCGCCAGATCCAGCGGTAGATCTGCTTGGCGTGAAAGCGCTTGTGGCCGAGCGACTCGACGAAGGTTTCGAGGTCGCCCAGCTCCATTCCGGCGAGGTCGGCCAGCACCTCTCCAGTGTAGCGCTTGTCCCGCCGAAGCCCCGGCGAAGGCGGAGACGTGGCGACCAACCTTTCTTGTCCGCCGTAGCTCCGCGAAGGCGGAAGGCATGTCGGTTCCTAGCCGACGAACCTGAGGCGCATCGAGGACAGGGTGCGGGTAATCGAGTCGCGGGCCGTGCTGGTGACGACGGGACGCAGCAGCACGCCGATGATGGCCGGCAGCTTACGGCTGAGCGTGAGCGACTCCACCTCCACCACCACGCCGTCGCCGACCTGCTTGTAGCGCCAGTACGAATACAGGCGCCACATGAAGCCATGGTCGTTGCCTTCCGGCAGCGCCCGCTCCTGCGGGGTGCCGGCGTTCTCGATCTCGACGATCTTTGTCGAGACGCTCCTGCTGAGCGCCCGGTCGGCCGCGATGCGGCGATAGGTGGTGTCGTACTCGGTGTCGTAGACCACGGTGATGAGCTTGGTGCGGCGCAGCCGCAGGTACAGCTTCTGCGAGTTCTCGCCGGTCTGCACCACGCGCGACGACAGCACGTCTTCCTGCTTGTGCTTGTCGGTCTGCGGCTCCTGCAGCGTCTTCAGCAGCACGTCGAGCTTCACGTTGGGCACGAAGCCGGTGCCGCGCCAGTGGTTGATCATGCCGCCTTGGACCTCGATCTCGCCGGTCGCGCTGTCGCGGGCCACGGCGCGGGTCACGATCACTTCACCCCGGCGCAACGCCGCCATGGTCCTGGCCAACTGCGCGGCGGGCTGGCGCTCGATGTCGAGGAACGGCGCGTTGTCGCGCAGCTCCTGTTCGATGCGCGCCTCGACCGCCGCCGCGTAGCGGGTGAAACCCTGCGCGGTCTTCGGCTGCAGGATGGCTTCCATCGGCTCCGCGGATGCGGACGTGGCGATTGCCATCATGAGCATGACGACGGCCGAGGCCTGGCATCTGAATCCCGACAAGGAGTGCCCTCCCGACAAGAAATACCCTCCCGTCATGATCGGTGAGTTTCCTCCAGATAAAGCAGGCGGGCGTTCCCGGCGCTCGTGATGATGAAGGCCATGACCATCCCGGCCACTCCCAGAATACCCCCGAGGTTGAACAAACGGAACTCGGCCAGGCCGAACGGCTTGACCACCGGCGACGAGATCAGCGCGAATGCGCCAGCGGCCAGCAGGATGCGCGGTTCGGTCGGCCCGACGCCGAGGAAGGCCATCTTGAAGACGCCGCGGGAGTTGGGTGGCCAGGCAGGCTTCGGTCGACACCAGGAAGAACGCCGCCACGACCAGGGCCGCCACCGTTGGGCTCATGTGCCCGGACGCGGCCAGCCCTGCGCCCGCAACGGGATCCGACGCGGTGAGCCCGACCGCGGCCCCGACGCCGGCCATCGCCGCCAGCCCGAGCGCGGTCAGGTGATCGGAGTGGATCCAGCCCGGCAGGCGCTCGGCCATCCAGATGAGCAGGCGTATCTCCGACGCAGCCAGCAAACCGGTGTTCAGGCGCAGATGGGTCGGGTGGGACATGGCAAGAGCTCCTTGCCCGGTAAGGTGCAGGGCGCCGCGGGAACGGCTCACACAGATAACGCAGAGGGAAACCCAGAGCCGCAGATGACGCAGATTACACAGAAGCGCTTACACGGATATTCCGTGCACGTGGCTGCTGTGATTGCCGGAATGTCGAGCGCAGTCACACCGTCGAGGGTTAGTTGCCCCTCAAGCCGCTTGTTCACTTCTTCCAGCACGCGAGCCTGAACTTCCGGGTCAGCGAGTCGGCTGGCGGATGGAAACGTAGCCACGTCGCTGGCCAGCTTCTCGATGGTGCGGATGACGTTCTTGGCAACGGCCTTTGACGCTGGATCGGTAAAGGTAGCGCCAATCCGAGTCGCGCCAATCGGCGCGTCCGCGGTGCCCAGGCCAAGACGCTCCAGCACCAAGGGCGGCGACGTGACGGTGACGGTCTTGCGCGTCAACTCGTCCTCGTCGGCACAGGGACGGAAAGTCGCGCTCGAAGTCGGTTACCTCCGGGAACCCCTGCTGCACAGCTGCGAGCGCGGCCGCCTTGTCGGTTGCCTTGGACGGCTTTGCAGCCTCCATGACCTGATCGAGGATCTCCAGGGACCGGCGCTGCGGCGGCCGCAGGCTGAGCCGGTTGGCGACCGCGGAGACCTGACGATTCAAGCCAACCCCATGCTGGTCTTGGGTTTAACCGACATCATGGCCAAGGCGATACCGCAGGATTGGCAGGAAGTGTGCAAGAGTCCGGACCGGGTGGGCGAGAAACCTGTTGAAGGGTTGACTCGTCGTAACCGATAGGTAGGATATATCGTGGTTTCCGCAAGCCGCCGTCCGGCGGCCCTGTGTTGAGGTTGTTTCCATGGCTTGGCCGCTCTGCTTCACCTACGCCGTTCAGTGGTCGGGAAAGGGTTCGTCGCCCGCGTGGACTTGTGCGGCCGGCTCCTGGCTGTTAGGCACGCTTGACGCAGATAGCCGCCTTGCGGTAAGATACGTCCTTCTAGGCCTCATATTTATGGCACACGAGCCGCCGCTCCTTACTATTTAGGGGCTCGCGGCTCTTTTCGTTTTGCTTCAATTATGCGCCGCCGCGGGCGCCGTCGGCTCCCCTCCGCCCGCCTCGCCCATTACCCATTTCGGCAGGTCCTTGGCGTCGACCACAAGCCCGATGCCAGTTTCTCGCCCGAGTAGCCGAAAGGCTCGACGCCCGAATAACAAGCGCTGAACTGCTCTTGCCTCCTCCGGACTGCCGCCTTCGTTTTGAAGCTTCGCACCTACCTTCGCAAAGAACTCCTCCCAGCCACCCCTCAGGATCTGATTGGGGGCATCCGCAAAGACGCCCTGAACCGCTGCAACCGCCGCACCAAGACGATCGGGTAGCAGCGACGCCTTTGAGCTCGGCATCTCGACGGCCGACGAGAGCGTACCGGCTGCACCAAATTTCTTGGTAAACAATGCTCCGTCACCTCTCCGGTGCGCATGGAACATCCTGCGGCAGTTAGTGCATCGAGTGGTGACTGTGTCGCCGAGGTTTTGACCAATGGAGATACTGACAGGCAGGCTGCAATTGGGACAGGTTACCTCCGCTGGTATGCGCAGCGGCAAAGGCGCCGAGGATGCAAGCTTGGCGAGCTTGACCTCCCGCTGTGCTTCGAGTTCCGGGCGGTCGGCTGGAACGGCGCTCTGAATTCGCTTCTTGAAGTCTTGGGCGAGCTCAAGGGTCTCTACCTGCAATCTCTGTTGCAACACGAACACCTGACGCAAGATGTCTTGCCAGGCCCATTTGGCTTGGTCAATATCCAAGAGCCACTCTTGAAGGGTGTCACGGTTTACCGAACCATTTGACTGCAGCTGCTGCGTGACTTTCAGCTGTAGCGAGTCAAGATTCCGCCAAGCGAGTAGCCCGTATCTGGTCAGTTCCTCTTTGGCAGTCCTGGCGGCGGAGCTTCTTGATGAGTGGTAGGTCGCGAACACGCTGACGAACGTCGTGATCACGGCAGTCAGCACACCGGCGAGAATTTGGCTGGAACTGCTCGGTAAGAAAGGCGTCCCGATCACCAAGACAAGAATCAGTGTGCCACTGCCGATCAGTAGCCACTTGATCTCAGCGAGCTCAGTCCAAATAGAGGGCACTGGCGAACCCGATTCGTACTCGTTCGGAGCGTGATCAGAACCCATGGAGTTCGCCTCGGCTCAAACTGGATCCGGCCAATTCCGTTTCAGCCGCGAACTCTATGCCGGATTGGTGTCATTGGCAACGACCTGCAATCGCGCCGGCTGGCCCGAGCCCAAGGACCCTATTCTTCGAACCCAAGCCCTTGCTGCCCTGCGGCAGGCGGCGCCTGCCCGAGGTCGGCTACTTCCAGGCTGTAGTCGTCACGACTCCACTCACAGCGCGACTGGGCGAGTGCTTGCTTCAAGGTGTTCGCGATGATGTTCCCCCGAAGGCGATGCGCTTCGTCCACAACCACCAGGTCCCATGGAACCGCATGCACGTCGGCGGCTTTGTTCCGTGCGAATTAGTAGGAGCAGATGACGATTGAGTCGCGCTCGAACGGGCGGAACCGGCCCTGCTTGATGTCGTCGTTGTACGCCTTCGACTCGATAAGGGAGCACGGCATGAAGAACTTCTCGGTCAGTTCCTGGTGCCACTGCTTCCGCAGGTTCGATGGCGTTACCACCAACACCCGGCGGCGGCGTTCGGCCCATTTCTGGGCAATTACCAGCCCGAACTCAATCGTCTTGCCACGCCCCACCTCATCCGCCAGAAGAACGCCTTTGGACAGCGGAGACCGGAACGCAAACACGCGGCATCCACCTGGTGGGGGTCCAGGTCGACCCGGGCATCCACCAGGGCCGTCCCAGGTGGTCCACGCTGTCAGCCGGGGCCCGGCGAGTGAGCTCATAAGCCCAGCATTTGGCGTGGTACGGCGTCACGCAGGAGAGTTTTAGCCCTTGATTCTGCGTTATCTGCGTCATCTGCGGCCCTGGTGTCTTGTCTGTGTCATCTGCGTGATATGATTTTGAGGTAATTCATTCTGTCGCAACCACTTAAATCTGCGGCAGTTCCCCACTGTGTCTGAGTCCAACATCTGTCGCGCGGTGCTTGCCAACGGTGTCCGTCTAGCCACCGAGCGGATGCCTCACGTGCGCTCGGTCGCCATCGGCATCTGGCTGACCCGCGGCTCGCGCCACGAGCCGGCCGAGAGCATGGGCATTGCGCACTTCGTGGAGCACATGCTCTTCAAGGGCACGCCCACGCGCTCGGCGGAAGAGATCGCGCAGCAGGTGGATTCGATCGGCGGCCAGATCGACGCCTTCACCTCCAAGGAATACGCCGGCTACTACCTCAAGGTGCTCGACGAGCACCTGCCGCTCGCGGTCGACATCCTCGCCGACCTGATCAGCAACCCGCTGATGGCGGACGACGACATCGAGAAGGAGAAGAAGGTCATTCTCGAAGAGATCAAGATGGTCGAGGACACGCCCGACGATCTGGTCCACGAGATCTTTGCCGAGGGCTTCTGGAGCGGCCACCCGCTGGGCCGGCCCATTCTCGGCACGCCGGCGACCGTGAACGCGCTGACGCGCGACACCATCGTCGCGTACTTCAAGAACACCTACGTCGCGGCCAACTTCGTCGTCGTCGCCGTCGGCAACCTCGAGCACGACCACGTGCAGGGGCTGCTGGAGAAGGCGCTGGCGCACATTCCGCACAGCGGTCCCGACGCCGAGCACACGGCGCCGATTACCGCCTCGACCATCCAGATCCGCAAGAAGGACCTCGAACAAAGCCACGTCGTGTTCGGTACGCCGGCCCTGCCGCAGCACCATCCCGAACGCTACGCCGGTTACGCTCAACACCACGCTGGGCGGCTCGATGAGCTCGCGCCTGTTCCAGAACGTGCGCGAGAAGCGCGGCCTGGCGTACTCGGTGTTCTCGGGGCTGTCCTCGTACCAGGATGCCGGCGCGCTCAGCATCTATGCCGGCTGCGGCAACGACTCGGTCGCGGAGCTGATCGACGTGGTCGTCGCCGAGCTGCGGCAGATGAAGCTGGGCGGGATCGACCCGGTCGAGTTGCGGCGCGCCAAGGATCACCTCAAGGGCTCGCTGATGCTCGGGCTCGAGAGCACGTCGAGCCGGATGTCGCACCTGGCCCGGCAGGAGATGTACCGCGACCGCACCGACGGCCTCGACGAGATGCTGGCGGCGATCGAGCGGGTGTCGGCCGAAGACGTGCTGACGCTTGCCGACCGGTTCTTTGCCAACGGCTCACTCGCCGTGACGGTGCTCGGCGCCGTCAACGGCCTGCAGGTCAACCAGGAGCAACTGGCGCTTTAAGTCATGACCGACTCCCGACTCCCGACCTCCACCTTCGCCGAGGCTACGGCGGACAGGCCCGACTCCCGCCCATGATCAGTCGCTACACCAACCCCGAGATGGGACGCATCTGGAGCGACCAGCGGCGTTACGAAACCTGGCTCCAGGTCGAAGTGGCGGCCGCCGAGGCCATGGCCGCCGCCGGCATCGTCCCCGCCGCCGCCGCCCGCGACCTGCGCGACAAGGGCGCCTTCGACATTGCCCGCATCGACGAAATCGAAAAGGTCACCCAGCACGACGTCATTGCCTTCACCACTTCGGTGGCCGAGAAGGTGGGGCCGTCGGCGCGCTGGCTGCACTTCGGCCTGACCTCGTCCGACGTGATCGACACGGCGCAGGCGGTGCAGATGGTCGAGGCGTGCGACGTGATCCTGAGGCTGCTGGCCGGCCTGGCCGAGGCCGTCAAGGCGCGCGCCGAGGAGCACAAGCACACGCCGATGATCGGGCGCACGCACGGCGTGCACGCCGAGGTCATGACGTTCGGCTCGAAGCTGGCGCTGTGGTACGCCGACCTCGGCCGCAGCGTCGAGCGCGTGCGGCGCGCCCGCGAGGGCGTGCGGGTCGGCATGATTTCGGGCGCGGTCGGCACCTTCGCGCACCTGGATCCCCAGATCGAGGAAGACGTGTGCCGGCGGCTGGGGCTCGAGCCCGATGCCGTGTCGTCGCAGGTGATCCAGCGTGATCGCCACGCCGAGCTGGTGAGCGCGCTGGCCATTACCGGCGCCTGCCTCGAGAAGTTCGCGCTCGAGATTCGCGGCCTGCAGAAGACCGAGATCGGCGAAGTCGAGGAGCCGTTTGCCAAGGGGCAAAAGGGGTCGTCGGCGATGCCGCACAAGCGCAACCCGATTGGCTGCGAGCAGATCGTCGGCCTGGCGCGCCTGCTGCGCGGCAACGCGATGGCGGCGATGGAGAACGTGGCGCTGTGGCACGAGCGCGACATCTCGCATTCGTCGGTCGAGCGCGTGATCCTGCCCGACACGTTCATTGCCCTGGACCACATGCTCCGGCGCTTCACGCGCATCGTCAGCGGCATGGTGGTGTATCCCGAGCGCATGCTGGCCAACCTGAACCGGTCGCGCGGTGTGGTGTTCTCGGGGCAGGTGCTGCTGGAACTGGCCCGCCACGGCGTGTCGCGCGAGCAGGCCTACGAGTGGGTGCAGCGCAACGCCATGCGCTCGTTCCACGAGCAACAGGACTTCAAGCCGCTGCTGCTGGCCGACGCCGACATCGCCGGGGTGCTGCCGGCGGCCGAGATCGAGAAGGCGTTCGACTTGAAGGAACAGCTCCGCAACGTCGACGTGGTGTTTGAACGTGTTTTTGGCGCCAGGAGGGCGGCACTTTAGTGCTGCCGATGTCGCCGGGAGATAAACGAATGCGTGCCCGTGTCTATGTGACCTTGAAACCGTCGGTGTTCGATCCGCAGGGACGCGTGGTCGCCGACGCGCTGGTCACGCTCGGCTACCAGGACGTGCAGGATGTGCGGCAGGGCAAGTTCTTCGAGGTCGAGCTGGCGGAGCCGGACGCGGCGAAGGCGAAGGCGCGGGTGACCGAGATGGCCGACAAGCTGCTCGCCAACCCGGTGATCGAGAGTTACCGCGTCGAGGTTCTGCCATGAAGTTCGCGGTCGTCGTGTTTCCCGGGTCGAACTCGGATTACGACGCGTTCTACGCGGCCTCGGCGGTGATCGGCGAGGACGCGGCGCTGGTGTGGCACAAGGACACCGACCTGCAGGGCGCCGACGCCGTGATTCTGCCCGGCGGCTTCGCCCACGGCGACTACCTGCGCACCGGCGCGATTGCCCGCTTCTCGCCGATCATGGCGGCGGTCAAGGCGTTTGCCGATCGCGGGGGCCCGGTGCTCGGCATCTGCAACGGCTTCCAGGTGCTGCTCGAGGCCGGCATGCTGCCAGGCGCCATGGTCCGCAACGATCGCATCAAGTTCGTGTCGCGGCTGGTGCCGGTGCGGGTCGAGCAGACCGACACCCCGTTCACCGCGGCGTGCGCGTCGCGGCAGGTGCTGCACATGCCGGTGGCGCACGGCGAGGGCAACTACTCGCCCGACCCCGAGACGCTGGCCGCGCTCGAAGACCACCGCCAGGTCATCTTCCGCTACGCGGACGCCGACGGCGAGGTCACGCCAGAAAGCAATATCAACGGTTCGCTCAACAACATCGCCGGCATCTGCAACCGGCAGCGCAACGTGGTGGGGCTGATGCCGCACCCCGAGCGCGCGACGGAAGCCCAGCTGGGGAGCGCGGACGGTCGCGTCATCCTGGCATCGGCAGTGAAAGCTCTCGCATCCCTCTCGAGGTAACGGCACCGGTGGCAGTCATTGACGCGGCAGTTTTGGAACGGCACGGCATCAAGCCGGACGAGTACGAGCGGATTCTCGAACTCATGGGCCGCGAGCCCAACCTGCTGGAGCTGGGCCTGTTCTCGGTGATGTGGTCCGAGCACTGCAGCTACAAGAGCTCGCGCGTGCACCTGAAGACGCTGCCGACCACCG
>CAYGMD010000110.1:7535-14908 GCA_964350785.1 uncultured Acidobacterium sp. | reverse complement strand
GATGATCAACGGCGAGCGCCTCACGGTCGGCCCGCCGTTCTTCAATCGCTGGATGGTGCCGATCGGCTTGATCCTGCTGGTGCTGACCGGCACCGGGCCGCTGCTGGCCTGGCGCAAGTCCACCATCACCAACCTGAAGGACCAGTTCCTGTGGCCGACGCTGTCGGGGCTGGTGGTTGGCGGGATCGTCGTCGCCATGGGCGTGCGCGTGTGGGGCTCCGGGCTGTGCTTCGCGTTCAGCGCCTACGTGATGGGGACGTTGATCCAGGAATTCATCCGCGGCGCCAACGTGCGGCGGGGCATGACCGGCACCGACCTGCTGACGGCCATGATCGGCCTGGTGTCGCGCAACAAGCGCCGCTACGGCGGCTATATCGTCCACGTCGGCATCGTCCTGATGTTCCTGGGCTTCGCCGGCGAGGGGTTCAGCCGCGACGAGCAGTTGCTGTTGAAGCCGGGCCAGGAAGCCACGGTAGGGGACTACACCCTGCATCTCGACGCCATCCGGGTCACCGACGATGGCCAGAAGCAGATGGTGACCGGCCACATCACGGTGAAGGACAAGAGCGGCGCCGTGCTCGAACAGATGAAGCCGGCGAAATGGTACTTCCGCAAGCACGAAGAGGAACCGACCAGCGAGGTGGCGATCCGCCGCTCGTTTGCCGAAGACCTCTACGTGGTGATGCCGGCGTTTGAGATCGAAGAGCAGACCGCCAGCGTCGAGGTGCACATCAACCCGCTCGTCAACTGGGTCTGGTTCGGGTTCGGCATTCTCGCCATCGGCACGGGCATCGCACTGCTCCCGGAAACCGCCATGAGCTTTGCCGTCGCAGGCGCGCCCGCGTCGGCCGTCACCGCGACCGTGTTGCTCTTGTGCCTGTTGCTGCCGACCGGCCTGGCGTTTGCCCAGCACGTCGAGACCGGACAGGATCCCCGCCTCGAGAAAGTCACCTCGCCGCAAGCGCGCGAAGTGGCGCACAAGCTCGCCTGTTGGTGCGGCGGGTGTTCGAAGCTGCCGGTGGGGCAGTGTTCGTGCGGCCACTGCGCCGTCGAGCGCGCCAAGATCGACGTCATGTTGCAGGAAGGCAAGAACGAGGGCGAGATCCTCAAGTTCTATGTCGACACCTATGGCGGCAGCCAGATCCTGAGCGAACCGCCGAACAGCGGCTCCGGCCGGGTGGTGTGGCTGATGCCGGTGGTCGTGGGCCTCGGTGGCCTCCTGACCGCGGCCTTCCTGGCCCTGCGGTGGTCGTCGCGCCGCGCCGCGGTGGCGGGCATGCCGGCCGGCATGGAAGATCCCGAGATGGCGGCGCGCCTCAACGACGAGCTGCGTGACCTCGATTAATGGCGAAAACCATAGCTCAGGACAAACCTGAAGGTTTGTCCCCACGGGTTGAAGAACCTTTCCTGCAACCGTGGCAGTTCTTCCTGCTCGGCAGCATGCTGGCGGCGACCGCGACGGTGATTGTCGCGACCGGCCAGGCGCCCGCCAACATCGTGATTCTCAGCCTGACCGTGGTGTCGGTCAGTTTCGTGGGCCTGGGCGCCTACCGGATGCTGGCGCCGCTCGTGTCACCCGACCTCGACGCGCCGATCATGATCGGCGGCCGCACGCGCATTGCGCTCGAGCGTGAGAAGGCGCTCGTGCTCCGCTCCATCAAGGAACTCGAGTTCGACTTCGCCATGCGCAAGATGTCGCAGGCCGACTTCGACGAGATGGCCGGCCGCCTGCGGCTGCGCGCGCTCGGCCTGATGGAACAGTTGGATGCCGGCGGCGGCTATCGCGAGCAGATTGCCGAGGAAGTCGCCCGGCGGCTCGGCGCGGCCCCCGAGGCCCCTGCGACCACCGGCACCCCGTACTGCACCCAGTGCGGCACGCCGAACGACGCCGACGCCAAGTTCTGCAAATCCTGCGGAGCGAAGTTGTGATTCGCCAGAAGACTCGCCGGTGCCAGAAGGCCAGCACTTTAGTGCTGGCACTCCTGTTCGCGATTTTCGCGACGCCGTCGTTCGCCCAGATCGCCACCCCCGATGCCGGGGCCATGGCCGGTCTGCCGCTGCCGGCGGGCGACGTGCCGGACGCCAGCGTGACGGTGCGCGTCCTGCGCGAGCGCATGGGCAACAACATCGAGGGCCAACTGGTGACCCTCCGCGTCGGCACGGACTCGCGCACGGCCACCACCGACGCGCAGGGGCGCGCGCAGTTCACGGGGCTCCCGGTCGGGACCACCGTCCAGGCCACCGCGACGGTCGACGGCGAAGTGCTCACGTCGCAGGAATTCCCGGTCCCGGCCAAGGGCGGCATCCGCGTCGCGCTGATCTCGGGTATCCAGAAGGTCGCCGACGCCGAGAAGGCGGCCGCCGCCGCCGCGGCGAAGGAGCCGGCTCGCCCGGGCGTGGTCGAGTTCGGTCCCGAATCGCGCATCATCTTCGAGTTCCAGAACGACACGCTCACGGTGTTCTACCTGCTGGACGTGATCAACAACGCCCGCACGCCGATTGACATCGGCGGCCCCATCCTCATGGAGCTGCCGACCGGCGCGTCGGGCGTGTCGACGATGGCAGGCTCGTCGCCGACCGCGTCGGTGCGCGGCGACATCCTCACGATCACCGGACCGTTCGCGCCCGGCAAGACCTCGGCGCAGGTCGGGTTCTCGCTGCCGCAGGCCGGCGCGGCGACGGTGGTGGAGCAGAAGTGGCCCATCGCGCTGGCGCAGCTGATGGTCGCCGCCGAAAAGGCCGGCCCGATGCAGATGTCATCGCCGCAACTGCCCGAGGTCCGGGAGATGACGTCTGACGGCCAGGTGTTCCTGATGGGCAACGGCGGCCGCATGAACGCCGGCGATACGCTGGTCGTGAACCTGTCGGGCATGCCGGCGCACAGCGAGTGGCCGCGCACCGTCGCGCTGGCCGCGGCGGCCCTGGTGTTCGCCATCGGCCTGTGGATGTCGCTGTCGCCGGCCGCGGCGCGGGCCTCCGAGGAGGCCAAGCTGGAAACCCGTCGCGAGCGGTTGCTGGCCGAAGTCGTGGCCCTGGAACGAAAGAAGCGGCAGAAGCCGCTGTCGGCCGCCGACGAAACGCGGCTGCAGCGCCTGACGTCGGATCTCGAAAAGATCATGGCCGCTCTCGACCTCGGGCCTCATGCACAGCGACTTTGACAAGTTGGCGGTCATCGATCTGGCCCGGCACTACGGCCGGCGCAAGGCGCTGTCGCAGGTCAACTTCACCTGCGACGCCGGTGAGATCGTCGGCCTGCTGGGCCACAACGGCGCCGGCAAGTCGACCCTCCTGAACATCCTGGCCACGTTGCTCGGCGCGTCACGCGGGCGGGTGGAGTACGGCGGCCGCACCGCGGCCGAGGCCGGCGCCGACATCCGTGCCCGCATCGGCATGCTCGGCCACGATCTCTTTCTCTATCCCGAGCTCACCGCGCGCGAGAACCTGGTGTTCTTTGGCCAGCTCTACGGCCTGCCCGACGTCGCGACCCGCGTCCAGTCGGCGCTCCACCGCGCCGGCCTCAGCGATCGCGCGGATGATTTCGTGTCGGGATTTTCGCGCGGCATGCGCCAGCGCGTGGCGCTCGAACGGGCGTTGCTCCACGCGCCGCGCCTGGTGTTGCTCGACGAACCGTTCACCGGCCTGGACCAGGCGTCGAACCGCGCCCTGGTCGAGCGCTTGCGCGAATGCCAGCAGGCCGGCTGCATCGTCGTGCTGGCCACCCATGACCTCGACATCGTCGACGGCGTGCTGTCCCGGTCGGTGTTCCTGCACGACGGCCGCCAGGTGGGCGAGCCGGGGCCGGGCACCGGGCTGCGGGATCGCTATCAGCAGGCGATGTCCGCATGATTCGCGCGTTCTTTCGCGTGGCGTGGATCGTGGTGAAGAAGGACCTCACGGTGGAGGTGCGCAGCCTCGAGATCCTGTCGACGACGATTTTCTTTGCGGTGACCGTGGTCCTGATGTTTTCGTTTGGGCTGGTCGTCGATGGCCGGCCGCTGAACGACGTGGCCGCCGCCATCCTGTGGGTCGCCATCGCCTTTTCCGGCACGCTGGCGCTCGGGCGCACGTTCGAGCGCGAACGCCACAACGACACGCTGCGGGCGTTGTTGCTGGCGCCGGCGGATCGGCCGGCGCTCTATGTCGGCAAGCTGGCCGGCATCCTCCTGCTGCTGGCGCTGGTGCAGGTGGTGCTGGTGCCGCTGGTCGGGCTGCTGTTTGGCGCCCCCATCTTCGAGCACGGCTTCCATTTGCTCGCCCTGCTGGCCGGGGGCACGCTGGGGTTCACCGCCGTGGGCACGTTGTTCGCGGCCATGCTGGTCCGGGCCCGCAGCCGGGACGTCCTGTTGCCCATCATGTTGTATCCCATGACGGTTCCGGTCATGATTGCGGGGGTTCGGGGGACGGCGGCGCTGTTCCAGCCGACGCCGAACCTGGAAGTCACGCAGTTCTGGATTGCGTTGCTCGTGTTTTTCGACGTGGTGTTCGTCACGCTGGCGCTGTGGACGTTCGACCCCGTCATGACGGACTGAGATGACGAGATCAACCCTTGTGATGCTGGCCCTGGCGGCCGGAATGTTTGCCCTGGCGCCGTGGATGATCAACGCCGCGCCCAACGAGGCGACGATGGGCCTCGTTTACAAGATTTACTTCTTCCACATGCCGTCGGCCTGGATGTTCATGGTCGCGGCCATTACCTCGGGCGTGGCGAGCGCGCGGTTCCTGTTCCTGAAGCGGCCGTCGGCCGACGGCTGGGCGCTGGCGGCGGGCGAGCTGGCCGTGCTGTTCGGGTCCTTCACGCTGGTGACCGGCCCGCTGTGGGCGCGCAAGGCGTGGGGCGTCTGGTGGGTGTGGGACGCGCGGCTCACCTCGAGCCTGATGCTGTTCATGATCTTCGTGGCCTACCTGCTGCTGCGCAAGTACGGCGGGCCTGGGTCCGACAAGCTCGGCGCCGGCATGGCGCTGTTCGGCATGGCCAACGTGCCGTTCATCTACGTGTCGGTGAATTACTGGCGCACGTTCCACCCGCTGACGTCGGTGGTGCCGACGCTGCCGGTGGCAATGGGCATTCCCTTGTGGTACTGCGTGGCGGCGTTCACGCTGCTGTTCATCGTGCTGTTGCGGATGCGAACGCGGCTGGAACACCAGCGCGCGCGGGTGGAAGCGTTGTATCTCCTCGAGGACGAATTGTGATGCGACTTCGTAGCTTGGTGCTTGGTGCGTGCCTGCTCGTCCTGCCGTTGACGGCAGCCGCCCAGCAGCCGCCGTCGGGCGACTTCGTGCCGGTCGACGAGACCGTCCCCGGCGAGCAGATTCCGGCGTTGCCGCTGATTGCGACCGCCTATGGCTTTATCTGGGTGGTGTTGCTCGGTTACGTCTGGACGATTGGCCGGCGGCTGCAGAAAGTGGAAGCCGAACTGGCCGACCTCGAATCACGGGGCAAGTAAATGGATTTCGGCATTCCCAACGCGTCGCACTTCATCTTCATTCCCGGCGTGCTGATCGTCGGAGTGGTGATCGGCTGGATTCTCGGTTCGCGCGCCGCGCAGGACGCCATGGCGTCGGAACGGCGCAAGCAGGAACAGCGCGCCGCGAAGAAGAGTTGAAAGTTGAAGAGTTGAAAGTTGGTAGTTTCAGTTCTCAGTTTCAGTTCTCAGTTTCAGTTATCTGCCCAACGCGAGCCGCTGGGCTAACACGTCCGGAAGTCCTTCCTCCAGAATTCTCGCCTGCGCCTTCGCAATCGGGTATTCCACCCGGTAGATCGTCACTTCGTGCGCCGCCGTGTCGGCGATCGCGAACCCCGCCCGCCGATCGCCGTCGCGCGGCTGGCCCACCGACCCAGGGTTCACCAGATAGCGGTTGGCTGCGTCCAGGCTGATGGTCAGCGGCCGCTGGTCGGAGGCGGTCGACAAGCCGAACTGATCACGCGACAAATAGTGGCCGACCTGCACGTGGGTATGGCCGAACAGGCACAACGGGCGGCGCGCGGCGTGCATGGCGCGCAGGGCGTCCAGGTCGTCGAAGACGTACGCGTCTTCGTCGAACGGCGTGCCATGGCAGATCTCGATGAAGTCGTCGACGACCACGGGCCCGGTGGGCAAGGCGGCGAGCCACGCGCGGTTGTCGGGGGTCAGGGCATCGTAGGTCCAGCGGATGGCGCTGCGGGCCACCGCGTTGAAGCCTTCGGGGCTCTCGACGCCCGAGCCGACCTTGTCGTGGTTGCCGCGAATCAGGGCCTGCGGCGCCAGCGCGCGCACGCGGTCGCAGATCGCGTTCGGGTCGGCACCGTAGCCCACCAGGTCGCCGAGTACCAGGACCTGCTCGTAGTCGAGGGGGGCGGCGGCGGCCATGACCGCGTCATAGGCCTCGAGATTCGCGTGTATGTCGCTGATAACCAGATAGCGCATCTAATGGAGTTTCCGTTCGATACCTAAAGCGGGCTGTTCCTACGGAACAGCCCCCGTGTCCTCGATGAGCGGCGCAATAGAATACTGCGCTTCCGTTGATACGCTCCCCTAGTTGTCCAACCATTCCACGATCGCGTCGACGAGCTCCTCGACGGAGCCGCGTCCTGCGTCCACCTTGAAGTGCGCCTGGCGGTAGGCCGCGAGGCGCTGATTATAAAGCTGTTCCATTTCCGGGCGATCGGCGGCCAGCGGCCGCCGTCCGTCCGTGGGGATTCGCGCCAGCACCGTGGCCAGTGGCGCATCGAGCCAGACCACGGCGCCGTCCTTCAGCATCAACTCGCGATTAGCCGGGTCGACGAAGGTCCCGCCCCCCGCGGCCACGACCACGCCGCGCTCGGGCAGCAGGCCGACCAGCACCGCGCGTTCCCGGCCGCGGAAGTACGGTTCGCCGTCCTGGCGAAAGATGGCGGCGATGTCGCGCCGCTCCTCGCGCTCGATGCAGGCGTCGATGTCCTCCACTTTCCAGTCGAGCCGCTTGCCGAGGGCGCGCGCGGCGGTGGTCTTGCCGGCGCCCATGAAGCCCACCAGGTAGACCTTGTCAGCCCTCACGCGCCAGCCTCACCAGGTCCTCGAAGAAGGCCGGGTAGGACACGGCCACGGCGTCGGCCCCTTCGATGAGCGTGGGGCCGGCGGCCCCGAGGGCGGCGATCGCAAACGCCATGGCCAGGCGGTGGTCGTGATGCGCGTGGACGGTGCCGCCGGTGAGCCGGGTGCCCGCGCGGACCTGGAACCCGTCGGGGCGTTCCTCGGCGTCGGCGCCCATGGCGCGCAGGCCGGCGACGAGTTCGGCAATCCGGTCGCTTTCCTTGACCCGCAACTCGCCGGCGCCCGAGACGCTCACGCTGCCGCCAAATGTGCCCAGCGCGGCGAGCACGGGCAGCTCGTCGATCACCTCGGGCACTTCGGCCG
>CAYGMD010000110.1:0-7435 GCA_964350785.1 uncultured Acidobacterium sp. | reverse complement strand
GGCCGCCGGCGAGGGTGATGGCGCGGCCGTCGATGCCGACCGTCGCGCCGAACGCCGCGAGCGCACGCTCCGTATGATCACGGGTAGAGGCGGGCTCGACGACGCGGGTCGTGCCGGCGGCCTGCAAGCCGGCCAGCAGCACCGCCGACTTGACCTGGGCGCTGGGCGTCTCGGGCGCGAACTGGATGCCCGTGAGGGCGGCGCCATGAATCACGAGCGGCGGGCGGTTGCCGGCCTGGGCGGTCACCGCCGCACCCATCTGGGACAGCGGCCCGATGATTCGTCCCATCGGCCGGCGCGAGAGTGAAGCATCGCCGACAAGGGTCGACATGAAGGGGTGAGCGGCAAGGACCCCGCCCAGCATCCGCATGGTGCTGCCGGAATTGCCGCAGTCAAGGGGGCCGGCCGCCGCGATCAGCCCCCGCAGGCCGCGGCCCGCGATGGCGACGATCGGCGGATCCCCGGCGTCCGGAGACGGGGTTCGTGAGACGATAGCTCCCAGGGACGCCAGGCAGGCGAGCGTCGATGCGCAGTCGGCACCGGGCGCATAGTTGGAAATCGTGGAAGGGCCATCGGCAATGGCCGCAAGCAATGCGTAACGGTGCGAGATGGATTTGTCCCCCGGCACCTGCAGCACGCCGGTGACGGCGCGCGCAGGGGACACGGCAATTCGGTCGGCCACTTGCATCATGTTTAACTATAGCAACTTGACCGGCTTCGAAGCGCTATGGTACTTAAAGGCCCAGCATGACGTGCTGTCCGGCGCGAACCCAACAGGAGACGAAGAGATCGGGAGAAGAGGATATTTCTCTTGATCTTCTGATCTCCTGTGGATTGCTCCCCCGATGATCCCACCGCACACGATCCGCCTGGAATTCAACAGCGCGTTTGACATGCTCGACTTCGTGCAGGTCGTCAGCGACCACGTCGGCAAGCTGGCCGGCCTCGACGAAGACCAGCTCCACTGGGTGAGCGTCGCCGTGCGCGAGTCGGTCGTCAACGCCATCAAGCACGGCAACAAGAACGACAGCAGCAAGCGGGTGATCGTCGAGTTCAGCCCGGTGCCGCCGACCGACGCCGGCGAATTGGTGATTCGGATCGAGGACCAGGGCGAAGGCTTCGTGCCCGAGGAAATTGCCGATCCGCTGGCCCCCGAAAACATCCTCAAATCGAGCGGCCGCGGGATCTTCCTGATTCGCAACTTCATGGACGAAACGGTGCTGAAGAAGGTGCCGGGCGGCATGGAGATCCGGATGGTCAAGAAGATTGCCAAAGCGGCGACCGGTTAGTCGGCCCCAGGCACCGGTGCATTGACTCTTCCTCCCGCGTTTCTTGCCACGGCCGTCGAAGCCGTGATTCGTGCCGGCGAACTGCAGATGGCCAAGTTCGGCACCGGCTTTCGCGTCGACAAGAAGGGCACCATCGACCTGGTGACCGAAGTCGACGTCGAGGTGGAACGCATGTTCCGCGCGATGGTGGCCGAGCGGTTTCCCGACCACGACGTGCTCGCCGAAGAGTTCGATACGCACCCCACCGGCGCGCGGCACCGCTGGGTGTTCGACCCGCTCGACGGCACAACCAACTTCGCCCACGGCGTGCCCATCTTCTGCGCCTCGCTGGCGCTCGAGATCGACGGCCGGGCGGTGATCGGCGCGGTCTACGACCCGAACCGCAACGAGCTGTTCACCGCCGAGATCGGCGAGGGCGCGCGGTTGAACGGACGCCCGCTGCAGGTCTCGTCGAACGCCACCGTGATCGACGCGATGCTGGTGACGGGATTCCCGTACCACGTGCAGCAGGACCCCGACGCCCTGGTCAAGGTGTTCGGCCAGGTGCTGCGCCGCGCGCGGGCCGTGCGGCGCCTGGGGTCGGCGGCCATCGACCTCTGCTGGGTCGCCGCCGGGCGCATGGAAGGATTCTGGGAAGCGAGCCTCAAGCCCTGGGATACGCGGGCCGCGGCGCTCATTCTCGAAGAGGCCGGCGGGCGGGTGACGGCCATGGATGGCGGCCCGTGGGATCCCCATGCCGGCGACATCCTGGGGACCAACGGATTGATTCACGACGAGGTCCTGGCAATCCTCCGGTAGAGCGCGACGTTCCCGCCTTCGCACACCCGCTCGAAGCCCGCCAGGAACGGCGGCCAGGCCGTGGCCTTCTGGTGCAGGATGTCCCCGCCCTCGGCGGCTTCCTCCACCAGCAGCCATCCGGTGAAGGCCGCCGGGCCGACGGCGTAGGCGGCCTGCCAGATGGGACCACTGCCTTCGTGCAGGAAGTCGTCGAGGCGAAAGCCGGCCAGCGACAACTCCTGCATGTAATGCGCAAGCGCGCCCATGCTCGCCATGATCGTCGTGCCGTCGTAGCCGGCGCGGAGGCAGGCCGTGACGGCCTGCCGTCCCAGGCCGTTTTGGCGATCCAGCTGCGCTTCCACGACCATCGGCGCCTGGCGATCGAAGGGCCGCGCCTGCACGGCGATGGCGATGAACAGGATGACCGCGATGGCCGGCGCCGCGCGCCGGGCCAGGCCCACGCTGGCGCCGATGCACGCCGCGCACCCCAGGATCAGCGGCACCTCATAGCGAATCCGGAACGGATGTCCCGACAGGAACGCGTAGAACGGCAGGGCCGCTGACGCGAGCAGGGCGACGGGGAGCACGAGGCCGCTGCGCGTGCGCCGCCACAGCGCCGCGGCCATGAGGACCAATGCGGAGATCTCGCCGGCCAGCACGAGGCGGGCGCCGCCGAGGCCGGCCAGGCCGTCGCGAATGGCTTCGGCGACGACCATCGGTTGGCCCTGCAGCTTCGGGTCTGGCACGTAGAAGCCGCCCGTGACGAACCACTCGCCGATGCTCGCGAAGCTCATGCCCATAAAAAACAGCACCGCGCCGGCCGGGTAGCAGGCGAGCCGGGCCATGCTCGCCACCACGGCGGCCGGGGCCGTCCCGCCGCGCCACTTTACCCACGCCGCCAGGCCCATGGCCACGCCGACGATGGGCCACGCCTCGTAGCGGGTCAGGCAAGCGGCGACGATGGTCCATCCGGCGGCGCGCGGCACCGAATCAGCGTCCGACAAGGCCCACTGCGCGAGGTGGAGCACGACCAGGCTCGACAGCGCGAACAGCAAGGGCTCGGTCATCGGCGTGCTCTGGAGATAGAGCACGTTGGGATTGGCCGCGAAAATGGCCGCCGCCAGCCCCGCGCCCCACACTGAACCGGTGACCAGCCTGACCAGGGCCGACAGGCAGGCCACCGTGACGGCAAACGACACGACCGAAATCAGGATGGCCGACGCGCCGGTCTGGTACATCCAGTCGATCTGGACCGGCAGGGCGTTCAGGACATGCGGCAAGGGCAGCCAGACGGCGCCGATTTGCTCCCAGCTGGGCGTCAGGCTGTCGAGAATGCGCCGGGCCACCACCAGGTGCGCCTTGGCGTCGTAATGGCTCAGGGACAGGCCCGCCGACCAATACACGGCGGCCGCGACCGTGCCCAGCAGGGCGGCCGCGGCGCCCAGGGCACGCGAAAGGGGATCGAAACGAGGCACGGTCTCGCTATATAATGCCCTGTCCCGCTCAATGCATCCTGAGCTTTCGATCGTCATCCCCGTCCACAACGAGTCGCCCAACATCAAGCCCCTCTATGAGGAGCTGACACAGACGTTGGGGCAATACGGCCGCCCCTACGAGATCCTGATCGTGGACGACGGCAGTACGGACGATTCGTTCGAGCAACTGGCGGCGCTGCAGGCCCGCGATCCGCGCCTGCGCGTCATCCGGTTTCGCCGCAACTTTGGCCAGACGGCGGCGTTTGCGGCCGGCATTGCCGCCGCCCGCGGCCGGCTGGTGGTCACCTCCGACGGCGACCTGCAAAACGATCCCCGCGACATCCCGGCCATGGTCGCGCTGATCGACCAGGGCAACGACATCGTGTGCGGCTGGCGCAAGGATCGGAAGGACAAGTTCATCACCCGGCGCGTGCCGTCGATCCTGGCCAACAAGCTGATCTCGTTTGCCACCGGCGTGCCGTTGCACGACTACGGGTGCTCGCTGAAGGTGTTCCGCTCGGAGGTGATCAAGCCGCTCCGGCTGTACGGCGAGATGCACCGCTTCCTGCCGGCGATCGCCAGCCAGATCGGCGTGAAGATCGCCGAGATGGAAGTCAACCACCGGGCGCGCCGCGCCGGGGTCACCAAGTACGGGTTGTCGCGGACCATTCGCGTGGTGCTCGACCTGGCCACGGTGAAGTTCCTCTTGAGCTACTCGACCCGGCCGCTGCAGATCTTCGGCTTGATGGGTTTGATCGCCGGCGGCCTGGGCGCGCTCATCACCGGCTGGCTCGGGTACGTCCGGTTGTTCCAGCACCAGGGGATTGCCGATCGGCCGCTGTTGCTTTTGGGGGTCATGCTGATTTTCATCGGCGTGCAATTGCTGACGTTCGGGCTGCTGGCCGAGGTGATGGCGCGGACGTACTACGAGTCGCAGGACAAGCCCACCTACGTGATTCGCGAGGTTCGCGAGACGCTCGACCTCGCCGCGGTCCGCTGATGGCGACCCGTCCCGCGCGCGAGCACGACCCGCGGATCACGGTGATTCAGCAGGAGCTGTTCAACGAGAACCGCTCGAAGGCCGACAAGTACCGCGAGTTGTTCATCGGCCGCCCCGGCGCGTGGCCGCTCCTCAAGTACGAACTGGCCATGGTGCTGGCCAGCTGGGTGCCCGGCGCGATCGGCCTGCTGCTGCGCTCGAAACTCTATCCGTGGGTGCTGGGCTCGGTCGGCCGCAATGTCGTGTTCGGCGCCGGCGTCACGCTGCGCCATCCCCACAAGATCCACATCGGCGACAACGTCGTGATCGACGACCTGTGCTGCCTCGACGCCAAGGGCACCGACAACCAGGGGATCCAGATCGGCAGCGGCGTGTTCATCGGCCGCAACACCATCCTCAGCTGCAAGAACGGCGACATCGTCATCGACGATCGCGCCAACATCGGCTTCAACTGCGAGATCTTCTCGGCCTCGCGCGTGCACGTCGGCAAGGACATCCTGATGGCGGCCTACACCTACCTGGTGGGCGGTGATCACCTCTACGACCGCACCGACATTCCCGTGCTGCAGCAGGGCCGCACCGCCCGGGGCATCGACGTGGCGGACAACGTGTGGCTCGGTACCCACGTCGTCGTGACCGATGGCTCGACCATCGGCCGGGACGCGATTATCGGCGCCGGCGCGGTCGTGGTGGGCGCGGTGCCGGAGTTTGCCATTGCCACCGGCATTCCCGCGAAGGTCATTCGAGACCGCCGGGAGTCGGGAGCCGGGAGTCGGGAGTCGACGTCGTAACCCATGTGTGGCATTGTCGGGATTGTCGATCGTGACCTGGGCCGGCCGGTCAGTGACGGAGAGCTGCAGGAGATGGTGCGCATGCTGCACCACCGCGGCCCGGATGAAGAGGGGAGCATCACCATCCCCGGGGTCGGCCTCGCCATGCGGCGGCTGGCGATTGTCGACCTGGCCACCGGCCAGCAGCCGATCCTGAACGAGGCCGGCGACATCAAGATCGTCGCCAACGGCGAGATCTACAACTTCCAGCAGCTCCGCGACGAGCTCGAGGGGCACGGCCATGCCTTCCGCTCACGCCACTCCGACATCGAGGTGCTGGTCCACGCCTACGAGCAGTGGGGGGAAGGCTTCCTGCCGCGGCTGCGCGGGATGTTTGCCCTGGCCATCTGGGATGGCCGCACGCAGACCCTGATCGCGGCGCGCGATCGCGCCGGCGAGAAGCCGCTCTATTGGACGCTGACGCCCAAGGGCCTGCTGCTCGCATCCGAGGTCAAGGCGCTGCTGGTCCGGCCCGAGGTCACGCGCGAGCTCGATCCGATCTCGCTCGACCAGTTCCTGACCTACGAATACGTGCTGGCGCCGCGCACGATGATCAAGGGCATCCACAAGGTTCCGCCGGCGCACTTTCTGAAGTATCGCGCCGGCGAAGTCACGGTGCACCGCTACTGGGATGCGGCCGCCGTCCCGGTGCGGGCGTGGGACGACCGCGAGGCGGCCGAGGCCCTGCGCGCGGCCCTGCGCAAGGCGGTGGTCAGCCAGTTGATGGCCGACGTGCCGCTCGGCGCGTTCCTGTCCGGCGGCATCGATTCGAGCGCGCTCGTCGCGTTCATGAGCGAGTCGACCGCCCGGCCGGTGAACAGCTTCAGCATCGGCTTCAGCGATGGCACGTACAACGAGCTGCCGTACGCGCGGGAAGTGGCGGCGTTGTTCAAGACCAACCACCGCGAGCGCAGCGTGTCGCCCGACCTGGGCGACCTGTTCGAGCGCCTGGTCGTGCACCTGGACGAGCCGTTCGCCGACGTTTCGATGTTCCCGACGTTCAGCGTGTCGGAACTGGCGCGCGAGCACGTCAAGGTGGTGCTGTCCGGCGACGGCGGCGACGAACTGTTCGGCGGCTACGACGCCTACGAGGCGCAGGCGCTGTCCGCGAGGCTGGGCTGGATGGGCGATGCCCTGATGCCGGCGCTGGCCGGCGTCGCCGCCGCGCTGCCGCCCACCGGGAAGAAGAAGGGTCTTGTCAACAAGGTGAAGCGCTTCAGCGCCGGTGCGACGGCGGCGCCCGCCGACCTCGGGCACTACCGCTGGATGGTGTATTTGAACGCCCGCGACAAGGCGCGCTTGTACCGCGGCGGCCTGCGCGACGCCCTGGGCGCCACCGACGTCTATGCGCCGGTGCGCGACGCGCTGGGGCGGTTCGGCCAGGACGACCTGCTGAACCGGCAGCTCTATGCCGATCTCAGCCTCTACCTGGCCGACGACATCCTGGTGAAGGTCGATCGCATGAGCATGGCGACCTCGCTCGAGACGCGCGCGCCGTTCCTGGACGGCGACCTGATGGAGCTGGCGTTCTCGATGCCCGGCCACCTCAAGATTCGCAACGGCGAGCGTAAGTGGATCCTGAAGCAGGCCATGCGCGGGATCCTGCCCGACCGCATCCTGGCGCGGCGCAAGGAAGGCTTCAGCATCCCGATGAAGAACTGGCTGCGCCGCGAACTGCAGCCGTTGCTGCGCGACCTGTTGTCGCCCGAGCGGGTCGCGCGCCGCGGCTTGTTCGATCCGGCGGCGGTGACCGCGCTGGTCGACGCGCACACCGCCGGCCGCGAGAACCACGCGCACACGCTGTTCCCGCTGATGGTGTTCGAGCGCTGGGCCACCGCCCACCTGTCGTAATCGCCGTACAAAAGAAAAGGCGCACGGTTGACCCGTGCGCCCGTGATCTTCAGAAGCTGTGAACTACTTCAGGTGCTTGCTGACCAGCTTGGTCATTTCGAACATGTTGACCGTGGCCTTGCCACCGAAGACGGGCTTCAGTGCGGCATCAGCCTTGATCCTGCGCTTGTTCTTCGCGTCCTGCAGGCCGTTCTTCTTGGTGTAGGCCCAGCG
>CAYGMD010000109.1:0-14943 GCA_964350785.1 uncultured Acidobacterium sp. | reverse complement strand
GCAGGTCGATGTTCTCGTAGACCGTCAGGTTGTCGAGCAGGTGATAGCTCTGGAACACGAAGCCGATGTGCTGCTTCTGCACCCGCATGCGATCCTTGGCCGACAGCTGGTGGATGGGATCGTCGAACAACCAGTACTCGCCGGTCCAGGCGCTGTCGTGCATCCCCATGATGTGCAGCAGCGTGCTCTTGCCGGCGCCAGACGGCCCCATGATCGACACGAAGTCACCCTGCTTGATCTCGGCGTTGACGCGGCGCAGGACGAAGGTCTGAGACAGGCCATGTCTGTAGGATTTCTCGATGTGGTTCAGTTTGATCATGGGATCGGGACGGATGATGTGGTGAATTCGCGATGTGACGATGTGGTGATTTGGGTTACTCGGAGCGCAAGGCTGCCATCGGGTCAATGCGCATGGCGCGCCTCGATTCTCCCTTCTCACTTCTCACCTTTAACTTTCGTCAGACGGCGGTGCCGACGTTTTCTTCAACGACGCGGCCGTCGAAGAGGTGAATGCCGCGGTCGGCGTGCGCCGCGTAGCGCGGATCGTGGGTCACCATGCAGATCGTGGCACCGCCACGATGCAGCTCGCGCAGCAGATCCATCACGGCCTCGCCGTTCTTCGAGTCCAGGTTGCCGGTCGGTTCGTCGGCCAGCAGGATGGAGGGCTGGCCGCCGACGGCGCGGGCCACGGCGACGCGCTGCTGCTGACCGCCGGAGAGCTGCGAGGGCAGGTGCTTGGCGCGATGGGCCATGCCGACGCGCTCGAGCGCGGCGTTGGCGCGCTCGCGGCGTTCGGCGGCCTTCATGCCGCGGTTGGTGAGCGGCAGCTCGACGTTTTCATACACGGTCAGGTCGCCGATCAGGTTGAAGCTCTGGAAGATGAACCCGATCTCGCGGTTGCGCACGCGGGCCCGTTCCGACAGCGACAGGTTGGCGACCTCGTTGCCGTTCAGCGTGTAGGCGCCTTCGGTGGCCGTGTCGAGCAGGCCGAGAATGGCGAGCAGCGTGGACTTGCCGCAGCCCGACGGTCCGGCAATGGCCACGTACTCGCCCTGCTGGATCTCCAGGTGAATGCCGGCAAGTGCGTGGGTTTCCACTTCGTCCGTGTAGAACACCTTCTTGATGCCATTCAGGCGAATCAGGGGCTGCGCGGAAGCGTTCATCAGAAGACTCCTTAAGTTACCGACAACTACCTTAACCGGATGCGATCGAATTGGTCCCACGCCGACATGTCGGACAGGACGACTTCGTCCCCTTCCGCCAGGCCGCCGAGAATCTCGATGGTGTTCACGGAGCTGCGGCCCAGCTGCACCTGCGCGCGCGTTGCCTCGCCGGTGTCCTTGTCGAGCTTGAACAGGCCCACCGTGCTCTGTTCCTGCCCGAACGCCGGACGCCCGACAAAGAGGACGTTATCCAGGCGCTCGAGTTCAATCGTGCCGTCCACGCTCAGGTCGGGACGGGCGCCGCGGGGCAGCGGGCCTTCGAGCGCGACATCGACGGTGACCGTGCCATTGGTCGCCGCCGGGTCGATGCGGATGACCTTGCCCGGGATGATGCCGTTGCGGGTGTCGACCTGGGCAATCTGCCCGATGGTGAGGTCCTTGGCCTGTGTCTCGGCGATCCGCAACTCGGCCTTGAGGCGCGTGGGATCCGCGACGCGGACGAGGTTGGTGCCCGGCGCGACCTGCTGGCCCACTTCCACCGGTACCTGCTCGAGTACGCCCGACATGCCGGCGCGCACGCGCAGCTGATCCACCTGCTGGCGGCGCAGCGCCAGGTTTGACTTGCGCTGGTCCACCAGGGCCTGTGCCGACGCCAGCTGCGCGCGGGCGCTCTGCGCGGACACCTTCAGGCGGTCGGTTTCGATGGCATCGCGCGTCTTCAGCGATTCGGCGCGGACCACGGATTGCCGCAGCACCAGGGTGGACACCAGGCCGTCCTTGGCGAGGCCTTCGTTCATCTCGCGTTCGGTCTGCGCGTTCTGGAAATCGGCCCTGACAATGGCGGCTTGCGCGCGCTGATTCAGGGTCTCGGCGTCGAGGCGCGCCTTCAGGCTGTTGAAGTCGGCCTCAGACGCGCGCAGTTGCTGGTCGGCATCGTTCAGCGCCTGCTGCACCTGCGGGTCGCTCAGTTCGAGCACGATGGTGTCGGGCGTGACCTGCACGCCGGGACGAAGCACGATGCGCTCGACGCGTCCCTGGGTGGAGGCCGGCACCCAGCGCCGCGCTTCGTCCACCGGGACGAGCGTGCCGAGGCCGCGGACCTGCCGCAGCATGGGGCCGCGCTTGACCGTATCGATCCACACCGTGGCGCGTTCCACCGTGGGCGCGGCCGGCTTGAGCCGGGCCAGGATCACCGACACGAGCCCGATGACGAGCACGCCAACCACGCCAATCATGATCTGCTTGCGTTTCTTACCTTGCGCGACGGAGGCGGGACGCTGAATGTCCATTTGTCTGATTGCCCTACTTAGACGGTGATTACCACCTAAAACGATGGCACCGGTTATTGCTTCTTTACTCAAGGGTTGTGCCAGCTTGCCGGTCACCCACAACATATTGGAAAAACGAGAGTTAGAGGCTGAAGGTTCCATCCCGGGCCGGGCGGGGTGTTCGGACGTGGGACGCGCCGGGCCGTCGATGGGACTGCCAAGTTTGCGCCTATCTCTTGGCTTGCGGCCACGTCATGAAGACCGTGAGCGCGACAAACAGCAGGAGCGACGCAAGCGTCGTGAACCGGCGCGACATCAGCCTTCGGCCAACGGCCGGCCGGTGACGCGGGCCCACAGCGCAGCGTCGGTCACGCCTTCGCTGACGATCACCAGGACGCGCGACGCCGGCCCCAGGCCGAGCCGTTCTCGCACCGGCGGCATGGCCGGGTGGCGGCTGAGGGCGAGCAGCCCGCCCAGCGCGGCGGCGCCCGATGCCCCGGCGGCGACGGCCGACTCGTTGCCGGCCGGCATGGCCAGCAACCGCATGGCCTCGAACGCCCACTCGTCGTCAATGGCGAGGTAGGCCGACACGGTTGAACGGACCGACTCAAACGCGAGCGGCGACACTTCGCGATTGCGCAAGCCGGCCATCGCGGTGGTGAGCGGGCCGGTCACGGCCGTGGGCGCGCCCGCGCGCGCCGACGCGAGCAGGCAGGCCGCCGACGCGGGCTCCACCGACACCACCCGGGTGGCTGGCGCGTGAAACGCGCACCAACTTGCAATGCCGCACAGCAACCCGCCCACGCCGCCTTGGACAAACACCGCATCCAACGCCGGTGACGCTGTTGCGACCTCGTCCATCATGCGGGTGTAGCCGAGCATGATTAACCGGGGAATGCGTTCGTAGCCGTCCCACGAGGTGTCCGACACGATGGTCCAGCCGTGCGCCGTGGCATCGGCGCTCAGCATCCGCACTGCATCGTCGTAGGTGCCATCGACGCGGATGACCGTGGCGCCTTCGCCGGCAATGGCGTCAACCCGGGCCTGGGCGGCGTCGGCGGCCATGTAGACCCGCGCGTGACAGCCGGCATCGCGGGCGGCGCGGGCGACGGCGCGGCCGTGATTGCCTTCGCTGGCGCAGACCACGGTGTGGCCCGGCGGCAGCGCGCCTTCGGCCTGCAGCGTGGCCATGGCGAAGCGGGCGCCCAGCAGCTTGAAGGCATTCAAGCCGAAGCGCCGGGTCTCGTCTTTCACCCGCAGGCTGCCGATGTTCAGCGATCGGGCCAGGGTGGGCAGGTCGTGGAGCGGCGTTGGCGACAGGTCGGGCCTGGCGTCGAAGAAGGCCCGCACCTGGTCGTATTCGGCGGCCGAAAAGAGGCCTCGGTCGCGTGGCCCGCCTTCGGCCGGACCCTTCGGTACATACGCGCTGACCATCGCTTGGGAAGCAGTGATGAACCGATTATAGTTGCGCGCAATGACGTTTTCCCGCGCGCTTGCCATTCCCCTGGCGGCCGGTCTCTGTCTCTGGCTGACCGGCTGCGCGCCGACGGCCGAGCGATACGACCTGATCATCCGCGGCGGCGACGTCATGGCGGGCGATGGCGGGCCGTCGCGGCGCGAGGACGTCGGCATCCGCGGCGACCGCATTGCCGTGATCGGCGATCTGTCGGCGGCACAAGGCGGGCAGGTCATCGATGCCACCGGCCTGGTGGTGGCGCCCGGATTCATCGACGTGCAGGGGCAGTCGGGCACCACCCTGCTGGTGGACGGCAACGGCGAGAGCCACCTGCGCCAGGGCATCACGACCGAGATCATCGGCGAGGGGGGATCGCCGGCGTTCTGGACGAAAGAGACGGCCGACGCCGATCTGCTGCGCCTGTTCGACGTGCCCTTCGACTGGACCGGCTTCGGCGGCTACTTCGAGCGGCTGCGCCAGCGCGGTACCACGATCAACCTTGGCACGTTCGTACCGGCGACCACCGTGCGGAGCGAAGTGATCGGCCTGGACAACCGGCCGCCGACGGCCGCGGAACTGTCGCGCATGGAAGCCATGGTCGACCAGGCCATGCAGGACGGCGCGCTCGGGCTGTCGAGCGCGCTGATCTACGTCCCGGGCACGTTTGCCCAGACCGCGGAGCTGGTGGCGCTGGCCAAGGTGGCCGCCCGGCACAACGGCATTTACATCACGCACATTCGCGGCGAGAGCTTCAACCTGTTCAATGCCCTCGATGAAGCCATTGGGATTGGCCGCGACGCGGGGTTGCCGGTCGTGGTGTTTCACCTGAAGGTGGCGGCCAAGGCCAATTGGGGGCGGATGAGCGAGGCGCTCGACCGGCTCACCAAGGCGAACGCCGCCGGCACCCGCGTGACCGCGACCATGTATCCCTACACGGCGGGCGGTACGGGTCTCGCGGCGACGCTGCCGTTGTGGGTCCAGGAAGGAGGCCGCGACAAGATGCTGGCGCGGCTGGCCGACCCGGAGATCCGCAAGCGCGCCCGCTCCGAGATCGAGACCAAGATCGACGGATGGGAGAACCTGTTGCTGGCGACCACCTTTGACGGCATCCAGATTGCGTCGGCGCCGCCGGAAATGGACCAGGCGATTGTCGGCAAGCGCATCGCGCAGATCGCGGCGGAACGGAAGTCGGACCCGTGGGACGTCTACTTCCAGTTGCTGATCGACAGCGGCGGCCGCATCGGCGCGCTGTACCACATGATGAGCGAAGCGGATGTGGCGACCGGCTTGCGCTCGGGGCTGGTCACGATTGGCACCGACTCGTCGGCGTTGCGCCGCGAGGGCGTGCTGTCGCAGGGGGCGCCGCATCCGCGCGCATACGGCACGTTTCCGCGCGTGCTCTCGAAGTATGTCCGCGACGACAAGGTGCTGACGCTAAACGACGCCGTGCGCCGCATGACCGGGGCGGCGGCGATTCAGATGGGCATCACCGACCGCGGCTTGATTCGCGCCGGCATGCTGGCCGATGTCGTGGTGTTCGACGCCGCGACCATCCGCGACAACGCCACCTACGAGCAGCCGCACCAGTACCCGACCGGCATCGGGCACGTGATCGTCAACGGCGTGCCGGTGCTCGATCCCAAGGGACTGACCGGCGCGCGTCCCGGCCGGCCGGTGTATGGGCCGGCCAGGCGTCCCCGCTAAAAGACCTTCCGTCCGTTGATCCACACCTGCTCGATGCTCCGCGTGTTGCGGATGTGGTCGAGCGGGTTGGCGCCGAGGATCAGCACGTCGGCGGCGGCGCCGGCGGCCAGGGTGCCGAACTGGCCGGCCCGCTGGTGGCACCGCGCGGCATCGCCGGTGGCCGAGAGCAGCGCCTGCATCGGCGTGAGGCCGGCCTCGACCATCATCTCGAGCTCCAGGTGCTCGAAAAAGCCCTGGAATCGCGCCGGCGGGCCGCTGTCGGTGCCAAACGCGATGCGCACGCCTTGATCCACGAGCGCCTTCAGGTTGCGCTTGGCGACCTCGAGGCCCGCCTTGTACTGTTGGCCCGCCTTCCAGCCCGCGCTGTTGCGGATTTGCTCCTGGCGTTTCGGATCCTTCAACTGCATGACGATGTCCGGGGTCACGCCCTTGACGAAGAAGGGATCGTCCGCCCAGCTCGGCGTCGCGTCGTAGATGAAGGTCGAGAGCTCGCGGGTGAACGTGGGCGAGTAGCAGACATCGCGGGCCTTCAGCGCCGACACGAACGCCGCGTCCACGGGAACGTCGCGCACGCTGTGGGCAATGAAGTCGGCGCCGCCGGCCAGCGTGGCCTTGGCGTCGGCCAGCGAATAGATGTGCACGGCGACCTTCAGCTGGCGGGCATGCGCCTCGTCGATCACCGCGCGCCAGGCGGGTTCCGGCATCTTGCGGCCGGTGCCAAGGTTGTCGTCGACCCGGATCTTGATCAGGTCGGGCTTCATCGCGGCGACCGTCGCGGTCATCGCGCGCGCCGCCTCGGCGGTGTCGCCGGTGATCACCGCGCCGGCCACGAACAGCTTCGCCCGATCGAGCGAGCCGGTGGCCTCTTCGTTTCGCATCTCGAAACCAAGCGCCTGATCGTCACCCAGGCTGAACACCGTGGTCACGCCGTACTGGGCGTAGGTCTTCAACTGCCGCGTCAGGTTCTCGCGGGTGTACGAGGCCGGATCGGAGCGCAGGCCGGTGGTCGCGGCGACGTGGCCGTGCGCGTTGATCAGGCCCGGCAACAGCGTCTTGCCGGTGACCGCCACCCGCGTCGCGCCGGCCGGCACCGGGGTCGAGGCGGCCGGCCCGGCCGCGACGATGCGGGTGCCGTCGATGACGAGCGTGCCGCCCTCGATGACACGGCCGGTGCCGTCGATCAGCCGGCCGCCGACAAAGGCGGTGATTTGCGCCGCGGCGGGCTGAGCGGTGATGAGGGACAGGGCCAGGCAGGCCGGCAGAGTGGCAACGCTTCGCATGCCCAGAGATTACACCAGCGGATGACTTGTCACGAGCGAGCGGTGGGCGGGGCCGCATCCCGGCGAGTCGAGTGATAACATCCCCGGATGCCTGTCCTGCGGGTCCTGGTTGCCGATGATGAGCCTGTCTCACGGACCGTGGTCGGCGCGATGTTGAAGAAGGCGGGCTATGAAGTGACCTTCGCGCCCGACGGCGAGCAGGCCTGGCTCCAACTGTCGGCGCCCAATCCCCCGGCGATTGCGCTGCTCGATTGGGAAATGCCCGGGCTGGCCGGTCCCGAGGTGGCGGAACGCATTCGCGCGCGGGGCGAGCAGGCGCTGACCTACGTCATCCTGCTGACCTCCCGCGACTCGTCCGCCGACATCGTCGCCGGCCTCAAGGCCGGCGCCAACGACTACGTCACCAAGCCGGCCAACGAAGATGAGCTGGTGGCCCGGGTCAACGTCGGCGCCCGGGTCGTCGAATTGCAGATCGCGCTGGCCGAGCGCGTGCGCAGCCTCGAAGAGGCGCTGGCCAACGTCAAGGCCCTGCAGACCCTGTTGCCGATGTGCGCCTACTGCAAGGCGATTCGCAACGACCAGAACTACTGGGAGAAGGTCGAGACCTACTTCCACGATCACTCGGGCGTGTCGTTCTCGCACAGCTATTGCCCGACCTGTTACGACCGCTTCGTCAAGCCGCAGCTCGACGCGCTCGAGAACGTGAGCGAGGCGCAGCGGCGCCAGAAGGGGAAGTGATGCCGGCTCCGGTGCTCGACCCGGCCGTGATCGAAACCCTGCGGCAGCTGACGCCGCCGGGCGAGGCCGACGTCCTCAACGAGGTGCTCGGGCTGTTCCTGGCGGATGTGCCCGGGCGCATGGCCCGGCTGCGCGCGGCGTGGCAGGACGGCGATGCCGGCGGGGTGCAGCGCGCCGCTCACTCGTTGAAAGGCAGCGCCGGCAACATCGGCGCCACCGCGATGCTGGGCGTGTGCCAGGAACTGGACGAGCAGGGCCGCGCCGGCGATCTGTCACGGCTGGCGCCTTTGGTGGCGTCACTCGATGCCGAGTATGCGAAGGTCGCGGCTGAGATCAAGAGACTGATCGAATCGTAAACAGGAGGGCAGGAGTTCAGGAGAGTAGATTTCTCGTGATCTCCTGATCTCCTGTTTCCGGATTGCCGTACTTCTTCAGATACTCGCGCAGCCGCAGCTTGCGCGCCGCGCTCTCGGACGTCATGTAACGCACCACCCCGAAGATCGGCCGCTCGGGAAACCAGGGGCGGTCGTACCGGCCCAGCACCCAGAAGATGCCGCTGGACGAGTTGGGGTCGCGGCCGTCGAGCGCGTACTTGTTGTTCAGTTCAATCATCGCGGCCAGCGCCTCGCGCGGCGTCGCCGACCACTGCAGGATTTTCTTGCCCCACAGCATGCGCAGGTAGTTGTGCATGCGGCCTTCGCCGGCCAACTGGCGCTGGGCCGCGTTCCACAGCGGGTCGTGGGTCCGCGCGCGTTCCAGGTGGTCGAGGTCGTACACCCACTCGCGCTCGTCGGTCTCGTGCGCCGCCAGCGTGGCAAGCGCCCAGGCCGGCAGCGACTCGAACAGGTCGTGGTCGTCGCGCTTGGCGGCGAAGTTGAAGCCGAGTTCCCGCCAGGTGATCAGCTGATCGAGAAAGGCCTCGGCATTGGCGCCGACTCCCCACCAGCCCTCGCGGACGCCGGTGGCCCGCAGCGGCGTGTCGCCCAGCCAGCCCTCGCGGGCCATGATCGCGTCGAAGATCTCATGGGGCGAAATGTGCCCCCAATGCAGGTACGGCGAGAGGCCGCTGGCGACATCGCGATCGGGATGGTTGCGCCCGGCGCCGTAGTCCGCGAGCCCGTGATCGAGAAACTGCCGCAGCGCCCGGGCCGCGGCCGTGGCGCCGCCGCGTTGCTCGACGGCGCGGACCCGGCGGTCGATCGGCAACGCGTTCAACGAGCCGCCCCCATCCAGCCAGGCCAGCGCGTCGGGCCAGCGCGCCGCGGTACCGGGCGGCAGTTCCGGCGGCGCACCCTGCAGGGCCGCGAGGGGATCGGCCTGCGGCCGCTGCCGCAGGTGCGCGGGCAGCGTGGCCTGCAGGGCGCGGCGGAACGAATAGGCCGTGAGGTGCACCTTGGGCACGGCGCGCACGGGCAGCAGGCCGTTGGCATCCACCGCCTCCAGCGCCACCGGCACGCGGCCGCCCGCCGCGGCGACCATGGCCGGCAGAAAGAAGCACGGGGAGTCGTCGGTGACGATCACGGCGGCGTGGGCGGCCAGGTGGGCGAGCAGTCCGCGCCCCTCGCCGTCGTGCTGTTCGAGGTACGGATGGTAGCGAACCCCCGCGCGTCGACACCCGCGAGCGTTGTCGCGCATCCCATCCACGACGAACTGGTGAAACCGCGCCGAGGCCCAGCGGTGGCCGGCCCGCAGCGCCTCGAGCACAATCAGCGGCTTGCCGAGCCGGACGGCGTGTTCCACGGCCCGCTGGAGCGCGAAGTTGTGGCGGGTGCGGCGGGTCGCGATCATCCAGTACAGGACGTAGTCGCCGTCGACCCGCACCGGCGCGCGGTTGACGGCGGAAATCCGCTCGCCGGGGACCATTCCAGTTACAATGATGACTGGTAAGACGCTGGTTTTTCCGAAGGGGATTCAACACACATGATCGTGCAACGCTATCCAGAACCGTTCATTGCGCCCATGCGGGCGGAGCTGGCCCGCCTGGGCTTCGCCGACCTGAAGACGCCGGAGGCCGTGGAGGCCGCCGTCAAGCAGGCCGGTACGACGATGATCGTGGTGAACTCGGTGTGCGGCTGTGCGGCCGGCAAGGCCCGCCCGGGCATTGCCCTCGCCTTGCGGCAGGGCAAGCGGCCCGATCACCTGGCCACGGTGTTTGCCGGCGCCGATGTCGAGGCGACCGATGCGGCGCGCGCCCACTTCGCCCCGTACCCGCCGTCGTCGCCGTCGATTGGCTTGATGAAGGACGGCAAGCTGGTCTACTTGATGGAGCGCAAGGATATCGAGACGCGCTCGTCGGACATGATCGCGGCCGAACTGCAGAAGGCGTTCGAAGCGCACTGTTCGTAGCAGGTGGCCTAGCCGCCCCGCGTGTGCATTTCCAAATGCGGATCCCGGCGCAGGGTGCTCACCGGAATCAACGGTGAGCGCTCGCGCTGGGACAACCGCACCTCGGCGCCGCGATCGGTGCGGGCGTGCCACACGCCGGTCACCAGTTCCCGCAGCGCCTCGTCGCTGACGCCGCCGCGCAGCGGCCCCCGCAGGTCCACGCCCCGCGCGCCATACAAGCAGAGATACCAAAGCCCGTCGGCCGTGAGCCGGCTGCGATCGCACGACTTGCAGAACGGCTCGGTCGTCGACGCGATGATGCCGAACACCGTCCCGTCGGCGAGGCGATAGCGCTCGGCCGGGGCCGACGAGGATTCGCGGATGGGGGTGACCGGCCCGTAATGGGCGGCAATCGTCGCCAGCATGTCCTGCCGCGACACCACCTGGTTCATCGACCACGTGGTCGCGCCGCCCACATCCATGTACTCGATGAAGCGGATTTCGGCGCGCCGCTCGCGGGCGAACTCCAGCAGCGCAATCAACTCGTCGTCGTTGACGCCGCGGATCATCACCGTGTCGATTTTGACGCCGGGAAAGACGTCGACCGCGGCGTCGATGCCGGCGACCACGCGCGGCAACTCGTCGAACCGTGCCAGCTTGACGAAGCGGTCGCGCTGCAGCGTATCGAGGCTGATGGTGAGCCGGTGCAGGCCGGCGGCCTTGAGGTCGGCGACCGCCGGCGCGAGCAGCACGGCGTTGGTGGTCATGGCGAAATCGTGAATGGCGGTCTTCCGCGCCAGCCGCCCGACCAGCTCGGGCAGGTCGCGCCGCAGCAGCGGCTCGCCGCCGGTGAGGCGGACCTTGTCGACGCCCAGCGCCAGGAACTGATCGACCAGCCGGTCGATTTCCTCGAAGTGCAGGATGTCCTCGCGGGGCAGCCAGAGGTAGTCGGCCTCGGGCATGCAGTACTGGCAACGCAGGTTGCAGCGATCCGTGACCGACAGGCGCAGGTTGCGAAGCGGGCGCTGGTGAGCGTCGAGGACGGGCACGAGGATGATCATAGTGCCTAAGGTGCCTAAGGTGCCAAAGGTGCCAAAGGTGCTTCAGACGCTGAAGTAGGTGCGTCGGCGGTGGAGTGCGGCCAGCACGGCATAGAGCACCAGCAGATTCGCTACCGCGTACAGCAGTGAGGCGACGTGGGGTGGAGCGAATGGGAGAAACCCGGTCGCATAGATCCATTGGCCCATCGCGACTCCGTGTGCGGGCCATTTCACGTAGATCAGCGTTTTCGCGATCAAGCCCGACAGGACAAACAGCAGGATCGCGTTGCGCCCCAGGGCCACCAGCGGCTCGGTGATCTGTCGCGTTCGCGTCGTGTGGCGAATGTCGCAGGCCCAGTAACAGGCGGCCAGGCTGGCGGCGGCGATGCCGGCGGTGAACAGCACATACGAACTGGTCCACAGGCTCTTGTTGATGGGCAGCCACGGGGACAGGAGCAGGCCGGCGACGACGCCCGCGAGGCTCCAGAGGAGGAGCCCCCGCACCACGGCCCGTGGCGATGGCGCATCGCGTATCCACCATCCCGCCAGCACGCCGAGGAGCGTGGTGCCGATGGCCGGCACGGTGCTGGCCAGGCCTTCAGGATCCCAGGCGCCGCCGCGCCACAGGTGGACGCCGAACACGCCGCGGTCGATCCATGCGCCGATATTGCCGGTAGCGCTCAGGTCGCCCGCGGTTCCGCCGGGGAAGGGGACGACGGTGAGCAGCAGCCCGTACGCGGCGAGCAGTGCCGTCGTGATGGCCGCGACCATGCGATAGCGCCCGGGCCGATCGCCGATGACGCGCGTGAGCAGGGCCGCCACCACATAACACCACGCAATTCGCGCGAGCACGCCGGGGATGCGGATGGTCGCCAGCCTGAAGAGCGGGTATCCCGCGAGGAACAGCCCAAGACCCCAGATGACCGCGCCGCGCCGCAGCACCGTGGTGACGGCCGCAACGCGCTGACTGAAGGTGATCGAGACGCCAACGATAAACAGAAAAAACGGAAAGATCAGATCGGTAGGCGTCCACCCGTGCCACTCGGCGTGAAGCAGCGGCCAGTAGACCGTGCTCCAATCGCCGGGGTTGTTGACGATGACCATGGCGGCGACGGTCGCACCGCGGAAGACGTCAAGAGAACGCAGTCGTGTGAGCACCCTAGGCACCCTAGGCACCCTATTGCCTCGGCTGCTTCATCCGCTCGAGCAGCTCACCGAGCCGCTTGATCTCTTCGCCGTACTTCGCCCAGTCGCCGGCGCGCTGCGCGTCGAGCGCGCGCTGATAGGCCGCGCGCGCTTCGCCGGCCATGCGGTCCCACTCGACGCCACCGGTGGCGCCGGGCGCGGCCGGTGTCCCGGCCGACGGTGTCGCCGGCGCCGTGGTGGGCGAGGCCGCCGGGCGCGGTGTCCGGTCGCTCTCGCCAAACAGCCGGGCGATGGCTTCGTCGAGCGTCCGTTCCATCACGATGCGGTTCTGGTAGGCGACGATGACGCGCGTCAGTTCGGGGATGCGGCCGGCCTGCGCCCGCAGGTAGAGCGGCCGCACGTAGATCAGCGACTGCTCGATCGGGATCACCATCAGCGTGCCCTGGATCACCTGCGAGCCCTGCTGGCTCCACAACGTGATCTGCGGCGAGATCACCTGGTCCTGGTTGATGCGGGCCACCACCTGCTGCGGGCCGAACACCAGCGTTTGCTTCGGGAACTGGAACACCTGCAGCTTGCCGTAATGCTCGCCGTCGCTGCGCGCCACCATCCACGACGCGAGGTTGTCGCGCCGCCGCGGCGTGAACGGCAGCATCTGGATGAACTCGGCGTCGGTCTCGCCCGGCAGCTTCATCATCGTGTAGTACGGCTCCATGCGCCGGGTCTCGCCGCTGCTGTCGACGGCCGGCACTTCCCACTGGTCTTCCTTGTTGTAGAACACCGCCGGGTTCGTCATGTGATACGTCGCATACACCGACGACTGGATCTGGAAGATGCCTTCCGGATAGCGCACGTGATGGCGCAGGTCCTGGGGCATCTCGGCGAGCGGCCGCAGCAGCGTCGGGAAGATCCGGCCGATGGTCTGGACGATCGGGTCGTCGGGGTCGGCCAGGTAGAACTGGACCGTGCCGTGGTAGGCATCGAGCACGATCTTGACCGAGTTGCGGATGTAGTTCACGCCGCCGGCCGCGGTCGCGTACGGATAGCGGTCGGTGGTCGTGTAGGCGTCCTGGATCCAGAAAATCCGGCCGTCACTGACCACCGGGTACGGGTCCTCGTCGAACACCAGGAACGGCGCAATCTTCGAGACCCGCCGGCGAATCTGGCGGTCGAACATCAGCCGGCTCTCGTTGGTGATGTCGTCGCTCAGCAGGATCTGATAGGAGCGGAACCGGGCGGCGAACAGCATCTTGGTCCACAACGAGTTGATGGGGATGCCGCCGGTGCCGGCATACTGGTTGTAGACGTTGTCCTCGCCCTTCGGGTAATGGAACTCCTGCGCCTTGGTGCGGACGACGATGTAGTCGCCGGCCAGCTCGCCGAAATAAATGCTGGGCTCGGTGATGTCGATGTCGACGCTGGTCACCGGCGGCAGGTCGCGCACGAACAGCACCGGCAGGCCCTCGCTGGTGACCTCGTTCACCGGCCCCAGCGTCAGGCCGTGGCCGTGGGTGAACACCAGCCGTTCGTTGACCCAGGTGCGGTTGGGCAGCGCCGCCGGGTTCAGCTCGCGCACCGACAGCATTACTTGCCGGTTCTTGCCATTGATCATGTAGCGGTCGTTATCGACCGACACGAAATCGTAGTAGGTGCGGATTTCCTGGATCTGCCCGAACGTCTCGAGCAGCGGCTGGTGGTCCCAGAGCCGCACGTTGTCGAGCGTGCCGCGGTTGGCCTCGAGGTCGGCGCGCGTCAGCGCGGCGTCGCCGGGCAGCTCGCGCTCTTCGATCTGATCCAGCGCAAACGCCTCGCGCGTGGCGGCGATGTTGTATTCGATGAACGGCGTTTCGCGCACCTGCTCGTTGGGCGTGACCGCGAAGCGCTGCAGCATGGTGGCGTAGCCTTCACCGCCCAGCAGGGCGATGCCGTAGAGCGCGGCGCCGGCCAGCAGCAGGCGGTTCGAGCGGCTGGTGGCCGAGGCGGCGGCCAGGCCGGCCGCGACGAGGGCGGCGCCCATCAGGAGCAGGGCCGCGGGCATGCGCGCGTTGACGTCGGCGTAGCTGGCGCCCTGGATGATCCCGGAGGGCGCCACGATCTCGTTCAGGCGGCTGAGCCAGGCGCCCAGCGCCAGGGTGAGGAAGAACCCCGCCGCCAGCCACGTGAGATGGCGGCGGGCCCGGTCGTCGACGCGCACGCCAAACGGCGTCAGCGCCATCTGCCCGGCGGCCACGTACAGGGCGGCGGCGCCGAGCGCCGCCAGCATGATCAGGCCCATGACCAGGCCGCGGGCCAGCTCCAGGGCGGGGAGCGTGAAGATGTACAGGCTGGCGTCGTGGCCCAGCACCGGGTCGCTGGTGCCGAACGGGGCCTGGTGCCACCACGTGAGCACGGTCATCCACTGGCTCGAGGCAAACGACGAGAGCAGGAAGGCCGCCACCACCACGGCCAGCATGACGAGGGGCTTCAGTTGATCGCGCGTGGGCAGGGCGACCGTGAACCCCTCACGGGTGGTGAAGGCAATCGGGGCCGGCGAAATCGCCGCCAGGGCAATGCGGACGTTGGCGGTCAGCCACCCGGCGGCGACCACGAACACCGCCATGGCCAGCGCCGCCCGCGCCGTAATCTCGGTCGAATACACGGCCCGGTAGCCGACCTCGCCGAACCACAGCCAGTCGGTGAGGAAGTCGACCGTGAAGGGCAGGAAGAAGAACAGCGATCCCGCCAGGAGGAGGACGATGAACCGTAAGGGCACGAGGCATCTTACTCCCCCCGCTTCAACCGGCGCAGGGTCCGGCGCTGGTCGCGGTCGGGGCGGGTAGGGGG